>NZ_JBWKPP010000005.1:0-227195 GCF_059418305.1 Acidovorax sp. GW821-FHT09B03
GACAGTGAAACGACTTTGCGCCGATGATAGTGCGGGTTCCCGTGTGAAAGTAGGTCATCGTCAGGCTCTTACAGCCCAACCGCCCCCAGTACCATTTTGGTATTGGGGGCGTTTGCTTTGGGGCGGCCGAAACGCGTTTGCCCCATCGGGTGGCCAGGCAGGGGCCGCTCCGTGCTGCGGCTCCCCGGTGCCCTGGGGCGCCAATATTTCGTTGCATGTGTCGAATGCGCGCTCCCTGGTCCGTCGTGTATACAGAGCCTCTTGCTCTGTCTGTCCAACCGACCCAAGGAGAACCCCATGCGATTCATGATTCTGGTCAAGGCCGATGCCAACAGCGAAGCGGGCGTGATGCCCCGCGAGGACATGCTGGCCGAGATGGGCCGCTTCAATGAAGAACTGGTGCAGGCCGGCGTAATGCAGGCCGGTGAAGGCCTGCATCCCAGCTCCAGGGGCGCCCGCGTGCGCTTTGCGGGCAGGGACCGCCAGGTGGTCGATGGGCCGTTCGCTGAAACCAAGGAGCTGATTGCAGGCTTCTGGATCTGGAAATGTGCCTCCCTGCAGGAGGCCATCGCCTGGGTCAAGCGCTGCCCGAACCCGATGCTGGGCGAGTCCGAGATCGAGATCCGCCAGATCTTCGAGGCCGAGGACTTTGGCGCCGAATTCACGCCCGAGCTGCGGGCCCAGGAAGAGCAGCTGCGCACACGGGTGGAGGAACAGCTGCGGCAGCAGGACGCCTGACACGGCAGGCAGGCGAACCGCGGTGCAGCCCATTGGCGCCATGAAGGCGCCTATTGGCTGCAAAAGCCGTCAGTTGGCAGGCGGCTGCTGCCGGGGCCCGAAGCGGTACACGCCCTGGTCGTCGAGTGTGCGCTCGAAGCCGCCGTCCAGCCACAGCAGGTGCAGGTGGGCGAGTGCCTCGCCCAGGGCGAAGGTCATCTGGTGCGGGTCGAGCGGGCGCTTGAACATCACAGGCAACACGTCCGTGGCCGACAGCGGGCCGTGGAGGCTGGCATCCACGATCTCCTGCAGGCGCTCCTGGTGGTGGGCTTGCAGTTGGCCGATGCGCACATGCAGGCCTGTGAAGGGCTTGCCATGCGAAGGCAGGGTCAGCGTGTCCGCCGGCAGCGCCAGGTAGCGCTTGATCGAGGTGAGGAACAGCCGCAGCGGATCGGCTTCGGGCTCGGCCGCGTGCACGCTCACATTGGTGGAGATGCGCGGCAGCACCATGTCGCCGCTGACCAGCACCGACAGCTCGGGGCAGTGCAGGGCGATGTGCTCGGGCGCATGGCCGTAGCCGCTGATGCAGTTCCAGCTGCGCCCGCCGATCTCGATGGCATCGCCATCCATCAGGCGCCGGTAGGTGGTGGGCAGGTCCGGCACCAGCGAGTGGTAGTAGGAGCCGCGGCCGTGCACGTGGCCGAGGAACTCCTCGTCGCGCGCACCATGCGAGGTATAGAAATCGGTTGCGGCCTCGCCGCTGAAGCCATCGCGGTTGCCGATGGCCGCGCGGGCCGCGTAGTAGTCGGTGGCGCTGATCCACAGGCGCACGTCCCAGCGCGCGCAGAGCCAGTGCGCCAGGCCGATGTGGTCCGGGTGCATGTGGGTCACGATCACACGCAGGATGGGCAGGCCGTCCAGGCTGGAGGCGAACACCTCCTCCCACTGCGCGCGCGTGAGCGGGTTGTCGATGCAGCAGTCCACCACCGTCCAGCCGTCCACCAGGGTGTTGCCCATCTGCTGGCGGTCGCGCAGCAGCCACAGGTTGATGTGGTCGAGCGCAAACGGCAGGCCCATGCGGATCCAGCGCACCCCGGGTGCCACGTCCATTGCCACCCCTGGCGCTGGAAGGGTGTCGCCCATCGGGTAGGTGATTTGGTGTTCGAGGGGGTTCATGCAGTGCCTGGTTGGGTTAGCATTGACGTTAACGTAAACGTCAGATTCACTGCATTGTAGGGACGGTTCGCAAAGCGACTGTCGCCAGTGCGAAACCCGTCTCCCGCACGAAGCCCATGGCCACCTCCTACACCATCAGCGACCTTGCCAAAGAGTTCGACCTCACGACGCGCGCCATGCGCTTCTACGAAGACATGGGCCTGCTGCAGCCCGAGCGCACCGGCCCGGCCGGCCGCAACCGCATCTACAGCGCACGCGATCGCACCCGCCTGCGCCTGACCCTGCGCGCCAAGCGCCTGGGCCTGTCGCTGACCGAGGCCAAGGAAATCATCGACCTGTACGACAGCCCGCGCGACACAGGCGCGCAGCTGCGCAAATTCCTCGAGGTGCTGGCACTGCACCGCAGGCAGCTGGAGGAGCAGCTGGCCGACTTGCAGGCCAACCTGGAGGAGGTGGAAGAACACGAGCAGGAGGCCCGGGCACTGCTCGACAAGGTCGAACAGCAAAAATGAGCCATAATTGACGTTTACGTAAACGTCAATTCAATTTCCTTCCAGGAACCTGCCGTGACCAGCCCTGCTTTCGAGGTGAGAAGTCCACGCTATGTGCAGCGTGTGAAGGACAGTTTCGCCCTGCAGGGCGCCATGCAGACGCTGGGCGCCCGCCTGGCCCGCATCGAGCCCGGTGCGGTGGACATCGAACTCGACTGGGCCGCCGGCCTCACGCAGCAGCACGGCTTCCTGCATGCCGGCATGGTCGCCACGGCCCTCGATTCCGCCTGCGGTTACGCCGGGTTCACCTTGATGGGCGACGATGCCGCCGTGCTCACCATCGAATTCAAGATCAACCTGCTGGCCCCTGCCCAGGGCGAGTGCTTTCGCATGGAAGGCCGGGTGCTCAAGCCCGGCCGCACCATCACCGTGACTGAAGGGCGCGCCTATGCCATGGGCGCCCAGGGCGAGAAGCTGGTGGCCACCATGGGCTGCACGCTGATGGCCGTGACCGGCCGCGAGATGAAATGAAACACCCCCTGAGTCGCTTCGCGCCTTCCCCCTCTCTCGACCCGCTGCGCGGGTCGGGAGGGGGACGCCCCCAGTGCGGCGGGGCGGCCCTTGCACGGGGGCACTGGCTTTGGCCGTGCCAGTTTTATCCCGCGCATGTCACTTTCAGCGCCGTGGACAACTGAGATCGTCGTGCCCCAAATCCTCACCATTCACTTCCTACCAGGAGACAAACCATGAGCATCCCCGCGAACCTGCCAGGCCTGAACTTCCAGCTGGGCGAAGACATCGATGCCCTGCGCGACGCCGTGCGCGACTTCGCCCAGGCCGATATCGCCCCGCGCGCGGCCGAGATCGACCGCAATGACCAGTTCCCCATGGACCTGTGGCGCAAGATGGGCGAGCTCGGGGTGCTGGGCATCACCGTGCCCGAACAGTACGGCGGTGCCGCCATGGGCTACCTGGCACACATGGTGGCCATGGAGGAGATCTCGCGTGCCAGCGCCTCGGTAGGCCTGTCCTACGGTGCGCACAGCAACCTGTGCGTGAACCAGATCAACCGCAACGGCAGCGAAGCGCAGAAGGCCAAGTACCTGTCCAAGCTGATCAGCGGCGAGCACGTGGGTGCCCTGGCGATGAGCGAGCCCGGTGCCGGCTCCGACGTGATCAGCATGAAGCTCAAGGCCGAGGACAAGGGCGGCTACTACCTGCTCAACGGCAGCAAGATGTGGATCACCAACGGCCCCGACGCCGACACCCTGGTGGTCTACGCCAAGACCGAGCCCGAGCTGGGCGCGCGCGGCGTCACCGCCTTCCTGATCGAGAAGGGCATGCCCGGCTTCAGCGTGGCGCAAAAGCTCGACAAGCTGGGCATGCGCGGCAGCCATACGGGTGAGCTGGTGTTCAACAACGTCGAGGTGCCCGCCTCCCAGATCCTGGGCGGCCTGAACCAGGGCGCCAAGGTGCTCATGAGCGGGCTGGACTACGAGCGCGCGGTATTGACCGGAGGACCTCTGGGGATCATGCAATCGGTGATGGACAACGTCATCCCTTACATTCACGACCGCAAGCAGTTCGGCCAGAGCATTGGCGAATTCCAGCTCATCCAGGGCAAGGTGGCCGACATGTACACCGTGCTCCAGGCAGGGCGCTCGTTTGCCTACACCGTGGCCAAGAACCTGGACATGCTGGGGACCGACCATGTGCGCCAGGTTCGCAAGGACTGCGCCAGCGTCATCCTCTGGTGTGCCGAAAAGGCCACCTGGATGGCGGGCGAGGGCGTGCAGATCTTCGGCGGCAACGGCTACATCAACGAGTACCCCCTGGGGCGCCTGTGGCGTGATGCCAAGCTGTACGAGATCGGCGCGGGCACGAGCGAGATCCGCCGCATGCTGATTGGCCGGGAACTGTTTGCCGAGACCTGCTGAACCCGCAGGCCGATTCCACCTTTTTGAGAGCCGAGACCCATGAGCACCTCCATCGAAGACCTGTTTGTCCACAACCGCGCCTGGGCGGCCCAGATGGAGCGTGAGCGCCCCGGCTTCTTCACAGGCCTGCTGGCGCAGCAAAAGCCCAAGTACATGTGGATCGGCTGCTCCGACAGCCGCGTACCTGCCAACCAGATCACCGGGCTGGAGCCGGGCGAAGTCTTCGTGCACCGCAACGTGGCCAACGTGGTGGTGCCCACCGACCTCAACTGCCTGTCCACCATCCAGTACGCGGTGGACCAGCTGCACATCGAGCACCTGATGGTCGTGGGCCATTACGGCTGCGGTGGCGTGCTGGCTGCGCTGGAGGGCACGCGCGTGGGCCTGGCCGACAACTGGATCCGCCACGTGCAGGACGTGCGCGACCGCCACCGTGAACTGATCGCCTCCACTGCGCCCGAATGGCGCCACGATGTGCTGTGCGAGCTCAACGCCATCGAGCAGGTGGTCAACATCGCCCAGACCACGGTGATGCTCGACGCCTGGGGCCGCGGCCAGAAGGTCACGCTGCACGGCTGGTGCTACGGCCTCAAGGATGGCCTGATCAACAACCTGCACATGACGGTGGACAGCACCGAGGGGCTGGAGTCGCTGTACAAGGCCGCCATCGCGGGCGTGGCCGCCACCCGGCGAGGCTGAGCCCACGGCCCTGCAGGATCGGTAGGCAGCCCATGTTCCCGCAACGACTCGATTCGCCCCAGGCGTACGACATCGCCAAGGCGATGATGGACGGCTTCAACCGCCACTACCGCCTGTTCCGTACCGAGTCCGCGCGGGCCAAGCACCGCTTCGAGACCGCAGACTGGCATGGCCAGCAGCGCGCCCAGCGCGAGCGCATCGAGTTCTACGACCTGCGCGTCAAGGAATGCGTGCGCCGGCTCGAAAAGGAGTACGACGCCGGCACCCAGCCCATGGACGTGTGGCACCAGGTCAAGCTCCACTACATCGGCCTTTTGGTCAACCACCACCAGCCCGAGCTGGCCGAGACCTTCTTCAACTCGGTGACCTGCAAGATCCTGCACCGCACGCATTTCCACAACGACTTCATCTTCGTGCGGCCCGCGGTCAGCACCGAGTACATCGAGAACGAAGAGCCCGCGGCCCGGCCCACCTACCGCGCCTACTACCCCTCGCGTGAGAGCCTGCACGGCACGCTCACCCGCATCATCGACAACTTCCAGCTGCAGGGCACGTTCGCGGACCTGTCGCGCGACACCGGCCACGTGCTGCGCGCCATGCAGGGCCGCCTGGACAAGGTGCGCCTGCGCGCCAACTTCCAGATCCAGGTGCTGGCCAGCCTGTTCTTTCGCAACAAGGGCGCCTACGTGGTGGGCAAGATCATCAACGGCTTCAACGAAGTGCCGTTCGCCCTGCCCATCCTGCACGATGCCGATGGCCGGCTGTACATCGACGCGGCCCTGTTCGGCGAGGACGACCTGCAGATGCTGTTCAGCTTTGCGCGCGCCTACTTCATGGTGGACATGGAGATCCCGAGTGCCTACGTGCAGTTCCTGCGCAGCCTCATGCCACGCAAGCCGCGGGCCGAGATCTACAACGCCCTGGGCCTGGCCAAGCAGGGCAAGACGCTGTTCTACCGCGACTTCCTCTACCACCTCAGGCATTCGAGCGACCGCTTTCGCATCGCGCCCGGCATCAAGGGCATGGTCATGCTGGTCTTCGACCTGCCGTCCTTCCCGTTCGTTTTCAAGCTCATCAAGGACTACTTCCCGCACCAGAAGGAGACCACGCGCGAGCAGATCAAGGCCAAGTACCTGCTGGTCAAGCAGCACGACCGCGTGGGCCGCATGGCCGACACGCTCGAATACAGCGAGGTGGCCTTTCCGCGCGAGCGCTTCGACGACGAGCTGATCGCCGAGATCCAGAAGTTCGCGGAGAGCCAGCTGGAGATCAGCGACCGCGATGGCGATGGCCAGACCGAGGTCATCATCAAGCACCTATACATCGAGCGGCGCATGATCCCGCTCAACATCTACCTGCAGGAGGCCTTCGACACCGGCCTGGCGGACAACCGCGCGCGCCAGCAGATGGAGCACAGCGTGATCGAGTACGGCAATGCCATCAAGGACCTGGTGGCCGCGAACATCTTCCCGGGCGACATGCTGTGGAAGAACTTCGGCGTCACGCGCAACGGCAAGGTCGTGTTCTACGACTACGACGAGATCGAATACCTCACCGACTGCAACTTCCGCCGCGTGCCCACGCCGCGCAACGAGGAAGAAGAGATGAGCGGCGAGATCTGGTACGCCGTGGGCCCGCGCGACGTGTTTCCCGAGACCTTCGGCCCCTTCCTGCTGGGCAACGACGCCGTGCGCGCCGTGTTCATGCAGCACCACGCCGACCTGCTGGACGCCGCGTTCTGGCAGTCGCACAAGGAGCGCATCCAGGCCGGCCATGTGTACGACGTTTTCCCCTACGACACGGACCGGCGTTTCCCCGGTCGTCCGCGCGATTGATTTTTTGACCTGACCCCCATCCAACCCACTGCAGGAGACATTGCCATGAGCAACCACCCCCAAGACCCCATCGTCATCGTCGGCGCCGCACGCACCCCCATGGGCTCGCTGCAGGGCGACTTCTCCAGCCTGGCTGCCCATGACCTGGGCGGCGCCGCCATCAAGGCCGCCATGGAGCGTGCCGGCGTCGCACCCGATGCCGTGGGCGAGGTGCTGTTCGGCAACTGCCTGATGGCCGGCCAGGGCCAGGCGCCTGCGCGCCAGGCGGCCTTCAAGGGCGGCCTGCCCAAGGGCGCGGGCGCGGTCACCTTGTCCAAGATGTGCGGCTCGGGCATGAAGGCCGCGATGATGGCCCACGACATGCTGCTGGCCGGCACGCACGAGGTGATGGTCGCCGGCGGCATGGAGAGCATGACCAACGCCCCCTACCTGTTGCAGAAGGGCCGTGGCGGCTACCGCCTGGGACACGACCGCATCTTCGACCACATGATGCTCGATGGCCTGGAAGATGCCTACGAGGCCGGCCGTTCCATGGGCACCTTCGGTGAGGACTGCGCCGCCAAGTACCAGTTCACGCGCGAGCAGCAGGACGCATTCGCCACGGCCAGCGTGCAGCGCGCCAAGGCCGCCACCGAGTCTGGCGCCTTTGCGGCCGAGATCGTGCCCGTCACCGTCAAGACCCGTGCGGGCGAGACCGTGGTGTCGGTGGACGAAGGCCCGGGCAAGGTCAAGCTCGAGAAGATCGCCGGCCTGAAACCCGCCTTCAAGAAGGACGGCACCATCACCGCCGCGTCGAGCTCCAGCATCAACGACGGCGCCGCAGCGCTGGTGATGATGCGCGAATCCACCGCGAAGAAGCTCGGCTGCAAGCCCATCGCCCGCGTCGTGAGCCATGCCACGCACGCGCAGGAGCCCGAGTGGTTTGCCACCGCCCCCCTGGGCGCCACCCAGAAGGCGCTGGCCAAGGCCGGCTGGGCCGTGGGCGACGTGCAGCTGTGGGAGATCAACGAGGCCTTCGCCGTGGTGCCCATGGCGCTCATGAAGGAACTCGACCTGCCGCACGACAAGGTCAACGTGAATGGCGGCGCCTGCGCCCTGGGCCATCCCATCGGTGCCAGCGGCGCGCGCATCATGGTCACGCTGATCCATGCGCTCAAGGCCCGTGGACTCACCAAGGGCCTGGCCACGCTGTGCATCGGTGGCGGCGAGGCCACGGCCATGGCGCTGGAACTGGTCTGATTTCGGCCCAGCATATTCGGCCAACAATAGGGCCTTCATCACCACCATCCTCCGCACCGGAGCACGCTGCCATGGAATCCAGCACCGCCGCCATCACCGCCTTCTGGCGCGAGTTCGCCGACACCGAGGCTGCCCTGCATGCCATGCCTTTGCGCGAACGTGTGGAGGAGAGCAATGTGCTGCTGGAGCGGCACCTGGAAGGGCTGGCGCTGGAGATGTCCGGTGGTGACGGGGATGCGGTGGTGGACATGATCGTCACCGCCCACGGCAGCATCGACCGCTTCCCCCTGCTGATGCAGGTGGTCGCGGCCGCGCCCAAGCTGCAGCACCACACCCTGCGGGCGTTCCGCGAGCGAACGCAGCAGCCGGACTTTCCCATCGGCATGGACGGCTTCGAGCTGTCCACCTCCGAGGTGCTGATCGCCTGCAGCCAGGACGACGGCCAGGCGGCGCTCGAGATCCGCTTCGGCCGCGAGATCCCGCAGGATTTTCAGGACCATGCGCGCAACATGGCGTTCATCATGATCGACCATGTGCTGGGCGAGTACGACTTTGCCGTGAAGGTCGGCGCCGTGGACTTCGTGGACGAGTCTGCCGACCCCGATGCCGAGTGGACCCCGCTGAGCCTGCTGCCCCCCGTGTTCGACCGCTACTGGAGCGAAACCCTGGGGCGCACCGGCGACTTCCCCAGCGGCGAGCATGTATGGGGTGGCATGACCCTGGCTTTTGGCGGGTCGGACGACGAAGACGCCGGAGAGCCGCAGGACACGGCGCTGGTGATGGTCAACCGCAGTGCCAACCCGGTCGCGATGCGCGCCGACCTGGCCTATGCCCTCACGCTGGACATGCCCGTCGGTGACCGCGACGAGCTCCAGGTGGCGCAGGACCTGCACGACCAGGCGGCCACCCTGCTGGAGTTGTCGCAGCTGGGCATCCTGGCCTACACCATGACCCGCAGCGGGCGCCGCAAGGCCGTGTACTACGTGGGCGATGAACAGCTGGCCAAGCAGGCGCTGGCGCCGCTGCTGCTGCGCGATGAGGCCGCCTCGCTGGAAACCACCACGAGCTTCGATCCCGCCTGGTCGGGCTATTTCGAGTTCGCTATCCACTGACCAGCGCTTTCATCTGACAAGGATCCCCATCCCATGGCAACCATTCTCATCATCGGCGCATCGCGCGGCATTGGCCTGGAGTTGGCGCGCCAGTACGTGGAGGTGGGTGACCGGGTGATCGCCTCCGCGCGCGATGACGCCGGGCGTGAGCGCCTGCAGGCACTGGGGGCCCAGCCGCTCACCATGGACGTGGCCAACCCCGCCAGCGTGAGCGGCCTGTCCTGGCTGCTCGACGGCGAGAAGATCGACCTGGCGCTGTACGTGGCGGGCGTGATCCGCAGGCCCAACGCGCTCACGCCCCCCACGCAGCAGGATTTTGACGCCGTCATGCACACCAACGTGCTGGGCGCCATGCAGGCCCTGCCTCAGGTGGCGCCCATGGTGGCCGACGCGCAGGGCGTGTTTGCCTTCGTGTCCTCGTCCATGTCGCAGATCGGCAGCGTGGACGACAGCGAATCCTGGCTCTACCGCACCAGCAAGGCCGCCCTCAACATGGCCGTGGCCTCGGCCCAGCACGACTACCCGGGTGCCACCCTCATCACCATCGACCCTGGCTGGGTGCAGACCGAGATGGGCGGCGGCGAGGCCCCGCTCACGGTGCAGGAGAGCGTGCGCGGCATGCGTGCCACCCTGGCCAGCGTGACCGATGCCGACAAGGGGCGCCTGCTGCACTATGACGGCCGGCGTGCTGCGCACTGGTAGCCGTGCCCGCCTTTCTTCCTTTCCAACAACAAGTGCTTTCGGAGACCCCATGCTGCTGACCCAAGACCAGGAAATGATCCGCGACGCCGTGCGCGATTTCGCGCAGGCCGAGCTGTGGCCCCACGCGGCGCGCTGGGACAAGGAGCACCACTTCCCGAAGGAGGCGCACCAGGGCCTGGCGGCGCTGGGCGCCTACGGCATCTGCGTGCCCGAAGAGCTGGGCGGCGCCAACCTCGACTATGTGACCCTGGCCCTGGTGCTCGAAGAAATCGCCGCGGGCGACGGCGGCACCAGCACCGCCATCAGCGTGACCAACTGCCCCGTCAACGCCATCCTCATGCGCTATGGCAATGCGCAGCAGAAGAAGGACTGGCTCACGCCGCTGGCCCAGGGCCGCATGCTGGGCGCCTTCTGCCTGACCGAGCCGCATGTGGGCTCGGACGCCTCCGCACTGCGCACCACCGCTGTGCGCCAGGGCGGCGACTACGTGATCAACGGCGTCAAGCAGTTCATCACCAGCGGCAAGAACGGCCACGTGGCCATCGTCATCGCCGTGACCGACAAGGGCGCGGGCAAGAAGGGCATGAGCGCCTTCCTCGTGCCCACCGACAACCCTGGCTACGTGGTGGCGCGGCTCGAAGACAAGCTGGGCCAGCACAGCAGCGACACGGCGCAGATCAACTTCGACAACTGCCGCATTCCGGCCGAGAACCTGATCGGTGCCGAGGGCGAGGGCTACAAGATCGCGCTCGGTGCGCTCGAAGGCGGGCGCATCGGCATCGCCGCGCAAAGCGTGGGCATGGCGCGCAGCGCCTTCGATGCGGCGCTCGCCTACTCCAAGGAGCGCGAGAGCTTCGGCACTGCCATCTTCAACCACCAGGCAGTGGGGTTTCGCTTGGCCGAATGCGCCACGCAGATCGAGGCCGCGCGCCAGCTCATCTGGCATGCCGCCGCGCTGCGCGATGCGGGCCGCCCCTGCCTCAAGGAGGCGGCCATGGCCAAGCTGTTCGCCAGCGAGATGGCCGAGCGCGTCTGCAGCGCCGCCATCCAGACCCTGGGCGGCTATGGCGTGGTGAACGACTTCCCGGTGGAGCGCATCTACCGCGACGTGCGCGTGTGCCAGATCTACGAAGGCACGAGCGACGTGCAGAAGATCATCATCCAGCGCGCCTTGGCCTGAGCGTGCCGCACGGCATCAGTTGCCAGGCTGCCGCAGCCACTGCGCGAGCAGGGCGTGCAGCGTGTCGGCGTCGACCGGCTTGCGCAGGACCAGGTAGCCCTGGGCGTCGGCCTCCTGCAGCTCGGGGGCGTCGAACTCGCCGCTGACCATGGCGCCGTGGGCGTCGGGGCAGCGCTCCAGCAGCGCTAGCAGCACCTCGAAGCCGCTTTCGCCGGAGCGCAGCCGCTGGTCGCACAGGATGGCCTGCGGCGTGAACCCGGCTTCGATGTGGGCGAAGGCCTCGCCTGCGTTGGAGGCCAGGCGCACCTCCACCTCCCAGGTACCGAGCAGGGCCGCCCAGGCGCCCAGCACATGCGGGTCATCGTCGAGCACCAGGCAGCGCCCTGGCAGCGGGCCGTGGTGCCCTTGCGCGCCCAGCGGCGCCAGCTGCTCCGCCGGCGAGGGCGCTTCGGCGGCCGGCAGCTCGACCCAGAAGCACGATCCCTTGCCGAGCCGGGATCGAAGGCCCTGCCGGGCGCCCATCAGCGCCACGCAGCGGGCCACCACGGCCAGTCCCAGGCCGTGGCCGCTGCGGTGCAGCTGCCATGCGTGGTGGGGGCGGTAGAAGGCCTGGTAGATCTGGCCCTGTTCTTCCAGGGCGACACCGACCCCGGTGTCCCATACCTCGATGCGCCAGTGCCTGCCGCGCTGCCGAGCGCCCACCAGCACGCCGCCGTGCGGTGTGTAGCGCAGCGCGTTGTGCACCAGGTTGGCCAATGACTGCCGCGCCAGCGCCGGGTCGGCCAGCACGGTGGCATGGGGCGGCGGCCGGTGCAGCCGCAGGGCCAGGCGGCGCGCGCCGGCTTCGGCTGCAAACTGGGTGTGGATGTCGTCGAACAGCCCCTGGAGCGGCAGCGCAGCGGGCCGCAACTCCACCGCGCCCGATTCGATGCGCGACAGGTCCAGCAGGGCATCGAACATGTGGCTCACCGAGCGCATGCTGAGCCGCCACTGCGTGAGCAGACCCTCCAGCCGCGGGATGTCCTTGCCGTGCAGGGCAATGGCCTCGGCCAGCAGGCCCATGGCGTGCACGGGCTGGCGCAGGTCGTGCGCGGCGGTGCTCAAGAAGCGGTTCTTCTCGGCCAGCGCCATCTCGGCCGCGCTGCTGGCCTGGCGGTAGCGTTCCGCCAGGTCCCGGCTGTGCTCTTCGAGCGCCACCTGGCGCACGAAGAAGCGGTGCGAGTGGATGGCGCTGCGGTAGATCACCACCATCATCACCAGGGCGATGGGCAGGGTGAAGTACCAATGGCTCTCGAAGGCCCAGGGCATCAGCACGAGGCTGCCGCCCATGCCGAAGAAGAATGCCCGGTAGACCCGCCACGAGGCCGACATCTGGGCGGCGTTGACAGCCACCGTACCCATCAGGGCGGCGTACACCAGCAGCATGAAGTCGTAGCTGGCAGTGCCCATGGGCAGGACCACGGTCGATGCCAGCGCCACGCCATGGGCCAGCGCCAGCCGCTGCACACGGGGCTGCCAGGCCGCGAGCAGGTCGGCGGGCGGGTGTTCGAGCTGCTCGCGGCGGTAGCGGCGCAGCAGGTGCCATGCGTACCACAGGGCCGGCAGGTACAGCGCGCCCCAGACGAAGAAGCCGCGCGGGTTGCCGCCCAGCCAGGCCAGCAGCCCTCCGAACAGAAAACCCATGGCGGGCATGGCCGCCATGCTCAGGCGCAGGCGCGCAAAGGCGGCGCTCAGCAGCCGCAGGCGGCCTGCGTCGGTGGGCGTGGGGGTGTCCAGCGCTTGCTCTGACATGTCCATGTGCCATGCCTCCCGTCAGCGGCCGTGCCGGGGTTCCAGCCACTGGGCCAGCAGGGCATGCAGCCGGACCACGTCGAGCGGCTTGGGCAGCACCAGGTAGCCCTCGCTCTCGGCTTCCTGCAGCTCGGGCGAGTGCAGTTCTCCGCTGACCATGGCACCGTAGGCGCCGGGGCAGTGCGCCATCAGCGCGCGCAGGATGTCAAAGCCGCTCTCGCCCGAGCGCAGGCGCTGGTCGCACAGAATGGCCCCTGGGGTGAAGCCCGTGTCCACCAGCGCCCAGGCCTCGCTGGCGCAGCTGGCGAAGCGGGCGCTGATGCCCCAGGCCTGCAACAGCGCGGCCCAGGCAGTCGCCACCTGCGGGTCGTCGTCGATGACCAGGCAGGTGCCTGACAGCGAACCCAGGTCAGGCGGGCTGCCACCGCCGGCGTCCCATGCCAGGCCGCTGTGGCGGGCAGGCAGGGCGTGGCTGGCGACCAGGGTGGCCGCGGGCAGGTGCAGCCAGAACCGCGATCCCCTGCCCAGGCGCGATGCGAGCCCGTAGTCGGCGCCCATCAGCTTGGCGCAGCGTGCCACCACGGCCAGGCCGAGGCCATGGCCGTCGTTGCCGATGTTCCAGGCGTGCTGCGGGCGGTAGAACGGTGTGTAGATGCGCAGCTTGTCCTCCAGGGCCACGCCCACGCCGGTGTCCCAGACCTCGATCTGCCAGCCCCCGCGGCGCCGGCGCGCGGTGAGCAGCACGCCGCCGCGCAAGGTGTAGCGCAGTGCGTTGTGCACCAGGTTCACGACCGACTGGCGCAGCAGGTCCGCATCGGCCAGCACGGCGGCCTGGGGACCCGGCGGGCGCACGCGCAGCTGCAGCCCGCGCGTGCGCGCCTCCTCGCGAAACAGCGTGAGCACGTCGCCGAAGAGGGCCTCCAGGGCCACCGGTACGGCGTGCACGGCCACATGGCCGCCTTCGATGCGCGAGAGGTCCAGCAGCGAGTTGAACATCCGGTTGACCGAGTGCACGCTGCGCTGCAGGTCGGCCAGCGGGGCGGACAGGCCCGGGTCGTGGTTGCGCCGGGCAATGGCCGCGGCCAGCAGCCCCATGGCGTGCACGGGCTGGCGCAGGTCGTGCGCGGCGGTGCTCAGAAAGCGGTTCTTCTCTTCCAGGGCGGCCTGGGCTTCGTCGCGCGCCGCCAGGTAGCGCGCAGCCAGCTGCGCGCCGCGCTCTTCCAGCCGCACCTGCTGCACGAAGAAGCGGTGCGTCGCGTTGGAGTGGCGGTAGATGGCCAGGCTGAACAGCAGCGCCAACGGCAGGACGGCATGCCAGTGCCCCGGAAACACCCAGACCAGCAGGGGCAGCGATGCATTCCAGCCCGCCATGTACAGGCGCATGAACACGCTGAGCACGGGCGTCTGGAGGGTGGCATTGCCGACCACGATGGCGGCGTTGGTCACCAGCAGCAGCAAGGCAAAGTCATAGTCCGCATGGCCGGCCACGATGGCCATGGGCGCGGTGATGCCGGCGCCGTGCAGCAAGGCGCATGCTTCGAGTCGGGGCTTCCACTTGCGCACCATGGCCTGGGCATCCAGGCGCTTGCGGTCGCGCAGGTGCAGGCGCCGCTGCACGGACATCACCAGCGCGAACAGGGCGTAGAAGCCGCACCACACCCACATCCACCGTGCATCGTGCCCCTGCGCGTAGAACAGCGTGAGCGCCAGCGACACCAGCGGCAGCACGAAGATGCTGGTGAGCAGGAAGCCGAAGGTCATCTGCAGCAGGCGGGCCTGCCCCTCCATGCTGATGGGGGCGTCGTCGGACCCCTCGGCCGGTGGTGCTGCCGCAGGCGAGGCCATCAGCCCGCAGGCCCTGTGGCCAGCACCAGCCTGCGCCCGCGCAATTGGGTGATGGCCTCGATGCGGTTGCGTGCACCCAGGCGCTGCAGGATGGCGGTGACATGCTCCTTGACCGTGCTTTCCGACAAGGCCAGGTCCAGCGCGATGCGCTTGTTGGGCTGGCCCAGCAGCACCAGGGCCAGGATCTCGCCCTGGCGTGTGGACAGGCCCAGCTCGGCCGGGGTCACGGGCAGCTCGCGGCTGCGCAGGCCGCCGGGTTGCACGCGCCCGGCCGGAACGAACCAGGTCAGGCCGCCCAGCAGCGCATGCACGGCCTGGGCAAAGGTGTTCGGGCTGTCCTGCTTGTGCAGGAAGCCGTGCGCACCGCTCGCGCGCGCGCGTTCGCTCAGGAGCGGGTCGTCGTCGCCGCTCATGACGGCTATGGCCGTGCCGGGGCAACTGGCCCGCAGCTGGGCGATCAGGCCCAGCGCTGCGCCTTCCGCCAGCCAGAAATCGATGAGGGCCAGCGCCGGTGCGCCATGGGTCGCCACCTGCTGCAGGCAGTCGGCTGCGTCGGTGGCCAGCCGCATCTCCATGTCCGGGCGCAGCGAGCGCAGAAACTCGGCAACCCCACGTGCCACCAGGGGGTGGTCGTCCAGGATGATGGCGTAGGGGGGCGTGGAAGACATTCGGTGGTGTGAAACCCGCAGAGAGGGCAAATTCTGCCAAGTGTTCCGCAAGATGGCTGCGGCGCCAACCCTACCCAGGTAGGGTTGGCATGCGCGTGCACAGTCGCTGCGGGGAGGCGTAGGCAGGTCTGCTACATCCGGATACCTTAAGGGCCTGCTCTCGCTCGGCACCGCCCACTGCCGGATCGATCAACCCGCGCTGTCGCGCTTGCGCAGCACCACGGTGATCTGCCCGTTGGTCTCGATGGTGGCGCGCTCCACCTCGTGCACGTGCAGGCAGCCGCCGGCGCGCAGCGCGGCCTCCAGGTCGTCGGTGGACAGCAGTTCCTTGTGCATCAGCTCGGTATGCACCTGGCCCTTGTCCACCAGCACGCGCGGCGTGCCGTCGATCAGGCGCTCCAGCCACCCGAAACGGAAGGTCAGGTTGGCCAGCACCACATGGCAGCCCATGAGCGTGCTGGCCGAGATCAGCCCGCCGACCAGGGAGTTGTCGCCCGCGTTCATCGAGTTCTGCACGGCATTGGACAGGATCAGCAGCAGCACCAGGTCGAACGGTGCGTATTGCCCCGTCTGGCGCTTGCCCGTGAGCCGCAGGAAGACCAGCAGGAACACGTAGACCAGGATCCCGCGCAGCACAAACTCCCACCAGGGCACGCTCATTTCCCACATGGTTCGACTCCTCGGACATGGATATCCGTGGGTGCCAGTCTACGGGGTCTGCGCGTGGGCGAAAATCGGACCTTGCCGTTCCTTGTGTTTGACCAGAGAGATACCACGCATGCTGCGTCGCGAATTCCACCACCATGCCAGCGCGGGGGCCCTGGGCGCCTTGCTGCTGGCCGTTGCCACCCGGGCCCATGCCCTGTCGCTGGCCGATCTGTCGGCCGCCGACACCTCGGGCGGGCTCAAGGCCGCCCTGTCTCAGGGCGTGCAGGCGGCCGTTGCCTCGCTCGGGCGGCCCGACGGCTTCCTGGGCAACCCCCGGGTGCGCATCGGCTTGCCAGGACAGCTCGACGATGCCGCCAAGCTTCTGAAGTCGCTGGGCCAGGGGCGGCGTATCGACGAGCTGGTCACCTCCCTCAACCGTGCCGCCGAAGCCGCCGTGCCACTGGGCAAGGATTTGCTGGTGCAGGCCGTCCAGAGCATGACCGTGATCGACGCCCGCAACATTCTGACCGGGGGCGACACCTCGGTGACGGCCTTCTTTGCAGAGAAGACGCGGGCCCCGCTGGGCGAGCGCTTCCTGCCCGTGGTGAACCAGGCCACCGAGAAGGTCGGCCTCACGCAGAAGTACAACGCCTTTGCCGGCAAGGCCGCCAGCTTCGGCCTGCTCAAGGCCGAGGACGCCAACCTGGCGCAGTACGTCACCGGGCGCACGCTTGACGGCCTGTACCTCATGATCGGCGAGGAAGAGCGCGCCATCCGCCAGAACCCCGCAGCGGCCGGTAGCGCCCTGGCCAAAAAAGTGTTCGGAGCACTGCGCTGAAAGGCTTCGCCATGGCGTCTTCCGACAACACCGCCTGCCCTTGCGGCCAGCTCAACGCGCGCCAGAAGCCCCTGGCTTACGCCGACTGCTGTGGCCGTTATGTGGAGCACTTCGACACCACGCCCGCGCCCGATGCGCCAAGCCTCATGCGCTCGCGCTACAGTGCCTTCGTGCTGGAGCGCGCCGACTACCTGCAGGCCACCTGGCATGCACGCACCCGGCCCGCGCAGCTCGACTTCGACCCCTGCGCCCGCTGGCTGGGCCTGGCGGTGCGCAGCCAGCGCAGCACGGGCGAGGACACGGCCGAAGTCGAGTTCGTTGCACGCTATCGCGTGGGCGGCCGCGCCGTGCGCTTGCACGAGACCAGCCGCTTCGTGCGCGAGGGCGGGCGCTGGTTCTATGTCGATGGCGACCAGCAGTGACCGCCATCCTTCTCTTTTTGTGAGCCTTGACCCATGACCTTTGAAGCCATCCTGTTCGACTGCGACGGCGTGCTCGTCGACAGCGAGCACATCACCAACGGTGTGCTGCGCACCATGCTCAACGAAGCGGGCTGGGCCATCACGCACGAAGAGTGCATGGACTATTTCATCGGCCGTACGGTGCGCAGCGCCACGGCCCGTATCGAGGCCGAGACCGGCAAGCCTCTGACCGACGAGTGGATGGCGAGCTTCTACGCCCGGCGCAATGCCGAGCTGGACCTGCACCTGGTGGCCATCGAACACATCCACCCCGCCATCGAGCGCGTGCATGCCCACCACGGCGGGCGCATCGCCTGCGCCTCGGGGGCCGACCGCTTCAAGGTGGAGATGCAGCTGGTCAAGGTGGGGCTCATGCCGTACTTTCAGGGCCGCATCTTCAGCGGCCACGAGGTGCCCCACACCAAGCCCGCGCCCGACGTGTACCTGGCCGCCGCTGCCGCGCTGCAGGCCGACCCCACGCGCTGCGCGGTGGTCGAGGACACCACCATTGGGGTGACGGCCGGCGTGGCCGCGGGCGCCACGGTATTCGCCTACTCGCCTCTGGGCATGGGCGATGAGGCTCTGCGTGCGGCGGGGGCGTCACAGGTATTCCGCAGCATGACCGAGCTGCCGGCCCTGCTGGGCTGCTGAGCCACCCGAGGGGGCAAGCGGGCACGCAAGCGCGCAGCCTTCTCTTAAACTCCCCCGCAGAGCGCGCATTCCTGCCGCGCCGGGAGGGGGAGCCTGTGGCAACACTGCAATCGATGGTGCGTGGGGTGGGGGCGGCATTGGTGGTTGTGCTGGCCGGGTGTTCGTCCGTGCGGCCCTGGATCAACGAGTCCATGCCCCTGGCGGAGCAGTCGGTCACGCAGCGGCCGTCCCAGCGCGATCCGAGCATCCTGGTGGCGGTCACGCTTTCGGGCGGCGGCGCGCGCGCGGCGGCCTTCGGTTTTGGCGTGCTCACCGAGATGCAGAACACGGTGTTCGAATGGAACGGCCAGCGCACCACGCTGCTCGATGCCACCGATGTGGTCAGCGGTGTCTCGGGCGGCAGCATCGTGGCGGCCTACTACGCGGCGCATGGCATCGAGGGGCTGCCGCGCTTCGAGCACGAGTTCCTGCGCCAGAACTTCCAGAACAGCCTGATCACCCAGGCCCTGCGCCCGGGCAATCTGATCGACCTGACTTCGCCCTGGCTCGGCCGCACGCACCTGCTGGCGCGCCGGCTCGATGAGCTCTATGCCGGCAAGACCTTCGGCGACGTGGAAAAGCGCCCGCGCCACCCGCAGCTGTTCATCACGGCCACCGACATGTCGCTGGGCACGGGCTTCGAGTTCACCTGGGACCAGTTCGCGCTGATCTGCTCGGACCTGCGCACGGTGCCGCTGTCCTTCGCGGTGGCGGCCTCCTCGGCCGTGCCGCTGCTGCTCAGCCCCATGACCCTCAAGAACCATGCGGACCAGTGCACCGACCGGCCGGTGGGCACGGCCCTGGCACGGGCCACGGCCGGCGATTACCGCACCCGGCTGTACCGGGCCCACGAGCAGAGCTACCTGGACGCCCGGCGCAAGCCCTTCATCCACCTCGTGGACGGGGGCCTGTCGGACAACCTCGGCGTGCAGCGCCTGCTCGACCGCGCCCTGGCGGGCGGCGGCCTGCGCGAAAGCTTCAGCGAGGTGGGCATTCCGCCGGGGAGCATCCGCAAGCTGGTGCTGATCACGGTGAACGCCGAGCGCGACCCCTCGTTCAACATAGACACCAGCGACAAGGTGCCCGACATGTTCCAGGTGGTCGATGCGCTGCTGTTCGGCACCGGCGCGCGCGCCACGCGCGAGACGCAGGAGTTCCTGCGCGACATCACCGAGCAGTGGCGCAAGACCCTGGCCACCCACCCGCATGCCGGCGGTGACGTGTTCGCACCGAACGCCGAGATCCATGTGGTGCCGGTCAACCTGCGCGATTCGCCCGACGACGTGGCGCGCCCGCGCCTCCTGCAGATCCCCACGGCGTTCTCCATCGAGCAGCACGAGGTCACGGACCTGATCGAGGCCGGCGGCAGCGTGCTGCGGCACTCGCCCGAGTTCCGGGCGCTGGTGAAGTCGCTGCCTCTGTACCGCGCGCCCCAGGCACCGCCGCAGTAGCCGTTGCGCGGCAGAGCAATCATGCCGGTTGGTCCGGCTCCATCATCGCGCGCACCAGCCCCGTGAAGGCCAGGGCCGCCGGCGACAGGGTGCGGTGCGTGAGCCACACGATGCTGTAGTGCGTCTGCATCGGCGCCTGCCTGCGGATCGGCAGGCGCGCCAGCGACTCGGCGCCATGGTGGAAGGCCGCATGCTCCGGGGCGAGGATCACCGCGTTCGCGGTCAGGGCCAGGTGCTGCAGCGTGCCCAGGTCGTCACAGACGACGCTGAAGAAGGAGCGGTCCTTGCGCTGCACTTGGGCGTCGAAGTGCGCCGCCACCCCGCTGGGCAGGTTCGGGCCGGCGACGGGGTAGTCCATGGCCTGGTCCAGCGCCACGGGCTGCAAGGCCAGCAGCGGATGCCCCGCGCGCACGAAGAACGACACCGGGATGTTGGGCAGGCGCTTGAGTTGCAATCCCGGCTGCTGCTGCAGGTCGCGCGTGTCGGCGATGAACAGGTCCAGCTGGCGGCGGTGCAGGCGCTCGGCAAGCGCATTCGGATCGGCGACCTCGATGCGTATCGACAGCTGCGGATGGCGCTGGGCCATATGTGCCAGCACGGGGCGACCCAGCATCCCGGCGGCAAACGGCCCCAGGCCCACGCTCAGCTGGCCCACCACCAGGCCCTGCAGCAACTGCAGGTCGCGCGGGATCTGGTCGGCATCGGCCACCAGCGCCTTGGCGCGCGCCAGCACCAGTTCGCCCGCCGTGGTGAAACGCACCTGGCCATAGGCCCGGTCCACCAGCCTGGCCTGCAGGGCTTCCTCCAGGTTGTCGATGCTGCGCGAGAGCGCCGGCTGGGACAGGTGCACCGCCTCGGCCGCGCGCCCGAAGCTGCCTTGTTCGGCCAGGGCGATCAGGTGGCGGAGCTGGCGCAGCTGCATTTTGCGGTTTATTTAAAAAGAGACACCATATTTTGCATTGGATATTCATTTGAAGCCTGTCGAGAATGGCCTGCATGCCTGCAAAACAAGGAGACAAGCCATGACGATCCCTTCCTTCCCGCGCCGCTGGGCCTTGGCAGGCCTGCTGGCCGCATGCGCCGCGGTGGCCGCGCCCGCCGCCCTGGCCCAAGCCCCGGCAGCGGACTTTCCCCACAAGCCCGTGACCCTGGTCGTGCCCTACCCGGCGGGCGGCGGCACCGACGTGGTCGCCCGCTCCCTTGCGGAGCAGATGGCGCGCCTGCTGGGCCAGCCGGTGATCGTCGACAACAAGCCCGGCGCCAGCGGCATCCTGGGCACCAGCACGGTGGCCAAGGCCGCACCCGATGGCCACACCGTGCTGGTGGGCCTGACCCAGTCGCTGCTGACCAACCCCTTTCTCTATGCAAGGCTGCCCTACGATCCGCGCAAGGACCTGGGCCTGGTCTCGCTGGTGGCCACGTCGCCGCTGCTGCTGCTCGTGCCCGCCAGCTCGCCGGCCCAGAGCGTGGCCGACCTGCAGCGTGCCCTGCGTGCCAAGGGCGATGGCGGCAACTGCGGCTCGTGGGGCGCGGGCTCGTACCCGCACCTGGCCTGTGCGCACATGGCATCGAGCTGGAAGGCGCCCATCGCCCACATCGCCTACAAGGGCGAGGCGCCCATGCTGCAGGACCTGGTGGGTGGGCAACTGAGCTTCACCATCGGCAGTGCCATCTCTGCCAAGCCCTACATGGATGCGGGCAAGCTGCGCGCGCTCGCCGTCACGGGCGGCCAGCGCCTGCCCCTGCTGCCCGCGGTGCCCACCTTCGCGGAGGCCGGCTTTGCCGATCCCGAGTACCGGGTGCTGGGCTGGCTCGGCCTGGCCGTGCCGCAGGCGACACCGCCCGCGGTGGTGGCACGCCTGCAGCAGGCCGCGCAGCAGGCCGTGGCCACGCCCGAGGTGGGCAAGCGCTTTGCCCAGCTGGGCATGCTGGCCGTGGGCAGCACGGCCGAGCAGTTCCGCCAGGGCTATGCGGCCGACCTGCCGGTCTGGGAGCGCCTGGTGCGCACCTCGGGCGCGCAACTGGATTGATCAAGGCAATCACATGGCCACCCACAAGACCACCCACAACCCTGCGCCCTTTGGGCAAGACCCCGTGACACGGGGCTTCATCGCCACCTGGCCCCACGCCGAGGTGCGCGACGCCACGGGCCGCATCGTCTGGACCCTGGCGGGCTACGAGTTCCTGGACGAGGCCGAGCCGGCGCCCACGGTCCACCCGGGCCTGTGGGCGCATGCGCGGCGCAACCTGGCGCACGGCCTGTTCCAGGTCACCGAGCGCATCTACCAGGTGCGCGGGTTCGACCTGGCCAACATGACGCTGATCGAAGGCGACGCGGGCGTGGTCATCATCGACCCGCTGACCTGTGCCGAGACGGCCGAGGCCGCGCTGCGGCTCTACCGCGCGCACCGTGGCGAGCGGCCCGTGACCGCGGTGGTCTACAGCCACAGCCACGTGGACCATTTCGGTGGCGTGCGCGGCGTGATCGACGAGCAGGACGCGATCCGCCGGCGCGTGCCCATCATCGCGCCCGCGGGCTTCGTCTGGCACACCGTGGCCGAGAACATGGTGGCCGGCAACGCCATGTCGCGGCGCTCGCAGTTCCAGTTCGGCCACACCCTGGCGCGCGGCGTCTGCGCCCAGGTCGACTGCGGCCTGGGCAAGAGCCTGCCGCACGGCACGGTGACGCTGATACCGCCGACGCTGACCATCGAGAAGGACCGCGAGCGCCACGTGATCGACGGCGTTGAGATCGTTTTCGCCCTGGCCCCCGAGAGCGAGGCGCCCTCGGAGATGTTCTTCTTCTTTCCCGGGCTGCGGGCGCTCAACCTGGCCGAGATAGGCCAGCACAGCATGCACAACCTGTGTCCCTTGCGCGGCGCCCAGGTGCGCGATGCGCGCCTGTGGTCGCGCTACCTGGACGAGGCGCTGCACGAATTCGCTCCGCATGCCGACGTGGTCTTCGCCCAGCACAACTGGCCCACCTGGGGCCAGGCGGAGCTGAGCCGCTTCATCGCCCAGCAGCGCGACCTGTACAAGTACACCCACGACCAGACAGTGCGCCTCATGAACCAAGGCCAGACCGCCGTGGAGATCGCCGAGGTGCTGCGCCTGCCGGCCGAGCTGGCGGGCGTCACGCATGCCCAGGGCTACTACGGCACGCTGGTGCACAACGTCAAGGCCGTGGTGCAGCACTACCTGGGCTGGTACGACGGCAACCCGGCGCGCCTGCATGCGCTGCCGCCGGTCGACGCCGGCACGCGCTATGTCGACTACATGGGAGGAGCCCAGGCGCTGCTGGCACGGGCGCAGGCCGACTTCGAGCGCGGCGAGCACCGCTGGGTGGCCGAGGTCACGGCCCACCTGGTGTTTGCCGAGCCGACCCACCAGGCCGCCCGCGCGCTGTGTGCCGCAGCGCTCGAGCAGCTCGGGTTTGCCAGCGAGTCCGCCACCTGGCGCAATGCCTACCTGCTGGCGGCACGCGAACTGCGCAATGGCGTGCGCGCCGGCCCCCGGCGCAGCCTGGGCTATGACCTGCTCAAGGCCGTTCCGATGGAGATGTTCCTCGACTGCCTGGCCGTGCGCCTGGTGGCCGAACGCGCCAGCGGCCAGGTGCTGCACCTGGGCTGGCGGGTCACCGACACCGGCGAGCACTGGTCGCTGAGCCTGGGCAACGCGGCACTGACCTACCGGCGCATGGAGGGGGACATTGCCGTGGATGCCTGCATCGCGGTCAGCCACGAAGAACTGGCGCGGCTGCTGGCCCAGGGGGAGGGCGTGGCCGCAGCCTTGGCCAGCGGGATCGCAGAGGGCCGTGTCGGCGTGGCTGGAGATCTGTCACGGGTCCAGGCCCTGCTGGCGATGCTCGAGGAGTTCGAACCCATGTTCAATGTGGTCGAACCCTGACACGGATCTGCCTTCAACCGTCTGACGCCGTTGGGTCGCCTTGCCGTGCCAAAGCACTGTCTGCGGCTCCCCGCCTGGTCATACGATCGAATGCAAGTCCGTAGCAGAACCTGCGGGATCAGGGCCGGGTGTCGGGCGCGGGTGTGGTCGGCACGTCCTGCTCCTCGGCGGCCTCGATCTGAGCGGCCATGGCGCGCTGATAGCCGGGGCGCTGCTGCAGGCGGTGCCAGTACAGCAGCGTGCGCTCGCCGAACTCGGGCGACAGGCCCAGGTGCTCGGCCAGCAGCAGCGCATAACCCACCGAGACATCGGCGGCGGTGAAGCGGCCCGCGCACAGGTGCTCGCCATGGGCCAGGGCGGCTTCCACCGCGCGCAGGCGGGCCAGGAACCAGCGGCGGTAGTCTTCCACCACCTGGGGCTGCTGGCGTTCCCGGGGCTCGAAGCGGCTGTAGCGCAGCACCAGGGTCTGGGGGAAGGTCAGCGTGGCCTCGCCCATGTGCAGCCAGTTGAGGTAGGCGCCATAGGCCGGGTCCACGGCGCGCACGTCCAGCCCGGCATCGGGGTGGGCCGCGGCCAGGTACTGGCAGATGGCGGCCGATTCGGTCATGCGCACGGCGCCCTGCACCAGCAGGGGCACGGTGCCCAGCGGATTCAATTCCAGGAAGCTGCGCGCCTTCAGCCGGGGCGGAAAGGGCAGCATGTGCAGCGAGTACGGCAGCTGCAGCTCTTCGAGCATCCACAGGGGACGGAACGAGCGCGCGCTGACGCAGTGGTACAGGTGGATCATCGGCATCGTGGGCCAGTGTAGTGCGCGGGCACGGCAGCGGGGTTCCCCACGCTGCCAGTGCGGTTGCAGATCACGCCGCCGTGCGGGCCAGGCGCCGGTACTCGGCGGGCGAATGCCCGGTCCAGCCCTTGAAGGCGCGGATGAAGCTCTTCTCGTTGACGAAGCCCGCCGCCTCGGCCACCTGCTTGATGGGGCGGTCGCTGCGGTGCAGCAGCTCCATGGCACGGGCCTGGCGCACCTCGTCCTTGAGGCCTTGCAGGGTGGCCCCTTCCTCCTTGAGCTGGCGGTGCAGCGTGCGCGGCGACACATGCAGCAGGTGCGCCAGCGACTCGGCGCTGTGCGATGCCAGTGCCTGGCCCGGGTGGCCCTGCACGGGCGCGCCCAGCAGCTGGCGCACGCGCGCCACCAGCAGCCGGTCGCGCCGGTACTGCAGCACGGTGAGCGGCAGCGCATGCTGCAGCATCTGGCGCAGCGCGGCTTCATCGCGCCGCAGGGGCAGGCTGAGGTAGCGCGCGTCGAAGTGGATGGCCGTCCGTGGGGCGTTGAAGCGCACCGATCCCCCGGGGAACAGCACCGCATAGGCCTCGGCATGCGGTGGCGCGGCAAAGGCGAACTCGGCCGCCAGCAGCGGCACGCGCGAATCCACCATCCAGCAGCCCAGGCCCAGGGCATTGCGCAGCACCGAGACCAGGCAGAACTCGCGCAGGGAGCCCAGGTCGCGGTTCTCCACGATGGCCAGCGTGGCCGTGCTGTCGGCCTGCGCCAGGCGCAGCGTGATGTCGTCGGCCAGCAGGCCATGGTGGCGGCACCAGCGCTGGAGCGCCACGCCCAGGTCGGGCGAGCTGATGGAGGCGCGCGCCAGCATGCCGTAGCTGCCCCAGGGCAGGCGCCGGCCGAACCAGCCCAGGGCCTCGTCGTCGAGCTCGCGCATGGCCGCGCCCGAGATCTCCTCCATCTGCCAGGCGGTGATGCGGGCGCCTTCGTCGAACAGCAGTCCGGGCGCAATCTGTGCCTGGGCCAGTGCCCAGGCGGGGCTCATGCCGCGGCGCCTGTAAGCGAGTGCAATCGCCTGCACGAAGGCGATGGGGGTGGCGGCGGGCGCGGTCTTGGGGGCGGGCAGGCCCTCAGGGGCCGCAAGGGCGGGGGATTTCACGGGTGCCAGTGTGCCCGAGGTGTGGCACGATTTGCAACCTTTGTGTCAAGCAGGGGCCGTGGCAGGCTCCTATGCTTGCACATCGCCCCGCCATTCACTCGCTGTGCGGGAGTGCGACACGCAAGGAGACAAGAACATGGGTGCAGCCCTGCCTTCCCCCGCCCCGCTGACTACCAGCCTGGCCCTTGGCGCGACCGACGTGCCCTTGATCGAGCAGACGCTGGGCGACTTCTTCGATGCCATGGTGGCGCGCCAGCCCGAGCGCGAGGCGCTGGTCAGCGTGCACCAGCAGCGGCGCTACACCTACCGCAGCCTGCAGGCCGAGGCCCGGCGCCTGGCCAGCGCCCTGCTGGGCCTGGGCCTGGTGCCCGGCGACCGCGTGGGCATCTGGTCGCACAACAATGCCGAATGGGTGCTGATGCAGCTGGCCACCGCGCAGGTGGGCCTGGTGCTGGTCAACATCAACCCGGCCTACCGCACCTCCGAGGTGGAGTACGCGCTCAACAAGGTGGGTTGCCGGCTGCTGGTGAGCATGGCGCGTTTCAAGACCAGCGACTATCTGGGCATGCTGCGCGAACTGGCGCCCGAGTGGCAGCGCCAGGAGCCGGGCCGCCTGGGCGCGGTGAAGCTGCCGCACCTCAACACCGTGGTGTGGATCGACGAGGCCGGGCAGGGCGCCGACGAGCCGGGCCTGCTGCGCTTTTCGGACCTGCTGGCGCGCGGCGACGCGGCCGATGCGCGCGTGGCCGAGGTGGCTGCGGGGCTCAAGGCCACCGACCCCATCAACATCCAGTTCACGAGCGGCACCACGGGTTTTCCCAAGGGCGCCACGCTCACGCACCGCAACATCCTGAACAACGGCTTCTTCATCGGCGAGTGCATGCGCCTCACGCCGGAAGACCGGCTGTGCATCCCTGTGCCGCTGTACCACTGCTTCGGCATGGTGCTGGGCAACCTGGCCTGCTTCACGCATGGCGCGACCATCGTCTACCCCAATGACGGCTTCGACCCGCTCACGGTGCTGCAGGCGGTGCAGGACGAGCGCTGCACCGGCCTGCACGGCGTGCCCACCATGTTCATCGCCGAGCTGGACCACCCGCGCTTTGCCGAGTTCGACCTGTCCACCCTGCGCACCGGCATCATGGCCGGCTCGCCCTGTCCGACCGAGGTGATGAAGCGCGTGGTCGAGCAGATGCACCTGTCCGAGATCACCATCGCCTACGGCATGACCGAGACCAGCCCCGTGAGCTGCCAGAGCAGCACCGAGACTCCACTGGCCAAGCGCGTCTCCACCGTGGGCCAGGTGCAGCCGCACCTGGAAGTGAAGATCGTGAATCCCGACACCGGCGCGACCGTGCCCGTGGGCGAGCGCGGCGAGTTCTGCACGCGCGGCTATTCGGTGATGCACGGCTACTGGGGCGACGAGGCCAAGACCCGCGAGGCCATCGACGCCGACGGCTGGATGCACACCGGCGACCTGGCCACCATGGACGCCGAGGGCTACGTGAACATCGTGGGCCGCATCAAGGACATGGTGATCCGCGGCGGCGAGAACATCTACCCGCGCGAGATCGAGGAGTTCCTCTACCGCCACCCGCAGGTGCAGGACGTGCAGGTGGTGGGCGTGCCCGATGCCAGGTACGGCGAGGAGCTGTGCGCCTGGATCGTGGTCAAGCCCGGCCAGGAGCTGACCGAGGAGGCCGTGCGCGCCTTCTGCAAGGGCCAGATCGCCCACTACAAGGTGCCGCGCTACATCCGCTTCGTCGCGGGCTTCCCGATGACGGTGACCGGCAAGATCCAGAAGTTCAGGATCCGCGACGAGATGAAGGACCAGCTGGGCCTGGCCGAAGAAAAGACTGCTTGAAAGAGATTCGCTGCATGACCATCCTAGACACCCAATTGAACGCCCGCTCGGCCGATTTCCTGGCCAACGCGGCCGCCATGCGCACCCTGGTCGACGACCTGCGCAGCCACCTTGACAAAGTGGCCCAGGGCGGCGGCGAGGCCGCGCGTGCCAAGCACACGGCACGCGGCAAGCTGCTGCCGCGCGAGCGCGTGCAGATGCTGCTGGACCCGGGCACGCCCTTCCTGGAGCTGGCGCCGCTGGCCGCGCTCAACATGTACAACAACGATGCGCCCAGCGCCGGCCTGATCGCAGGCATCGGCCGCGTGAGCGGCGTGGACTGCATGGTCGTGTGCAACGACGCCACGGTGAAGGGCGGCACCTACTACCCGCTCACGGTGAAGAAGCACCTGCGCGCGCAGGAAGTGGCGCAGCAGAACCACCTGACCTGCATCTACCTGGTGGATTCGGGCGGCGCCAACCTGCCCAACCAGGACGAGGTCTTCCCCGACCGCGACCACTTCGGCCGCATCTTCTTCAACCAGGCCAACATGAGCGCCCAGGGCATCTCGCAGATCGCCGTGGTCATGGGCAGTTGCACAGCGGGCGGTGCCTACGTGCCGGCGATGAGTGACGAGTCCATCATCGTCAAGAACCAGGGCACCATCTTCCTGGGCGGCCCGCCGCTGGTGAAGGCTGCCACGGGCGAGGTCGTCACGGCCGAGGACCTGGGCGGCGGCGACGTGCACACGCGCCTGTCGGGCGTGGCCGACCACCTGGCACAGAACGACCTGCATGCGCTGCAACTGGCGCGCAATGCGGTGCGCAACCTCAACAAGGCCAAGGCCGCATCGCCGGCCGACAGCGCGCCGCTGCCGCCGAAGTTTGCCGGTGAAGAGCTCTATGGCGTGATCCCCGTGGACACGCGCAAGCCCTTCGACGTGCGCGAGATCATCGCCCGCATCGTCGACGGCAGCGAGTTCGACGAGTTCAAGGCGCGCTACGGCACCACGCTGGTCACGGGCTTCGCGCGCATCGAGGGCATGGCCGTGGGCATCATCGCCAACAACGGCATCCTGTTCAGCGAGTCGGCGCTCAAGGGCGCGCACTTCATCGAGCTGTGCTGCCAGCGCAAGATCCCGCTGGTGTTCCTGCAGAACATCACCGGCTTCATGGTCGGCCGCAAGTACGAGAACGAGGGCATCGCGCGCAACGGCGCCAAGATGGTCACGGCCGTGGCCACGGCCGCCGTGCCCAAGTTCACCATCATCATCGGCGGCAGCTTCGGCGCCGGCAACTACGGCATGTGCGGCCGTGCCTACAGCCCGCGCTTTTTGTGGATGTGGCCCAACGCGCGCATCAGCGTCATGGGCGGCGAGCAGGCGGCCGGCGTACTGGCCACCGTCAAGCGCGATGGCATCGAGGGCAAGGGCGGCCAGTGGAGCGCCGACGAGGAAGAAGCCTTCAAGGCCCCCATCCGCCGCCAGTACGAAGACCAGGGCCACCCTTACTACGCCACCGCGCGGCTGTGGGACGACGGCGTGATCGACCCGGCCGACACGCGCCGCGTGCTGGCGCTGGGCCTGGCGGCCACGCGCAATGCGCCCATCGAAGACACCAAGTTCGGCCTCTTTCGCATGTAAGGACTGGTCACCATGGGAACGAACCTCACTGTTATCTACCAAGGCGCGGTGGCGCGCATCACGCTCACGCAGCCCGAGATCCGCAACGCCTTCAGCGACGAAGTCATCGCCGAGATCACGGCCGCCTTCACCGAGGTGGGCGCGCGCGCCGACGTGCGCGCCGTGGTGCTGGCGGCCGAGGGCCCGGCCTTCTGTGCCGGCGCCAACCTCAACTGGATGCGCCGCATGGCCGACTACACGCGCGACGAGAACGTGGCCGATGCCGGCAAGCTCGCCGAGATGCTGCGCGTGATCTACGAGTGCCCCCAACCCACCATCGCGCGCGTGCAGGGCGACGTGTATGCGGGTGGTGTGGGCCTGGTGGCAGCCTGCGACATGGCGGTGGCGGTGGACACGGCGGGCTTCTGCCTGAGCGAGGTGAAGCTGGGCCTGATCCCCGCGACCATCAGCCCCTATGTGATCCGCGCCATGGGTGCGCGCGCGGCGCACCGCTACTTCCTTACGGCCGAGCGTTTCAGCGCAGCCGAGGCACTGCGCATCGGCTTCGTGCACGAGGTGGTGGCAGCCGACCCGGACTTCGTGGCGCTCGACGCCAAGCTGGCCGAGCTGCTCAAGGCGCTGACCAGTGCCAGCCCGGCGGCCGTGCGTGCCTGCAAGCGGCTGGTGATCGACGTGGCCGAGCGCGAGATCAATGCCGGCCTGATCGACGCCACGGTGCAGGGCATCGCCGACATCCGCGCCAGCGAGGAAGGCCGCGAAGGCGTGCAGTCCTTCCTGCAAAAGCGCAAGCCGGCCTGGCTGGCAGGCTGATCCGCTCACCAGGACTTTCCATGGACGCACTCTGGCTCAGCATCGTTCAGTGGCTGCACACCATCGGCCTGCACGTGGACGCGGGAACGGCCCGCGAGGTGGCCGGTGGCGTGGCGCGTGCCACCCAGCAGCTCGACATGCCCGGCCTGCTGGCCCTGGCCGCCGCGCTGGGCTGGGCCAGCGGCGTGCGGCTGTATGCCGTGGTGTTCATGGTCGGCGCCATGGGCTGGGCCGGATGGATGGCGCTGCCCCCGGGCCTCGCGGTGCTGCAAAGCCCCCTGGTGCTGGCGGTCAGCGGCTGCATGCTGGTGGTGGAGTTCTTCGCCGACAAGGTGCCCTGGTTCGACAGCCTGTGGGATGCCGTGCATGCGTTCATTCGCGTGCCGGCCGGGGCGCTGCTGGCGGCTGGCGTGTTCGGGGCCGACAGCGCCACCATGGGGCTGGTCGGCGGGCTGATGGGCGGCTCGCTCGCGGCCACCTCGCTGGCCACCAAGATGACGGCGCGCGCTGCGGCCAACACCTCGCCCGAGCCGTTCTCCAACTGGGGCCTGTCCTTCCTGGAGGACGGGCTGGTGGTGGGCGTGGTCTGGCTCGCCACGCAGTACCCCGTGACCTTCGGGGTGGTGCTGGTGGTGATGCTGGTGGTCTCAGTGCTGCTGCTGGTGGTGCTCTTCAAGTTTCTGCGCGCCGTGCTGCGGCGCTTGTCTTCTCTTTTCTCTGGCCCCGCGAAGGCGGTTTGAAGTCCTATGTTCACAAAAATCCTGATTGCCAATCGCGGTGAGATCGCGTGCCGAGTTGCTGCCACTGCCCGCCGCATGGGGGTGAAGACCGTGGCGGTGTACTCGGACGCCGATGCGGGCGCCAAGCATGTGGCCGTGTGCGACGAGGCCGTGCACATCGGCGGCAGTGCGCCCAAGGAGAGCTACCTGCAGTGGCAGCGCATCATCGGTGCGGCCAAGGCAACGGGCGCGCAGGCCGTGCACCCGGGCTACGGCTTCCTGAGCGAGAACGAGGAATTCGCCCAGGCCTGCGCCGACGCCGGCCTGGTGTTCATCGGCCCGCCGCCCTCGGCCATCCAGGCCATGGGGCTCAAGGCCGAGTCCAAGCAGCTCATGGAAAAGGCCGGCGTGCCCCTGGTGCCCGGCTACCACGGGGCCGACCAGGACCCCGCCCTGCTGCAGCGCGAGGCCGACCGCATCGGCTACCCGGTGCTCATCAAGGCCAGCGCCGGCGGCGGCGGCAAGGGCATGCGCGCGGTGGAGTCTGCGGCCGAGTTCGCCGATGCCCTGGCCTCGTGCCAGCGCGAGGCCATCAACAGCTTTGGCGACGACGCGGTGCTGATCGAAAAGTACGTGCAGCGCCCGCGCCACATCGAGATCCAGGTGTTCGGTGACACGCAAGGCAACTACGTCTACCTGTTCGAGCGCGACTGCTCGGTGCAGCGCCGCCACCAGAAGGTGCTGGAAGAGGCCCCAGCCCCGGGCATGACCGAGGCCATGCGCCAGCAGATGGGCAATGCCGCCGTGGCCGCCGCGCGTGCGGTGAACTACGTGGGCGCCGGCACGGTGGAGTTCATCGTCGAGCAGCGCGCCGACGGCAGCATGAACTTCTTCTTCATGGAAATGAACACCCGCCTGCAGGTGGAGCACCCCGTGACCGAGGCCATCACCGGCCAGGACCTGGTGGAGTGGCAGCTGCGTGTGGCGTCTGGCGAGCCGCTGCCGCTGGCACAGGACCAGCTGCGCATCACCGGCCACGCCATCGAGGCGCGCATCTGCGCCGAGAACCCCGACAACAACTTCCTGCCCGCCACGGGCGCGCTGCATGTGTACGGGCTGCCGGCCCATGTGGCCTTCGAGCGCGGCACCGTGCGCGTGGACTCGGGCGTGCGCCAGGGCGATGCCATCAGCCCGTTCTACGACTCCATGGTGGCCAAGCTCATCGTGCACGGCGACACGCGCGAGCAGGCCCTGGCCCGCCTGGACGAGGCCCTGGCCCAGACCCATATCGTGGGGCTGGCCACCAATGTGCAGTTCCTGCGCCGCGTGGCACGCACCGATTCGTTCGCCCAGGCGAAGCTCGACACCGCGCTGATCCCGCGCGAGCAGGCCGTGCTGTTCAAGCGCGAAGACGTGGGCCTGCCGCTGGCCGCAGCCAGTGCCGTCGCGCAGGCCCTGCTGCACGAGCGCGCGGCCGAGGGCGCCGATCCGTTCAGCCGCCGCGATGGCTTCCACGCGCATGGCGTGGTGCAGCGCCGGTTCGAGTTCGAGTTTGGCGGCGAGCATGTGAAAGCCTGGCTGACCTACGAGCGCGGCGGCAGCCTGCACCTGGCCGTGGGCGAGGGCGCTGCCCAGGTGGCCGGGCCCCTGGTGTTTGCCCCCGCGGGGGATGCCATCGACCTGCAGTTCGCCGGCCAGCGCACGCGCGCCGCCGTGCATGCCCAGGGCGAGCTGGACCATGTGTTCACGCCCCAAGGGGCCACGCAGATCCTGGCCATCGACCTGCTGGCCCATTCCGGTGAAGTGGCGGCCGAGGGCGGGCGCCTCACGGCCCCCATGCCCGGCAAGGTGGTGTCGTTCGCCGTCAAGGCCGGCGACAAGGTCGCCAAGGGCCAGGCCCTGGCCGTGATGGAGGCGATGAAGATGGAGCACACCATCGCCGCGCCAACCGATGGCGTGGTGCAGGAACTGCTCTATGCGCCCGGCGACCAGGTGACCGAAGGGGCCGAGTTGCTCAAGCTGGCTGCTGCCGCAGCAGCAGCGGCGTAACCGCACGCGGACGGGGGTTGCCAGGGCGCGGTACGCTTGCGGTCATGAACATCACCTTTTGCTGTACCGATACCAAAGCCGAGCCCTGGCTCCAGGGCCTGCAGGCGGCCCTGCCCGAAGCGACCATCTCCGTCTGGCAACCAGGGGCTCTCCAGGCCGACTATGCCGTCGTCTGGGCCCCGCCCCAGCAGTTCGTGGACGAACAACCGGCACTCAAGGCGCTGTTCAACATCGGTGCGGGCGTGGATGCCCTGCTCAAGCTGCGCCTGCCGCCCTCCATGCGCGTAGTGCGGCTCGATGATGCGGGCATGGCCGTGCAGATGGCCGAGTACGTGAGCCACGCCGTCATCCGCCACTTCCGCGAGTTCGACGCCTACGAGGCCGACATGCAGGCCGGTCGCTGGGGCTACCGCAAGCCGCGCCTGCGCAGCGAATTCCCGATCGGCGTGATGGGGCTCGGCGTGCTCGGCGAACGGGTGGCGCGGGCGCTCACGCAGTTCGACTTTCCGGTCAACGGCTGGAGCCGTTCGCCCAAGGCCATCGAGGGTGTGCGCGGGTTCAGCGGTACCGACGGGTTCCACGATTTCCTCGCTGCCAGCCGCGTGCTGGTGAACCTGCTGCCGCTGACGCCCGATACCCAGGACATCATGAACCGCGAAACTCTTTCGCGCTTGCAACCGGGCGCCTATGTGGTCAACGTGGCGCGCGGGGCGCACCTGGTGGAGGACGACCTGCTGGCCCTGATCGACAGCGGCCATGTGGCCGGCGCCACGCTGGACGTGTTCCGCAAGGAACCCCTGCCAGCGGGCCATCCGTTCTGGAACCACCCGCGCATCGTGGCCACGCCGCACACCTCGGCGCGCACGCTGCGCGAGGAGAGCATCGCGCAGATCGCCGGCAAGATCGCGGCGCTGCAGCGCGGCGAGGCCGTGGCCGGGGTCGTGGATCCCGGGCGTGGCTACTGACCGGGCACCATCGGAGCACAGGACACAGCGCATGGCATCCAACTCTCCCTTTCGCCATTTCCTCGGCCTGCTGGGCTGGGTCCTGCTCGTTCCCGGGGCCCTGACAGCGCTGGGCGCGGCCTGGCTGCTGGCATCCAGCCTGAACCTGGTGGGCGACATGCGTTCGGCCCAGGGGCGCGTTGTGGCCCTGGTGCCGGGCACCGCAGGCACGATGGGCCGCACGGCCCATGGCAGCCAGAGCATGGTGGAGTTCACCACCCAGGAGGGCCAGACCCTGCGCGTGACCGATCCAGTGCTGCGGCGCCTGCAGGCCCAGCATTCCGTCGGTGAATCCGTCACGGTCCGCTATCCGTCCCGGGACCCCTCGCAGGCCGAGATCAGCAGCTCCCGCTGGATCAAGGGCTTCATTGGCGTCGGCCTGTTGCTGGCCGGCCTGATCGGCATGGCCGTGGGCGGACTGCTGCTGCGCTTTCGGCCCAGGCCGGCCATGGCCTGACCCCATTTCCATCGGAGACTTCCCCATGAGCATTCCCACCCAAGTCAAACTCGTCGACGTCGGCCCGCGCGACGGCCTGCAGAACGAGAAATCCCCCGTGCCCGCCGTGGTCAAGATCGGCCTGGTGCACCGCCTGCAGGACGCGGGCCTCAAGAACATCGAGGTAACGAGCTATGTCTCGCCCAAGTGGGTGCCGCAGATGGCGGACAACCACGAGGTCATGCAAGGCATTGCGCGCCAGGCGGGCATCGTCTACTCGGTGCTCACCCCCAACCTCAAAGGCTACGAGGCCGCGGTGGTCGACCGGCCCGACGAGATCGTGGTCTTCGGCTCGGCCAGCGAGGCCTTCAGCCAGAAGAACATCAACTGCTCCATCGCCGAGAGCATCGAGCGCTTCGCCCCGGTAGTGGAGGCCGCGCGCGCGGCCGGCATCCACGTGCGCGGCGCCATGAGCTGCACGGTGGGCTGCCCCTACGAGGGCGAGATCGCGCCCGAGCGCGTGGCCTACCTGGCCGGCCTGATGAAGGGCATCGGCGTGCAGCACGTGGGCGTTGCCGACACCATCGGCGTGGGCACGCCGCGCAAGGTGCAGCGCGCCATGGAGGCCACGCTGCAGCACTACGGCATCGACGACGTCTCTGGCCATTTCCACGACACCTACGGCCAGGCCCTGGCCAACACCCTGGCCACGCTGGAGATGGGCGTGTGGCAGTACGACACCTCGGTGGCGGGCCTGGGCGGCTGCCCCTATGCCAAGGGCGCCACGGGCAACGTGGCCACCGAGGACGTGGTCTACATGCTGCACGGCATGGGCATCGACACCGGCATCGACCTCGACAAGCTCATCGATGCGGGGGCCTACATCAGCGATTTTCTGGTCCGCAAGCCCAATTCGCGCGCGGCCAATGCGCTGATCACCAAGCGCGCGGGCTGACCCCCTGGGCGAAAGCCCGACAATGGCGACCCAGGGGCGGCGGGGTGCCGCCCCACCATGACCAGTGCAGGAACACCTTGGATATGTGCGGAGCGGAACTGAAGAACTTGCCGGAAGGCGTGCAACGGGTGGCAGCGGCGCTGCAGGCGCAAGGCCATCCGCACATGCCGCAGATGCTCGATGATGCGGCGCGCACCGCGCAGCAGGCGGCCGATGCGCTGGGCATCCTCGTGGGCCAGGTGGCCAAGAGCATCATCTTCCGGCGCAAGAGCGACGACGTGGCGGTGCTCGTGGTGACCTCGGGCGACCGGCGCGTGGACGAGAAGAAGGTCGAGGCCCATGTGGGCAAGGTCGGCCGGGCCGATGCCGAGTTCGTCAAGGCGCGCACCGGCTTTTCCATCGGCGGCGTGTCGCCGCTGGCGCATGCCACGCCGCCGGTCACGCTGATCGACCGCGACCTGCTGCGTTTCGACGTGGTCTGGGCCGCGGCCGGGCACCCGCACAGCGTGTTCCCGCTGCACCCGAGCGACCTCACGCGCCTGACCGGCGCGCCCGTGGTAGATGTGGTGCAGGAGCCCGCTCCACCCTCAGCGCCTGCTGCGGCAGCATGACCCCGGTCGAACTGCTGGCCAGCCACGCCCGCCAGATCGGGGCGGCCGGGCATTTCGTTGCCGGCAGCAGCGCGCCCGTGCCCTCGCCCTGCATTTCGGTGTGCCGCATGTCGCCCGACCGCAGCCACTGCGAGGGCTGCTTTCGCACGCTGGACGAGATCCGCATCTGGGGCGGCGCCGACAGCACCGTGCGCCGTGCGGTCTGGGCGCAGTTGTTGTTGCGCGCGGGCATTGCGCCACTCGCCAAGGAGGCACCACCATGAAACACATCACCTTCTACCTGGACTTCATCTCGCCCTATGCCTGGCTGGCCTTCGAGCGCCTGCCCGAGGTGCTCGAAGGGCAGAGCTACAGCGTGGCCTACCAGCCTGTGCTGCTCGGTGCCCTGCTGGCGCAGCACGCCAACCCGGGGCCCGCCGGCATTGCGCCCAAACGCGACTGGACCTACCGCCACGTGACCTGGCTCGGCCACGCCCACGGCATCGGCCTGCAGATGCCGGCGCGCCACCCCTTCAACCCGCTGCCGCTGCTGCGCCAGGCGCTGGCCTGCAGCGACGATGGCAACATCAACCGCTACGTGGCCGGCACCGTGCTGCGCCATGTCTGGCAGGGCGGGCAGGACGCACTGGACGCGGCGCGCATGGCCGATCTGGCCGCTGCATTGTCCGAGCAGCTGCGGCCCGGCCAGGACATCGCGAGCGAGGGCCCCAAGGCGCTGCTGCGCGCCAACACCGAGGCCGCGCAGGCGGCCGGGGTCTTCGGCGTGCCCGCCTTCGCGGTGGACGGCAGGCTCTTCTGGGGGCTCGACGGCCTGCCCATGCTGCGCGCCTACCTTGACGGCGATGCCTGGTTCGAGGGGCCCGAATGGGGCGCGGTGAGCGCTGTGCCGTCGGGCCTCGTGGCCAAGGGCTGACATCGCCCCACACCCGGTTCGTGCGCAGAAAAGCCTGCTGCCTGCACGCAGTCTTCCTGACAGCGCGCACACTGGCCTGTTGGGGTAAACACCAGCCGGCGCGCGTGCCTTCTCGCATCCTGAAAGCGGCTCCAAGGGTTTCACCCTAAGTTGTCAGAGCGCGGTCAGTTTGGTGAAAGGCCGTGTTGGTTTCGCGTCAGAGCGTGGTCAGTGCAATCTCCAAGAATGTGGGCAGCCGCACCAGAGGGCGGTCTGATACATCACACAGGAGACAAACCATGGCAACCCATCCCGCACCGCGGCCGATGACCGCCGAAGAGAAGAAGGTCATCTTCGCTTCGTCGCTCGGCACCGTTTTCGAGTGGTACGACTTTTATCTGTACGGCTCGCTCGCAGCCATCATTGCCAAGCAGTTTTTCAGCGGTCTGGATGCGGGCGCGGCCTTCATCTTCGCGCTGCTGGCGTTTGCCGCGGGCTTCCTGGTGCGGCCCTTCGGTGCCATCGTGTTCGGCCGCCTGGGCGACATGATCGGGCGCAAGTACACCTTCCTGGTCACCATCCTGATCATGGGCCTGGCGACCTTCATCGTCGGCCTGCTGCCCAGCTACGCCACCATCGGTGTGGCCGCTCCCATCATCCTGATCGCCCTGCGCATGCTGCAAGGCCTCGCGCTGGGCGGTGAGTATGGCGGCGCTGCCACCTACGTGGCCGAGCATGCCCCGCACGGCAAGCGCGGTGCCTACACCTCCTGGATCCAGACCACGGCCACGCTGGGCCTGTTCCTGAGCCTGCTGGTGATCCTGGGCGTGCGCCTGAGCCTGGGCGAGGCCGTGTTCCAGGACTGGGGCTGGCGCATTCCGTTCCTGGTGTCCATCCTGCTGCTGGGCATCTCGGTGTGGATTCGCCTGTCGCTGTCGGAATCGCCGGCCTTCCAGAAGATGAAGGCCGAGGGCAAGACCTCCAAGGCCCCGCTGGCTGAATCCTTCGGCCAGTGGAAGAACCTGAAGATCGTGATCCTGGCACTGGTGGGCCTGACCGCCGGCCAGGCCGTGGTCTGGTACTCGGGCCAGTTCTATGCGCTGTTCTTCCTGACGCAGCAACTGAAGGTGGACAACACCACCGCCAACCTGCTGATCGCCGCCGCCCTGCTGCTGGGCACACCCTTCTTCGTGGTGTTCGGCGCGCTGTCGGACAAGATCGGCCGCAAGCCCATCATCATGGCCGGCTGCCTGCTGGCCGTGGTGACCTACTTCCCCGTGTTCAAGGCGCTGACCGAAGCCGCCAACCCCGACCTGGCCAAGGCCCAGGCCACGGCTGGCGTGGTGGTGACGGCCGACCCTGCCTCGTGCTCCTTCCAGGGCAACCCGGTGGCGCGTGAGATCGACTTCCGCAGCTCCTGCGACATCGCCAAGCGCTACCTAGTGCAGAACTCGGTGAGCTACGACAACGTGGCTGGCCCCGCAGGCTCCAAGGCCGTGGTCAAGATCGGCACCAAGACGGTCGAGGCGCCTACCGGCAACGTGGTGAACCTCAAGTTCGACGAAGCGTCTGCCAAGGCCATTGCCGCCTTCAAGAAGGAAGTGTCCGAAGACCTGAAGGTCGCCGGCTACCCCGCCAAGGCCGACCCCGCCAAGACCAACAAGGTCCTGACCGTGGTGCTGCTGTTCTGGCTGGTGCTGCTGGTGACCATGGTGTACGGCCCCATTGCCGCCATGCTGGTGGAAATGTTCCCGACCCGCATCCGCTACACCTCGATGAGCCTGCCTTACCACATCGGCAATGGCTGGTTCGGCGGCCTGCTGCCCACCACGGCCTTCGCCATCGTGGCCCAGACCGGCAACATGTACAACGGCCTGTGGTATCCGATCATCATCGCCAGCATGACCCTGGTGATCGGCACGCTGTTCATCCGCGAGACCAAGGACGTGGATATCTACGCCAACGACTGAGGTCGCCGGCACCCTGCGACCAGTGCCCGCTCCCCCGGGTGGGCACTGTGTTCCAGAAAAGGGCCTCGCAGCTGCCATGCGGAGCTGCGAGGCCTTTTTGTTGAACAAGCAACCCCCCATCCAAAATTCAGGAGATATGAGCCATGTGGAAGATCGTTGTCGGATTTGTGCTGTTTGCGGCCCTGTCGCTGTTCGTCATCATGAAGGCAGGTGACAAGGTGGACATGGGCGGCGAGCAGCACGGCGGCGACTCGTTGCACGTGCCCGCCGCCCCGGCCTCGGGTGCCAGCGCAGCGCATTAGAAATCACCCCCTGAGTCGCTTCGCGCCTTCCCCCTCTCTCTCGCATTGCTGCGCAACGCGGGGAGGGGACGCTCCCCGCGCGGCGGGGCGGCCCTTGCGCGGGAGCACGGGTCTTGGTCGTGCCAGTTGCGCAGCCCGTTGGCTATGCGATCGTTGGATGATCAGGCACCACGACCGTCCACGTCGACTACCGCTTGAATCGGCCGTCGGTGCCGATGATGGAGAGGTCGGAGAAATCCAGGCCCGAGTGATCGGTGCTGCTGAAGGACAGCGTCAACCCACCCATGTCCCAGTTGCGGATGCCTTCCAGGCCCGCATGCAGCTTGGCGCGGTCGGGCTTGGCGCCGGCGCGCTTGAGGCCTTCCACCAGCACCTTGGCGCTCACGAAGCCCTCGACCATGGCGGGGGTGAGTTCGCTCACGCCGCCGGCCTTGGCGAGGTCCATGGCCTCCTTGATCAGCGGGTAGTTGAGCGAGCGCTCGGAGGGGAAGACCTGCGTCACCACCACGCCGCGCGCGCTGTCGCCCAGGGCCTTCACGAAGCCGCCCGAGGCGTTGTTCGACAGGGTCACGATCTGCCCGGTGACGCCCGCGGCGCGCAGCGCCTTGATGCCGTCCACCACGGCCGCGCCGGTGCCGATGAAGATCACCGCCTGCGGCTGCTTTTGTGCCACGCGCGGAGCGATGGCGGAGTAGTCGGGCTTGGCGCGGTCGAACTTCTCGACGAACAAGGCCTCGATGCTGTTGGCCTTGAAGCCCGCCTGGGCGCCTGCCAGCCCGTCGGCGCCGAAGGTGTCGTCCACGTGCACCACGCCGATCTGCTTGATGCCCAGGGTGTTCAGGTGGGTGATGGCCTTTTCGACCTCGCGCTGGTAGGTGGCGCGCACGTTGAACACGTACTTGAGCACCGGCTTGTGCAGCACCATGGCGCCGGTCGATGGACCCACCAGGGCCACGCCGTGCTGCTCCAGCACCGGCACGATGCCCTGGGTGTGCGGCGTGCCGCGCGTCATGAACAGGCCGATCACACCCTTCTGCTCGATCAGCGTGCGCGTGTTCTCCAGGGTCAGCTTGGGGTCGAACTTGTCGTCGAGCGTGATGACCTCGACCTTCTGCCCGCCGACGCCGCCCCGTGCGTTGATGTGGTCGATGTAGAGCGATGCACCCTTCATGGACTCCTGCACCGTGGCGGCGGCCGAGCCGGTCACGCCCACGGTCTGGCCGATGAGGATCTGCGCCTGGGCCGGACTACTCCACAGGACCAGCAGGACAAGCGCGGCGCAGGCCGTGTTCAGGGGAAGGGCGGCAAGGTGCTTCATACGGACCCTGGTGGTAGGTAGCGCGACAGTGTAGGCCGAAGGTGTGACAAAAGGTAGCCGGGGCTTTACCTGATCCCTGCCAGGTGAGCCCCGGCGCCGCTTCAGCGGCGGAACTTGCCGTCGGTGCCGATGATGGACAGGTCGGCGAAATCCAGGCCCGTGTGGTCGTCGGGGCCATAGCTCAGCTCCAGTCCGCCAAGGTCGAACTTCCGGATGCCCTCCAGCGCCATCTGGACCTTCTCGCGCGTGGGCTTGGGGCCGGCGCGCTTGAGGCCTTCGACCAGCACCTTGGCGGCGGCAAAGCCTTCGAGCATGGCGGGGCTGATCTCGGCCACGCCCTTGGCCTTGGCCAGCGTCTGTGCTTCCTTGACCATGCCATAGGTCACAGCCCGCTCGTTGGGGTACACCTGGGTCACGATCACGCCGCGGGCGTTGGTGCCCAGGCTCTTGATGAAGCCCCCCGACGCGTTGTTGGACAGGGTCACGATCTGGGCAGCCGAGCCGGCGCTGCGGATGGCGTTGCCCGCATCCACCACGGCCGAGCCCGAGGCGATCATCAGCACGGCCTGCGCCTGGGCCTTGGCGACCTTGGCGGCAATCGGGGCGAAGTCCGGCTTGGCACGGTCGAACTTTTCCAGCACGGTGGCCGTCAGCTTGCTGGCGGCCAGGCCCTTCTGGGCGCCGGCGAGGCCGTCGGCGCCAAAGCTGTCGTCGGCATAGACCAGGGCAATGCGGGTGATGCCCATCGAGGCCAGGTGGGTCATGGCCTTTTCTGCCTCGCGCTGGTAGGTGGCGCGCACGTTGAAGATGTTCTTGCGCACGGGCTGGTGCAGCACCATGGCGCCGGTGGAGGGCCCCACCAGCGCCACGCCATGCTTGTCCAGCAGGGGGATCATGGCCTCGGTATGGGGCGTGCCGCGCGTGAGGAACATGGCCAGCACGTTCTTTTCCTCGATCAGCTTGCGGGCATTATCGGCGGCCAGCTTGGGGTCGAACTTGTCGTCCATCGAGACGATCTCGATCTTCTGGCCATTGACGCCGCCCTTGGCGTTGACGGCATCGATGAAGAGCATGGCGCCATCGGCCGTCTCCTTGACCCCTGCTGCCACCGTGCCCGAGTAACCCGCCGTCTGGCCGATCAGGATCTGCGCGTGGCCTGTGCCGCACAGCACGGTGGCCAGGGCTGCGGTCGCCCCCCATTGTTTCCATGTGTTGTTCATGGTTGTCTCCTTGGAATTGAGGGTGACTCTAAGAGATGTTCGCGCCGGGCGAGCGGGCATAACCCGACGCCGTGACAGGACTTGTCAGCAGATGTCAGGCCTGGGGGTATTGCGAGGGGGCCGGACGGGAGCAACAGGGCTGCCTAGAATGTCCCGCCTCACCTCGAAAGACTGCTTCCATGACCCAGGGACTGATCCGTATCCGCGGCGCACGCCAGCACAACCTCAAGAACCTGGATCTGGACATCCGCACCGGGGAGCTCACGGTGGTCACGGGCCCGAGCGGCTCGGGCAAGTCCAGCCTGGTCTTCGACACCCTGTATGCCGAAGGCCAGCGCCGCTATGTGGAGACCTTCAGCGCCTACGCGCGCCAGTTCCTGGACCGCATGGACAAGCCGGCCGTGGACAAGGTCGAAGGGGTGCCGCCGGCCATTGCCATCGACCAGACCAACCCGGTACGCAGCTCGCGCTCCACCGTGGGCACGATGACCGAGCTCAACGACCACCTGAAGCTGCTGTTCGCACGTGCTGGCCAACTGTTCGACCGCGAGACCGCCCAGCCGGTGCGCCACGACAGCCCCGAGACCATTTACGCCGAGCTGCAGCGCCGCTGCGCCGCGGGCGGCGATCCGCGCGTCGTGCTGACCTTCCCCGTCGAGCTGCCCGCCAACACCTCGGCCGAGCAGGTCGAGCAGTGGCTGTCGGCCAGCGGCTTCACCAAGGTGCAGGCCGAGCGCGAGGTGGCCACGCCCACCGGCCCGCGCAAGCTGCTCGACGTGGTGGCCGACCGCTTCCGCCTGGGCCATGCCGAGAAGGCGCGCGTGATCGAGGCCATCGAGGTGGCCTTGAAGCGCGGCACGGGCCGGCTCAACGTCTACCGCCTGGCCGATGCACCCGAGGCCGAGCCCGAGCTGTGGCGCTTTTCCACGGGCCTGCACTGCCCGGACAGCGACCTGCGCTACAGCGACCCGATCCCGTCGATGTTCTCGTTCAATTCCGCCGTGGGCGCCTGCGAGACCTGCCGCGGCTTCGGCCGCGTGATCGGGGTGGACTATGGCCTCGTCATCCCCAACGACAAGCTCACCCTGCGTGCCGGCGCCATCAAGACCATCCAGACCCCGGCCTGGAAAGAGGCGCAGGACGACCTCATGCGCCATGCCGAGAGCGCCGGCATCCCGCGCGACACGCCGTGGAACAAGCTCACCGAGGACCAGAAGAAGTGGGTCATCGGCGGCACGCCGGGCTACAAGGACGGGCAGTGGAGCAAGCAGTGGTACGGAATCAAGCGCTTCTTCGAGTACCTGGAGAGCAAGGCCTACAAGATGCACATCCGCGTGCTGCTGTCCAAGTACCGCAGCTACACGCCGTGCCCCACCTGCGCCGGTGCGCGCCTCAAGACCGAGAGCCTGCAGTGGCGCATCGGCAGCAAGGACGCGGCCGACGCGGTGCTCAAACCCGGCCGGCGCTTCCTGCCCGAGGGCGTGAAATGGAGCCGTGCACAGCTCGGGGCCCTGCCCGGCCTGTGCCTGCACGACCTGATGCTGCTGCCCATCGACCGGCTGCGCCGTTTCTTCGACCGCATCGACTTCGTGGCCGAGGGCGCACAGGGCAACGAGGGTGAGACCCAGGCCCTGAAGCTGCTGTTCGAGGAGATCACCACACGCCTCAAGTACCTGTGCGACGTGGGCATCGGCTACCTCACGCTGGACCGGCAGAGCCGCACCCTGAGCGGCGGCGAGGTGCAGCGCATCAACCTGACCACGGCGCTCGGCACCTCGCTGGTCAATACGCTGTTCGTGCTCGACGAGCCCAGCATCGGCCTGCACCCGCGCGACATGCACCGCATCACAGAGGCCATGCTGCGCCTGCGCGATGCGGGCAATACCCTGGTGGTGGTGGAGCACGACCCGGCCGTGATGCTCGCGGCCGACCGCATGATCGACATGGGCCCCGGCCCCGGCCGTCTGGGCGGGCAGATCGTGTTCGACGGCACCACGGCCGATCTGCGCCATGCGGACACGTTGACCGGCGCCTACCTGAGCGGGCGCAAGCACGTGGGCTTCGGCTTCAAGCGCATGGTGACCGAGGCCACGCCGCGCCTGGTCCTCGAAGGCGCGCGCGAGCACAACCTGAAGGACGTGTCGGTCGAGTTCCCGCTGCAGCGCCTGGTCACCGTGACCGGCGTCAGCGGCTCGGGCAAGTCGAGCCTGATCCAGGACGTGCTGGCCCCCGCGCTGCTGCGCCACTTCGGCAAGGCCACCGATTCGCCGGGCGCGCACGAGCGCATGCTGGGCGCCGACCACCTGTCGGACGTGGTGTTCGTGGACCAGTCGCCCATTGGCAAGACCGCGCGCTCCAACCCCGTGAGCTACGTGGGTGCGTGGGACAGCATCCGCGAACTGTTCGCCGTGGCGCCGCTGGCCAAACAGCGCAGCTACACCGCCGCCAAGTTCAGCTTCAACAGCGGCGACGGGCGCTGCCCGACCTGCGGTGGCTCGGGCTTCGAGCATGTGGAGATGCAGTTCCTGTCCGACGTGTACCTGCGCTGCCCTGACTGCGACGGCAAGCGCTACCGCCCCGAGATCCTGGAGATCACCATCGAGCGCGGTGGCCGTGCGCTCAACGTGGCCGACGTGCTGGCCCTCACGGTGGCCGAGGCCGCCGACCTGTTCGCCAGCGACCGCGACGTGATCCGTGCGCTGCAGCCCATCGTGGACGTGGGGCTCGAGTACGTGGCCCTGGGCCAGCCCGTGCCCACGCTCTCGGGCGGCGAGGCCCAGCGCCTCAAGCTCGCGGGCTTCCTGGCCGAGGCGGCGCGCACAGCGGCCAAATCGCGCCAGGCCGTGGCACGCAAGGGCACGCTGTTCCTGTTCGACGAACCGACCACGGGCCTGCACTTCGACGACATCGCCAAGCTCATGCGCGCACTGCGCAAGCTCATCGACGCCGGGCACTCGCTGATCGTGATCGAGCACAACCTGGACGTGATCCGCGCCAGCGACTGGCTCATCGACCTGGGCCCCGAAGGCGGCGACGGCGGTGGCCTGCTGGTGGCCGAGGGTACGCCCGAGGACGTGCGCCAGCACGCCACCTCGCACACTGGCCAGGCGCTACGCGACTACGAGCTGGCGCTGGGCGCCGGCGGCCATTCGGTGCACGAGAAGGCGGCGGTGCTGCGCCGCCAGCAGCGGCTGGCGCATGCCGGCCAGGCCGACACCTCCAAGAACGCCATCGAGATCATCAACGCCAAGGAGCACAACCTCAAGAACCTGAGCGTCGACATCCCGCGCGGCCGCTTCAACGTGGTGACGGGGGTCAGCGGATCGGGCAAGTCCACGCTGGCCTTCGACATCCTGTTCAACGAAGGGCAGCGCCGCTACCTCGAATCGCTCAACGCCTATGCGCGCAGCATCGTGCAGCCCGCGGGCCGGCCCGAGGTGGACGCGGTCTACGGCATCCCGCCGACCGTGGCCATCGAGCAGCGCCTGTCGCGCGGCGGGCGCAAGTCCACCGTGGGCACCACCACCGAGATCTGGCACTTTTTGCGCCTGCTGTACGTCAAGCTCGGCACGCAGCACTGCGTGAAGGATGGTGCCGCCGTTCAGCCGCAGACGCCCGAGAGCATTGCCGCGCAATTGCTGCGCAACTTCCGCGGCCAGCACATCGGCCTGCTCGCGCCGCTGGTGATGAACCGCAAGGGCGTGTACACCGAACTGGCCGACTGGGCGCGTCCACGTGGCTTCACCCACCTGCGGGTGGATGGCAACTTTTTGCCCACCACGGGGTTCCCGCGCATCGACCGCTTCAAGGAGCACACCATCGAGCTGCCCGTGGCCAGCATCGACGTGTCGGCCGAGGGTGAGGCGCTGCTGCGCGAATCGCTGGCCCAGGCGCTGACGCATGGCAAGGGCGTGGTGCACGTGCTCAGCAGCCTCGAAGGCCTGCGCGAAGCCATGCTTGCCGGTACGCCCACGGCGGCCATCGGCACGCTGCAGGCGTTCTCGACCAAGCGCGCCTGCCCGGTGTGCGCGACCTCGTACGCCGAACTCGACCCACGCCTGTTCAGCTACAACAGCAAGCACGGCTGGTGCCCCGATTGCGTGGGCACGGGCGTCAAGCTCACCAAGGACCAGCGCAAGGTCTTCGACGATTCGGTGCAGGACGACAACGAGAAGGGCCGCGAGCAGACCTTTGCCGAGCCCGAGGTCGAGGACCTGGCCGACACGGCGTGCCCCGGCTGCCAGGGAACGCGCCTGAACGCCACCGCGCGCGCCGTGCGCTTTGCGGGCATCGGTATCACCGACATCGCGGCCTTGTCCGTCACCGACGTGCGCCGCTGGGTCGAGACGCTGCAGATCGAAGGCGGCATGACCCGGCGCGAGGCCGACATTGCGCGCGACCTGGTGCCCGAGATCAACAGCCGCCTCGAATTCCTCGAAGAGGTGGGCCTGGGCTACCTCACGCTGGACCGCGGCGCGCCTACGCTCTCGGGCGGCGAGGCACAGCGCATCCGCCTGGCGGCACAGCTGGGCAGCAACCTGCAGGGCGTGTGCTACGTGCTCGACGAGCCCACCATCGGCCTGCATGCGCGCGACAACCAGATCCTGCTCAACGCCCTGCACAAGCTGGGCGACAAGGGCAATACGCTGGTGGTGGTGGAGCACGACGAGGACACCATCCGCCGTGCCGACCACATCATCGACATCGGCCCCAGCGCCGGCAAGCGCGGCGGGCGCCTGGTGGCGCAGGGCAGCGTGGCCGACATCACGGCGGCCGGCGATTCGCAGACCGGCCGTTACCTGCTGCACGCCATGAAGCACCCGCTGCAGCTGCGCCGCAGCATGCAGCCGAGCGAGCTGAGCGCCGCCGACGCGGCCTTGGGCGAACCCGTGGAAGCGCCCAAGGGGCGGCAGAGCGCAGCGGTCAAGAAGCGCGCAGCCCAGGCTGCGGCGCTCACTGCGCAGGCCCTGGACGATGCCAAGGCGCGCGCCGCCATCCGCTGGCTCACCGTGCATGGCGCGCACCTGCACAACCTGCAGAACGTGACGGCCACCGTGCCACTGCACCGCCTGGTGGCGGTCACGGGCGTGAGCGGCTCGGGCAAGTCCACGCTGGCGCGCGACGTGCTGCTCAGCAACGTGCAGGCCTGGGTGCAGCAGCGCTCCACCAAGGCCGGGCGCGACGCCATGGACGCGGGCAAGGCACCAGCCCTGGTGGGCTGCACGGGCCTGGCAGGCTTCGAGTCGGTGGACCGGGTGCTGGAAGTGGACCAGACGCCCATCGGCAAGACGCCGCGTTCCTGCCCTGCGACCTACATCGGCTTCTGGGACACCATCCGCAAGCTGTTTGCCGAGACGCTGGAAGCCAAGGCGCGCGGCTATGCGGCCGGGCGCTTCAGCTTCAACACCGGCGAGGGCCGTTGCCCGACCTGCGAAGGGCAGGGCATCCGCACCATCGCCATGAGCTTCCTGCCCGACGTGAAGGTGCCTTGCGAGGCCTGCCACGGCGCGCGCTTCAACCCCGAGACGCTGGCCGTGACCTGGCGTGGCAAGAGCATCGGCGAAGTGCTGCAGATGGAGGTGGACGAGGCCGTGGACTTCTTTGCCTCCATGCCTTCCATCGCGCATCCGCTCCAGTTGCTCAAGGATGTGGGCCTGGGCTACCTCACGCTGGGCCAACCCTCGCCCACGCTCTCGGGCGGTGAGGCTCAGCGCATCAAGCTCGTGACCGAGCTCACCAAGGTGCGCGACGAAGTGGGCCGGCGTGGCCAGAAGGCACCGCACACGCTCTACGTGCTCGACGAGCCCACCGTCGGCCTGCACATGGCCGACGTGGACAAGCTCATCCGCGTGCTGCACCGCCTGGTCGACGGCGGGCACAGCGTGGTGGTGATCGAGCACGACCTGGATGTGATCGCCGAGGCCGACTGGATCATCGACCTGGGGCCCGAAGGGGGCAAGGAAGGGGGGCGCATCGTGGCCGCCGCGCCACCGGAAGCGGTGGTGAAACTGGGTACGCACACGGGGAAGGCGCTGGCGCCGGTGCTGGCGCGCTGAGGCGCAAGGGGATAGCGAAAACCGCTCTGTACGGCAGACAGGGCAGGGACAGGGGACCGGGGGCCCAACCCACGCAGGGGTTGGGCGAAGTCCTACGGTAGGCGCGGAACTCTGCGCACGCGGCGAAAGAGGGGAAAAACCTACTCTTCGTTTCATGGGTAACGGCGGAAAGGCGCCAAGCCCAAAAGCCCTGATCTACCCCTTAACTACCCGCCTACTGCCATGACCTCACACACTCCAACCCTGACTGCCCTGGCCCTCGTATCGGTACTGCTCACTGCCTGCGGCGGTGGTGGCGGTGGCGGTGGAAGCGGCAGTTTCAGCAGCACCAGCAGCAATGAAGTCGTCGCCGCCGTCGTCGATGCCGATCCCAGCACCGAGCCCGGTGTTCTGACGGTCACCGATGCAACCATCCCCAGCCTGAACGGGGTCTATGGCAACGGCCAGCTCACGCTGAGCGAGGTGTACTACCAGGAAGCCATGGGCGCAAAGCCCGCCACCTGCGCCTACAAGTTCATGGGTGCCGACAAGGTGGATGCCACCGCCACGGCCGGCGCTACCACCAACACGGTGGTGGACGTGACCACCACGCCTGTTTCCATTGTCGGTACCTCCACCACGCAGGCCGCTGTGGTCGGCAACATCACGGCACCTGTCTCGCTCACCGGCGCGGCTCCTGCTGCGGTCGCCCAAGGCGTGCCTACCGCCTTCGGCAAGATCACCTACCGTCCTTCGGCCACGGGCCTGTATTTCGCGTTCCTGACCTTCAACGGCAAGGAGTACGCCAGCCTCGACTCGGTGGATACCCTGGTGGACCGCAGTGGCAACCTGGTGCGTTTCACCAGCAAGACCATGGGGGCCACCGACGGTTCCACCGATACCCTGAAGCTGACGGCCATCATTCCCCTGCACGCTACCCGCAATGCCAATTGCTGACCCGGGGGCGCAGGCGGCTCCTGCGCACATCCGGTGGTTTCCCCCTTGGCCGGTCCTGCGACTGCGACTGGTTCCGTGGCCCGCTTCCCTCTGGGAGGCGGGCTTTTTTGCGGATGCTGCCTGCCCTTTTCCGTGTAGGCGAAGGTCCTACGCACGACAGGGGCGTTGGCGCACGCCAGCGGCAAGACCCCGCTCCTACGATACCCCCACCTCCACACGACAAAGCCGCTCGCCATGAACTCCCTCCTCAAGACCTGTTCTGCCATCGCCGCTGCCAGCGCGCTGCTTGTCGCCTGCGGTGGGGGCAACAGCGACGAACCCACACCCAGCAACGAGCCGGGGGTGCTCACGGTGACGAATGCCTCCCTGTCCGGACTCAACGGCGTGTACGGCAACGGTGCGCTCAACCTGACCGAGGTCGACAAGAAGAACCCGATTGGTTCCGTGCCCGAGCTGTGCACCTTCCGCTTCGATGGCGCGAACAAGGTCGGTTCGACCGAAACGGCCTTTGGTGACGTGCGCTACCGCCCGGATGCCACCGGCCTGCACCAGATCTTCGTGACCTTTGCCGGCAAGGAGTACAGCAACGGCGACACCGTGGACACGGTGGTCGCACGTGACAGCAACCAGGTGCGCCTGACCAGCAAGACGCTTACGGCCACCGATGGTTCCGCCAACACCCTGCGGGTCAGCGGCGTGGTACCCATGCGCCCCAACCGCCCGCTGGGCTGCTGACGCACCAGCGATCGCCCTCGCGGCCTGAGCCGCCCTGCTTCAACCTGTTTCCCCCCTCGGCCGGCGAGTCCGCTCCACCCGGTCATTGGCCCCGCCCATCCTGGAGATGGACGGGGTCTCTTTTTTGCTGCATCGCCGTCACAATGGCGTGGCTCTCCCCTCGCCATCCCCCATGCCGCCTTCGTCCCCTTCGCTATCGCCCCAGGTGGTGTGGCTGCACCCCGAGGCACCACCCAAGCCCGCCGAGGGCGCGCCCTGCAACGGCTGCGGTCTGTGCTGCCTGGCCGAGCCTTGCCCGGTGGGGGTGCTGGTGTCGCGCCGGCGCACTGGTGCGTGCGCGGCATTGCGCTGGAGCGATGGCGAGGGCCGCTACCTGTGCGGCATGGTGTCCGACCCGGGCGGGGTGACGGGTATCCGCCATCCCTGGCTGGTGCGCGCCATCGGCGCCTGGGCCCGGCGCTCAATTGCCGCCGGGGTGGGGTGCGATGCGCAACTGGATGCAGAAGCCCCGCCCCGCTGAGGGCGCCCCGCGGTCTACCCGGTATCACCCCCTGCGCGCCAGGTGGATGCCTGCCAGCATGCAGCGCACCGATCCACCCGCGAGCTCGATGGTGGGCACCGCCAGCGGCAGCAGGGCGGCGCTGCGCTCGATCACGGCTTTCTGCGCTGCAGTGAGACTGGCTGCTGCGCGTGCCGACAGGGCCAGCACCCGGCCCTCTTTGCCTGTGAGCTCCAGCGCATTGCCCGCGAACTCGCCGATCTGCTGTGCGCTCAGTTCGATCAAGGTGCGGCCGGATTCGGCCAGGCGCTCGCACACGGCTTGGCGGCGTACCGGGTCGCTGACCAGGTGGAAGCCGCCGAGCGCGAAGTCGGTGCCCACGCACAGCATCACGTTGGTGTGGTAGCACGGCATCCCCTGTGCGTCGGTCGTGGCAAAGGCCATGGGTTCGTAGTTGAAGTGGGTGCAAAAGCGCTCCAATGCCACCGGGTCGGCGCGGTTGGACTGCGCGGTGTAGGCCACGCGCGCGATGTGGTCGAGCACCATCGCGCCAGTGCCCTCGAGGAACATGCCGTCGGCCTCCAGGCCCGAGTAGTCGATCACGTCCTGCACGCGGTACTCGGCCTTGAGCATCTCGATCACGTCGGCACGCCGCTCACGCCGGCGGCTCTCGGCAAACATCGGGTACAGGGCCACATGCCCGCCCGCATGGGTCGAGAACCAGTTGTTGGGAAACACCGCGTCCGGCGTACCGCGCTCGCCCAGGTCCTCGAACAGGTGCACGCGCACGCCCGCCGCCTGCAAGCGGGCCGCGGCGGCAGTCACTTCGGCATGGGCAAGGCTGGCGATGGCGTCGGCTGCCTGGGCAGCGGGCGACTGGAAGGCGTTGTCAGCGGCGGTTTCTGGATTGGGGTGGAAGCGGTGCGGGCGCACCATCACGACGGCGGCAGGGGCTTGGGCAGAGGGTTGGGGCATGGACGGGGACGGACAGGTTTGGATGCAATCCCTGGAATTCTCGGCATGGGGAGCGCTACAGAAAAGCCATCATCCTGGTCAAAATGCGCTGAAAATTGGCATATTGCCAATGCTATGGATCACTATGGCCACTATCGACGACACCGACCGCCAAATCATCGGCATCCTGCGCACCGATGCCCGCACCCCCGTGGCCGTGTTGGCGCAGAAGCTGCGCATCTCCCGCGGCACGGTACAGAACCGCCTGCGCAAGATGCAGGAGAGCGGTGTGATCACGGGTTACACCGTGCGCCTGCGCCCCGATTCGGAACCCCAGCGCATACGCGCCTGGATGAGCATCGCGGTGGAGGGCAATGCCGCGCCCGATGTCATCCGCGCGCTGCGTGGCGAGCCGGCCGTGGACACCCTGCACAGCACCAACGGCCGCTGGGACATCGTGGCCGAGGTCCGGGCCGAGAGCCTGGAGGCCTTCGACATGGCACTGGGGCGCATCCGCCTCACGCCGGGCATCGGCAACACGGAGACCAGCATCCTGCTGTCCACCTACAAGGCCTGAGCGCATGCAGCACCCGTGGCAGGCGCCTGCGTGACACTTGCTAGGGAGTTTCCTGCATGCCCATGGCGACGGGACTGCAGTCCAATGCAAGGATCTATGTCTTCCAAGGATTCCACCATGCAGCGTCGCCGTCAGATCATCCAGTGGGGTGCCGCCGCCGCGGTCGCTCCGGCCACCCTGCTGGCCCGGGCCCAGAGTTTTCCGGCCAAGCCGATCAAGCTGGTGATCGCCTTCCCGGCGGGTGGGCCCACCGATATCACCATGCGCTCCCTGGCCGACAACGCCGGCAAGATCCTGGGCCAGCCCGTGATCGTGGAAAACAAGCCCGGCGCCGGCGGCACGCTGCCCGCCCAGCAGCTGCAGGGCTCCGCGGCCGACGGCTACACCATCGCGCAGATTCCGCTGGGCGTGTTCCGCCTGCCCTACACCACCAAGATCAGCTGGGACCCGGTCAAGGACATCAGCTACGTGCTCAACGTGACCGGCTATGCCTTCGGTCTGGTGGTCCCGGCCGATTCGCAGCTCAAGACCTGGACGCATTTCGTGGCCTGGGCCAAGGCCAATCCCGGCAAGCTCAGCTACGGATCCACCGGCACCATGACCAGCCCGCACCTGACCATGGAGCTCATCGCCCAGCAACTGGGGCTGGAGTTGCTGCACGTGCCCTACAAGGGCAGCGCCGACCTGATGCAATCCATCCTGGGCGGGCAGATCATGGCCGCGGCCGACTCCACGGGCTTTGCGCCCCAGGTCGAGGCCGGCAAGCTGCGCGTGCTCAACACCTGGGGGGCCGAGCGCCTGGCCAAGTTCCCCGATGCACCCACGCTCAAGGAACTGGGCCTCAACCTGGTGCAGAACTCGCCGTTCGGCATCGGCGCACCCAAGGGCACGCCCGACGCCGTGGTCAAGCGCCTGCACGATGCCTTCAAGAAGGCCATGGAGCAGGAGAGCTACCGCACGGCCCTGGCCCGCTACGACATGGTGCCCATGTACATGAGCACCTCGGCCTACCAGAAGTTCGCGCAGGATACCTTCGCGCGCGAAAAGGCGCTGGTGGAAAAGCTGGGCCTGGCCAAGCCGTCCTGAAGGCCGGCTCCGTCGACCTGGCCTGGGGCCGGTGCCGGGATTGCTTCGGCACCGTCAACCCATCGCGCGTGATCGCCACATGGACCCGGGCGCTGCAGGTCCTCAGCGCCTGACCAGGCGCGCCGGCAGGTGGTTGAGCCGCAGCGCCATGTTGGCCCGGCCTTCGCCGAAGTGCACCAGCCAGGCATGGGTGATGCGGCTGTTGGCCTGGCTCGCGCTCCAGAACCAGTCGGGTGGCGTGTCGGGGAACGCCTGGGTATCGATGGCCGGGTTGCGGCGCCCCGCGTCCACCAGCGTGTGCAACTCGCCGACCGTTGGCAGCCGCCAGCCAGTCTGCTGCGCGGCATGTTCGGCCGCCTCGATCTGGGTGAAGGTGCGGGGCTCGCCCGTGCAGCCCACACCGCTCCATCGCATGCCCTCGGCGCAGCGGCGCCAGGTCAGGCCGGTGCTGCGGTCATGCACTTCCTGGCCGCCGGCGCGCACGGAAAACCGGCCGGGCGTGTGCTGGGCCGTCCACAGGTACCCACCCAGGGCGCACAGGCCGAGAGCGAGCCAGGCGATGGCGAAGCGCTTGCGCCGGGCCATGTGCGCAGAGGTCGGTGCCGTCAGGCGGTCGCTGCCAGGATGCGCTGCGCCACCTGGCTGAAGCCGGCGCCGCGCTCGCCTTCGGTCACATAGCGTGGCAGGTGCACCAGTTGCGGCACGAAGCGCGCGATGTTGGCCACGCCCACGCTGTGCGCGAAGTGCTGGAACATGAGCTGGTCGTTGGTCGAGTCGCCCACATAGACCCAGCGGCCGATCTCGGCATCGAGGTCGCGGCCGAACAGCTCGCGCACGATCCAGCGCGCCCCTTCGAGCTTGTTGTGGGCGCCGAACCAGCCATTGATGTGGATGCTGCTCACCGTGGCGTTCATTCCGGCCGCGCGCATGCGCTGTACGGCGGCGTCGATGGCCTGCTGCGGCAGCTGCGTGAACTCGCTGTGGTCGATGGCGATGTCGGTCTCGCGCCCGGGCGAATCGGTGGCGCGCAGGGCCCCCGGCACCTCGCGCTCCACCTGCGCCAGCACCTCCTGCATGCGTGCGTAGTTGGTCGTGCGGGTGGGCCCGTCCTGCTGGTAGGTCTTGACCAGGGTCTGGCCCCCAGGGCCGTCCACGCGGCGCAGGGCGACGGCGCCGTTCTCGGCCACGATGGCATCCACGGGCCAGCCCAGCGCGAAGGGCTCGCTCCAGCCGACCGGCCGGCCGGTGATGGGGATGACGTGCAGGCCGGCAGCGCGCAGCGCGCCCAGGGCCTGCAGGGCGTCGGGCGTGATCGCACCGTCGGTGGTCAGCGTGTCGTCGATGTCGGTGAAGACACCGAGCAGGGGAGGGGTGGCTGCGATGTGCCAGTGGGTCAGAGGATGCATGAAGGCGGGGACAAAAAATGGGACCGGCGTAGCCGGGTCAGAACAGCAGGTCCAGGATGCGGTTGATCAAGGCGATGGCGAGGACCGTGACCACGACGTAGCCGATCGTCTGAAGGGTCCGGCGGCGGTCCTGGCGGTTGGCGGCGGTGCGGTAGATCCAGGCTGCAATGGGCGGCGCCACGATGGGGACCAGGATGGCCAGGCCCATCATCGGGATCACGACAAAGCCGCCCCAGTTGTCGGCCGTGTTCATGGTCCGCGCCGATTGGAAGACTTGGTAGGCAGGGATGGCCAGCGCAATGAACAGGGCGACCGAGGCGGCTGCCACGCTGATGTAGCGGGCCATGGCGACATACACCGCAGCACCGGCGAGGATGGCCCCCCACCATTTCAGGGCGATCCAGCGCTCGCGCTCGCGGGCCTGGTTGGCGGAGGCCGCCTTGGCCGCACGCGCCCGGGCCTCGCGGGCTTGGGCGGCGCAGTTTCCGCGTTGCTCGCACGATGCATTGGCGGCCAGGAAGCTGCGCAGCGCGTCCTGCCGGGGCTGCGCGAGCGCGGTGGCGATCGCACTGCGCTCGGATTCCCGGTCGAGCGCGTCGGACCGGATGCGCAGCCGCCCCTGCTGCTGGGCGGCGAGGAGCACCGCGCCCGCATCCTCTGCGGCACCTTGCAGCGCCGGACCGCGGCACAGGTAGGGCTGGGCCTGGTTGGGCGCCAGGGGGGCTTTGGCCTGGTAGCGGGGAGTCTCGCAGGCCATCGACCAGGCGGGTGTGGCCGCTTGGGCCGCAGCACGCTGCGGCAGCAGTTCCAGATCGAAGGGCCCCAGGGCCAGCGCCCTGCTGCCGGTGTTGTGCAGTTCCACCAGGGCGAAGACGCCGGGCGCTGGTGCCACGCCCGGGGTCGGGTTGGCGGTGGGTGCCCTGGCGTTGTCGCGCAGTGCCCAGACGCCGGGGCGCAGGGTCACCAGGCGTTCCTGCAGGCTACCGATCTCGTCAGGCAAGGGCACGCTGGCCTCGGGCAGTGCGATGCGCAGCTGGAGGGCCAGCAGGGCGTTCCACCAGGCCTTGGCGTCACGGGCGCGGGCGGTGCTGTCGGGTGATCCGACGGACTCGATGGCCTGGCCCAGGGTTTCGGTCGTCGGGGCGAAGTTCCCTGCCGGTTGCAGGCTGGCCAGCCAGCGCAGCAGCAGGGCCTGGCGCAGGGCGGCGGCCTCGCGGGGACGGCCCAATGCCTCCAGCGCCTGGGGCCAGTGCATGGATTCCACGGGCGGGTCGCCGACCGGCATGTTCAGGATGTCCTGGACGGGCGGGATTTCCGCGCGTGGCGCGGCGGGCTGCCTGGCGCCGCTGCGGGGCGGGTCTGCCACGGCCAGGGTGCAGCCCAGTCCCAGTGCGAGCACCAGCATGAAACGCCGCAGCATGCCTGCCGCCCTCCCACGGAGCGCAGGCCGTGCTGTCGAGGGCTGGGCGTGCCGCATGGGAGGGACGATGGCTGAGAGATGGCTTGGAGGAAGAGGCTCAGCTCGCGCTGCCCAGGCTCAGCCCGGCGTGTTCGCGCAGCGGATGGAAGTGGATCTTGGGGAACCGCTCCTGCGCCAGGCGCACGTCGTAGGGCGAGGTGCACAGGTAGGCCAGCGTGTCGGCCGCGTCGTGCGCCAGGCGCAGCGGGTAGGCGTCGGTGAAGGCGCGCAGGTCGGCCGCGTTGTCGGCCGTGATCCAGCGTGCGCCGGTGTACTGGCAGCCCTCCAGGCGCACGTCGGCATCGTATTCCGCCTTGAGGCGGTGCTGCACCACTTCGAACTGCAGCTGGCCCACGGCTCCGAGCAGCATGTTGCCGCCGGCATCGGGCTTGAAGACCTGGATGGCGCCTTCCTCGCCCAGCTGGGCCAGGCCCTGCTGCAGCTGCTTGGTGCGCAGCGGGTTCTTGAGCACCACGGTCATGAACATCTCGGGTGCGAAGAACGGCAGGCCGGTGAACTGCAGGTTGGCGCCATCGGTGATGGTGTCGCCGAGCTGCACGCCGCCGTGCGTGGTGAAGCCGATGATGTCGCCCGCGTAGGCCTCTTCCACCGCCTCGCGGCGCTGCGACATGAAAGTCACGACCGAGGTGGGGCGCAGCTCCTTGGCGCTGCGCTGCACCTTGAGCTTCATGCCCGGCACGTACTTGCCGGAGGCCACGCGCACGAAGGCGATGCGGTCGCGGTGGTTGGCGTCCATGTTGGCCTGCACCTTGAACACCACGCCGGCAAAGCCCTCGTCCTCGGGCTGGATGGTCTTGACCACGGGCTGCTTGTTGACCTGCAGCGTGCTCACGCGCGGGCCGGGGGGCGGCGCCATGTCCACCAGCGCATCGAGCACCTCCATCACCCCGAAGTTGTTCACCCCGGAGCCGAAGAACACGGGCGTCAGCTTGCCGGCCAGGAAGGCCTCGTGGTCCCACTCGGGCGAGGCACCCACGGCCAGTTCCATGCTTTCGAGCGCGGCGTCGAACTCGGCGCCGAAGCGCGCGCGCAGCGTGGTTTCGTCGGACAGCGGAATGGCCTCGAAGTCCTGCGGGCGGCGCTCGCTGCCGGACTCGAACACCGTCATGGTCTTGTTGCGCAGGTTGATGATGCCGCCGAAGGCCTTGCCCTGGCCCACGGGCCAAGTCATGGGGCAGCAGGGCATGCCCAGCTCGCGCTCGACCTCGTCCATGATGTCCAGCGGGTCGCGCACTTCGCGGTCCATCTTGTTCACGAAGGTGATGATGGGCGTGTCGCGCTGGCGGCAGACCTCGATCAGGCGGCGCGTCTGCGCTTCCACGCCGTTGGCCGCGTCGATCACCATCAGCGCCGAGTCGACGGCGGTGAGCACGCGGTAGGTGTCTTCCGAGAAGTCCTTGTGGCCGGGCGTGTCGAGCAGGTTGATCACATGCTCGCGGTACAGCATCTGCATGACCGAGGAGGCCACCGAGATGCCGCGCTGCTTTTCGATTTCCATCCAGTCCGAGGTGGCATGGCGGCTGGCCTTGCGGCCCTTGACGGCACCGGCGATCTGGATCGCACCCGAGAACAGCAGCAGCTTTTCGGTCAGCGTGGTCTTGCCCGCGTCGGGGTGGGAAATGATGGCAAAGGTGCGGCGGCGCCGGGTTTCGGGGGCGTAGGACACAGGGGATTCCAAGAGAGGGGGGTGGGCAGCTCGCTGCGGCAGGGGCCTACGGCAGTCGGCGCGGCAGGCGCTCACGCGCCCGAAACCGCTGATTTTACCGGGCTCGCGCCCAGGCCCCTCGGCGGCCGTATCCGAGTTGCTCCACCGCGCTTCGCGCAACCCGCGACGGATGAAACTGGCGCGGCCCAATCCAGTGCTCCCGTGCAAGGGCCTTCCCGCCGCACCGGGAGCGTCCCCCTCCCGACTTGCGCAGCGAGTCGAGAGAGGGGGAAGGCGCGAAGCGACTCAGGGGGTGTTTCAGGCCTCCTGTGCCTGGGCGTGGCGCGCGTACATCTTCTGCATGCCGCCCAGCCAGCGCTCGTAGTCCTGGCCCTTGTTGCGGAAGTACTGCGCCACCTCGGGGTGGGGTAGCACCAGGAAGCGGCCGTCCTGCATGGCGGCCAGCACGTCGCCCGCCACCTGCTCGGGCGGCAGGATGCCGTCGTGCGAGGCCGAACCCCCATCGCCCGTGACCATGGCGGTCTGCACCGACTGCGGGCACAGGCAGGCGACACCCACGCCCTTGCGGCCGTAGGCGATGCGCAGCCACTCGGCAAAGGCCACGGCCGCATGCTTGGTGACGGCGTAGGGCGCGGACTCGACGATGGTCAGCAGCCCCGCCGCCGAGGCCGTGACCAGGAAGAAACCCTCGCCGCGCTCCACCATCTCGGGCACCACGGCGCGGGCGGCCCAGACATGGGCCATGCCGTGGATGTTCCACATCGCGTCCCACAGCGGGTCTTCGAGCTCGATGCCACCTGGGCGGCCCAGGATGCCGGCGTTGGAGATGTAGGCATCGACCCGGCCGTAGCGCGCGCGCGTGGTGGCCACCAGGGCCTTGATGTCGGCCTCGCGCGCAACGTCGCAGCGCACCGCCAGGCCACCGATCTCGTCGGCCACGGCCTGGGCTGGTTCCAGGTGCAGGTCGGCGACGACCACGGCGCACGCGCCCTCCTGTGCAAAACGCCGCGCGATGCTACGGCCGATGCCGCTGGCGCCGCCGGTGACGATGATGACCTTGTCCTTCGGGTCCATGGAATGCTCCTCTTGTGTGAGGGCGCCAGTGTCGGGCGGCTTGCCGGGCGCAGCAGCCGCGCAGGTGACAAGCTCAGTCCGCCTGGCGGATGGCGGCGCAGCAAAGCTGTTCCACGCCATGGGCCCACTGCCGCATCTCCTCGGGCCCCAGCTGCAGGAGCAGAACGTAGCGCCTCCCGCCCCAGGCGGACAGGTGCAGCTTGCGAGCCAGGTCCGGGGCCGTCGTCCGGGGCAGATCGGTGCAGGCCGCCAGCACCCGGCCCCACGCGGTGACGAGTTCCTCATGCGCGCGGCGGTGGTCGCGGGGCTCGGCCATCTGCGCTTCCAGCGCCAGCATCCCGGGGTAAAAGGTCGGCAGCTCGGGCGCATCCACGCCGCAGACCAGGCGCACCAGCTGGTGGATGCGCTCCTCCCAGGGCAGGCCGGCGGGCTGCACGGCCTCGCGCTCGATGGCCGCGAGCAGGGTTTCGATGCAGTGGCGCACGTAGCCTGAGAGCAGGGCCGTCTTGTTGGGGAAGTAGTCGTAGAGCGTGCCCACGGCGATACCGGTCTCCAGCGCCACGTTGCGCGTGGTGAGCTTGTCCCAGCCGTCGCGCTGCCAAATCCGAACAAAGGCGTCGTAGATGGCCTGCACGGTAAAGCGGGCCCGCGCCTGGCGCGGCCGTTTCAAAGGCCTGGCGGCTGCGGAGGGGGTGGCGGGCGGGGCCTTCATCGGTTTCCGAACCCGCGGCAGGGCCCGGCGCCATACAGTGACCAGAGCGCCTTTTCACACCCGTACCGGAGACACACCATGACCATGCAGACCCGCCTGTTGACCGACAAGAACGCATTGAATCACACACGCACTGTGCAGTCGCCCCTGGCACCGCTGCAGCCCGGCGAGGCCCTGCTGCGCGTGGACCGCGTGGCCGTGACCACCAACAACATCACCTACGCGGCCTTCGGCGATGCCATGAAGTACTGGGATTTTTTCCCCACCGGCGAAGCGGGCTGGGGCCACATGCCGGTCTGGGGCTTTGCCGAGGTCGTGGCCTCCGATGTCGAGGGCGTGGCCGTGGGCGAGCGCTTCTACGGCTACTGGCCGATTGCCAGCCACTTGCGCATGCAGCCTGTGCGCGTGACGGCGCGGGGCTTCTACGACGGCGCGGAGCACCGCCAGGGCCTCACCTCGGCCTACAACCAGTACACGCGCACCAGCGCCGACCCGGCCTACCGCGTAGCCGACGAGAACTGGCAGATGCTGGTGCGCCCGCTGTTCATCACCTCGTTCATGCTGGCGGACTTCCTCTCGGACAACGCATTTTTCGGTGCGAAGCGCCTGGTGTTCTCCAGCGCATCGAGCAAGACGGCCTTCGGCACCGCGTTCTGCCTGCAGGGGCAGGAGGGCATCGAGCGGGTGGCGCTCACCTCGCCACGCAACAGCGCCTTCGTGCAAGGCCTGGGCTGCTACGAGCGCACGGTGGCCTATGGCGAGCTGGAGGCGCTGGAGACGAGCGTGCCCACGCTGTACGTGGACTTTTCGGGCGACGAGGGCCTGCGCGCGCGGGTACACCACCACCTGGGCGCTGCCCTGGTCTACGACTGCTATGCGGGTTCGGCGCAGAACACGCAGTTCCTGCGCGATACCGCCTTGCCCGGGCCGGCCCCGGCGTTCTACTTCGCGCCGGTGCAGATCCGAAAGCGCAATGCCGACTGGGGGCCGGAGGTGGTGAACCAGAAATTCAACGCCGCGCAGCGCGCCTTCATCGAGCGCATCAGCGACGCCCGCCAGCCCTGGATGCGGGTGCAGGAGCACGCGGGCTTTGCCGCTGCGCAGGCGCTGGTGGAGGACCTGCATGCCGGACGCATCGATCCGCAGCTGGGACATGTCGTCACGCTGTAGACGTGGCATGCCGCGTGCTTTTACTTATAATGCGCGCATCCGAGGAGCGTTGCAGCGTCCCCAGCACTGGCGGGGCGTGAGGCTCGGAGTCATCTAGCAACGACGCTCATCCACTTCTCGTGTGGTGAGTGAGCCTTCCGTCTCATCCCCGCGCTGAACGTGGTCTTTCAAACATGCTTTGGAGCACACCACCATGAACGCACGCGTCAACGCCCCGGTCGTCAACACCGACTGCATCATTGCCGACATCGGCCTGGCCGCCTGGGGCCGCAAGGAAATCCGCATCGCCGAAACGGAGATGCCCGGCCTGATGGCCATCCGCGAGGAATTCGCCGCCCAGAAGGCCTTGAAGGGCGCCCGCATCACCGGCAGCCTGCACATGACCATCCAGACCGCCGTGCTGATCGAAACGCTGCAGGCCCTGGGTGCCGACGTGCGCTGGGCTTCGTGCAACATCTTCTCCACGCAGGACCATGCCGCCGCGGCCATCGCCGCCACCGGCACGCCGGTGTTCGCCATCAAGGGTGAAACCCTGGCCGAGTACTGGGACTACACCCACCGCATCTTCGACTTCGGCCCTGCCGGCAGCGAAGGTGAAGGCCCCAACCTGATCCTGGACGACGGTGGCGATGCCACGCTGCTGATGCACCTGGGCCAGCGCGCCGAGAAGGACGCCTCGCTGCTGGACAATCCCACCAGCGAAGAAGAAACCTGCCTGTACGCATCGATCAAGGCCAAGCTGGCCGTGGACCCGACCTGGTACACCCGCAAGAGCGCCCAGATCATCGGCGTGACCGAAGAAACCACGACCGGCGTGCACCGCCTCAAGGAAATGTCCGCCAAGGGCACGCTGCTGTTCCGCGCGATCAACGTCAACGACTCGGTGACCAAGAGCAAGTTCGACAACCTGTACGGCTGCCGTGAATCGCTGGTGGACGGCATCAAGCGCGCCACCGACGTGATGATCGCCGGCAAGGTGGCCTGCGTGGCCGGCTACGGCGACGTGGGCAAGGGCAGTGCCCAGGCCCTGCGCGCGCTGTCGGCCCAGGTCTGGGTGACCGAGATCGACCCCATCAACGCCCTGCAGGCCGCGATGGAAGGCTACAAGGTCGTGACCATGGAGTACGCTGCCGACAAGGCCGACATCTTCGTGACCACCACCGGCAACAAGGACGTGATCACCCACGAGCACATGAAGGCCATGAAGGACCAGGCCATCGTCTGCAACATCGGCCACTTCGACAACGAGATCCAGGTCGCCACGCTCGAACAGTACGAGTGGGAAGAGATCAAGCCCCAGGTGGACCATGTGATCTTCCCGGACGGCAAGCGCATCATCCTGCTGGCCAAGGGCCGCCTGGTGAACCTGGGCTGCGGCACGGGCCACCCGAGCTTTGTGATGTCCAGCTCGTTCGCCAACCAGACCATCGCCCAGATCGAGCTGTTCATGCACAAGGACCGCTACGAGAACGGCCAGGTCTATGTGCTGCCCAAGCACCTCGACGAAAAGGTCGCACGCCTGCACCTGAAGAAGGTCGGCGCCATGCTGACCGAACTCTCCGACGAACAGGCCGCCTACATCGGCGTGTCCAAGCAAGGCCCTTACAAGCCCGACACCTACCGCTACTGATCAGCGGTCGCCGCCGGCCGCTCTTTCCCAGGGGGAAGGGCGCCGGTGGCGCAGAACACCTTGGTGCCCTTGGGGCCATGAAATCCATTGCCTCCCGGCGAGAGAGTGACGCATGCGTGCAGATGTTTTTTTGGTGGAATTCGGCCATGCGGCCACGCGCTCGCAGGCGCAGCGGCTGATCGCGGCCGGGGTGGAGTGGCGCCTGTCGCCGCTCGCACCCTGGCAGAAGGTGGCCAAGAACGGTGACGACATTCCGTCGGTGGCCGAGCTGCGGCTGCTCGATGACTCCGAGGCGAAGTACCTCTCGCGCGGCGGCCTCAAGCTTGAGGGCGCGCTCGCCGCCACCAAGCTGTCCGTTAAGGGGCTGCGCTGCCTGGACGTGGGCCAGAGCACCGGGGGCTTCACCGACTGCCTGCTGCAGCAGGGCGCTGCCCAGGTGATCGGCGTGGACGTGGGGCAAGGCCAGTTGCATGAGCGGCTGCGCAACGACCCGCGTGTGGTGGGCGTGGAAGGGCTCAATGCCCGCGCCATGACAGCCGATTCGCTGCAGGAAGCCTGCGAGGAGGCCCTGTCCGAGCATGTGGAAACAGATATCGACGACAACGACACCCAGCCCGTGGCCCCCTATGCCTGGATGCGCAATGGCGGTGAAGTGGACGACGGGTACGACGACAGCGACGATGCCAAGGAACAGGACGTGGAGGCCTTCAAGGCCGAGCGCGTCGCCAAGGCGCGCGCGCGGGCTGAAGGCATCGTGCGCACGGTGCGCCGCCGCAGGGCGGGGCGGGAGCAGGTGGACATCACGCCCACCTTCGATCTGGTCACCGGTGACCTGTCGTTCATCTCGCTCACCCTCGTGCTGCCCGCGCTGGTGCCACTGTTGGCGCCGGGTGGGCAGTTGCTGATGCTGGTCAAGCCGCAGTTCGAGCTGCAACCCGGCCAGGTCGGCAAGGGCGGCATCGTGCGCGACGAATCCCTGTATGCGGTGGTCGAGCAGCGCATCCGCGACTGCTGCGCCGGCCTGGGCCTCGCGGTACAGGCCTGGCTGGAAAGCCCCATCGGCGGTGGCGACGGCAACCGTGAATTCTTTGTTTTTGCGAGGAGGGCCGCATGAACGCAGCCAAGGCACAGGCCACTGGCTTTCCGGTGAGCCTCGAATTCTTTCCGCCCAAGACACCTGCGGGCGCCGACAAGCTGCGCGCCGAGCGCCAGCAGCTGTATGTGCTGAGCCCAGAGTTCTGCTCCGTCACCTACGGTGCCGGCGGCTCCACGCAGGAGGGCACTTTCGGCACCGTGCGCGAGATCCTGGCCGAGAGCGTGCCAGCGGCCTCGCACTTCTCTTGCATCGGCGCCACACGCGCATCGGTGCGCGAGCAGCTGGACCAGCTCAAGGCCATGGGCGTCAAGCGCCTGGTGGCCTTGCGTGGTGACCTGCCCAGCGGCTATGGCGCGGGCGGCGAGTTCCAGTACGCCAGCGACCTGGTGGCCTTCATCCGGGCCGAGACCGGGCGCGACTTCCATATCGAAGTGGCCGCCTACCCCGAGGTGCATCCCCAGGCCCGCTCACCCGAAGCCGACCTCAAGGCCTACCTGGCCAAGGTGCAGGCAGGCGCCGACGCGGCCATCACCCAGTACTTCTACAACGCGGATGCCTATTTCCGCTTCGTGGACGACGTGCAGGCCCTGGGCGCCAGCATCCCTGTGGTGCCGGGCATCATGCCGATCACCAGCTCTACCCAGCTCTTGCGCTTCTCGGATGCCTGCGGCGCCGAAATCCCGCGCTGGATCCGCCTGCGCCTGCAGGCTTTCGGGGACGATATGGCGAGCATCAAAGCCTTCGGCCTCGACGTGGTGACGGATCTGTGCGACCGGCTGCGCAGTGCAGGCGTGCCTGCATTGCACTTCTACACCATGAACCAAAGCGCCGCCACCCTCGAAATTTGCCGCCGCCTGGTGTTGTGAGCGGCGTCCAACGGTAATATTCACACCCTTTGTTTCATTTTTTCTGGTGCGCCATGAAGGTTGTATTTGCCGTGATGCTGGCCCTGCTGGGGGCCTTGGGTGCATCGAGCGTGGGGGCGCAGACGCGCTACCACTGCCGCGATGCCAATGGGAATGACTATTCCCTGTCGCGTCCGTGCCCGAGTGGAAGCACCACGCGAACTGTGGAAGCGGGCCCTGCCCAGCCAACCTATTCCTACAGCCAACCCTCCCGCTCCACCGTGGTGCGCACGGCGCCCGATGTGCCGGACCACTACAGCTACATGAGCGGGCGCTGCCGCTCGCTGGACGAAAACATCCGCAATGCCTACTCGCGCAAGATCGCACCGGATGTGGTGCAGGGCATGCGCAATGAATACCGCCGCGACTGTGCACAGGAAGAGCGTGATGCGTCCGATCGCTTCTACCAGGAGCGGCGCGACGGGGACAGGCAGCGCCGCGATGAGGAAAAATCTGCCCAGATGGCGGCCCAGTCGGCCCGTGAGATGGATGCCCGCCAGGCCCAGCAGTGCGCTGAGTCGCAGCGTATCCTGAACAACAAGAAAGCCCGTACCGACCTCACCGAAGGGGAGCGGGCCGACCTCAAGCGCTTTGAAGAGGCGTTTCTTGCGCGCTGCAAGCGCTGATCTTTCGCGAGCAATTGCCTGCGCGCTGGTGGCCTGCTGCCTGCTGTGGTGGCCAGCGGCATGGGGCGAGGAAGCGGGTGTGCGTCTGGATGGCGCCACGGGCAGCGACCTCAGGGTGCCGCCGGACCCCGCCGAGACCCTGCCATTGCGCCCCGGGGCCGTGGGGGTGCAGGGATTGACCCGCCCCAGCCTGTCGGCGGATGTGGCGGACATGGATGAAGATGAGGACGACGACGCCCTCGGTGCGGACGAGGGCCCCCTGGAAACGGGCCTGGCCTCCTGGTATGGCCAGCGCTTCCACCGGCGGCGCACGGCCAGCGGCGAGTTGTTCGACATGAATGCGATGACGGCGGCGCACCGCACGCTGGCCTTTGGCACCCGCATCTGCGTGCGGGACCGGGAAACGGGCAAGGGCGTGGTGGTGCGGGTCAACGACCGGGGCCCGCACGTGGCCAACCGCATCGTCGACCTGAGCCGTGGTGCGGCCTTGGCCCTGGGGGTGCAAGGGGGGCTCAAGCCCGTGGATGTGTTCCCTGTGGGTGGCGATGCCGTCACCTGCCCACCCGCTCCCCTCGATAACCTTCCGCAGCGCTTTGCCCTGCCTGCGGCCCGCGAAACGCAGGCGCCAGCGGCCAACGCGCGCCGCAGCCGTGCGGCTGCGCCGCGCCTGCTGCGTTCCCCCTGAGCGTTGCGAGCGCCGCCGTGGCAGCCGTCCTGCTTATCCGCCGGACTCCAGGGTGTGCGTCGCGTTCCGGTCCTGCGCCAGCAGCTCCGCCATCTGCGGCAGGGCGTCCTTGAGCGCCGCCTTGAGCGTGAAGGGTGGGTTGATCAGGAACATGCCGCTGGCCGGCAGGCCGGGGCGCTTGGTGTCGCCGCTCGCGGTTTCGGTCATCTTGCTGGACTTGACGGTCAGCGTGGCATGCAGCCAGCTTTTCCCCGCCTTGGTGGCCAGGGTCTTCAGGCGGCGCGGCAGGTCATGGGCTTCGGGGCGCGGGATGATCGGGTACCAGAAGGCATAGGTGCCGGTGGCAAAGCGCTTGAGCGAATCCGCCGCCATGTCGAGCACCTTGCCGTAGTCATTTTTCATCTCGTAGCTGGGGTCGCACAGCACCAGCGCGCGCCGGGCCGGCGGAGGCAGGAATTTCTTGATGCCCTCGAACCCGTCCTCGTGCAGCACCGCCACCTGTCGCCCGGCTTCGAGCTGGGCCACGTTGCCGGCGAGTGCGCGCAGGTCGGTGGGGTGCAGCTCGAACAGCTTGAGCTTGTCATGGTCGCGCAGCAGGCGCTGGATGATGAAGGGCGAGCCCGGGTAGACGCGTGTGGCCGCCCCCTGGTTGAAGGCGCGCACCATGTCCACATAGGCCTGCAAGGCGGGTTTGAGCGCGGGTGCCCCGGGTGCGACCAGCCGGGCGATGCCGTCGGCGGACTCGGCGCTGGTATTGGCATAGTCGCCGTCCAGCCGGTACAGGCCTGCGCCTGCATGGGTGTCCAGCACGGTCAGGGCCGCGTCTTTCTCGGTAAGGTGCTGCAAGGTGGCAATCAGCACCGTGTGCTTGAGCACGTCGGCGTGGTTGCCTGCATGGAAGGCGTGGCGGTAACTGAACATGCCCCAATGGTAACGATTGTCAGCGCCTGGACCGATATTTCGGCGCTGGCCGCCGGATCAGATGGCCCCACTCCCGTCAATTGGGTCTTTCAGGCGCCACAGGTGGCATGGACAATGCAGTACAGGGCAGAATTGCGTGCTGGGAGGTTCCTGCGTGACGTTTTTGGCAGATATGTGGCTTTTTGTTTCAATGCCACCGGCTGTCATGCATCATGATCGCAGGTGCCGCGGGACGGCCCCTCTCAGCGGTTTCCTGCCCCCCGTCCCGGCGGCCTGTCCGCCCAGCCTTTTCGCACAATGACCGAAACCTCTGTTCCTGCTCCTGCCAGCGCCGTCAGCCATGTCGATGCGCTGCCGCCTGGAACGCGGCTGGCCGAGTTCGAAATCCTGGCCTTGCTGGGCGTGGGTGGTTTCGGCATGGTCTACAAGGCCTTCGACCATTCGCTGCACCGGGCGGTGGCGATCAAGGAGTACATGCCTTCGGCGCTGGCCGGGCGTGCCCAGGGTCAGTCGCTGTGGGTGCGTTCCTCGTCGGACCAGCAGACCTTCCACGCCGGCCTCGAATCCTTTGTGGGCGAGGCCCGCCTGCTGGCGCAGTTCGACCACCCCTCGCTGGTCAAGGTGTTCCGCTTCTGGGAGGCCAACAACACCGCCTACATGGTCATGCCCCTGTATTCCGGCATGACCTTCAAGCAGGCGCGCGCCCAGATGCGCACGCCGCCCACCGAGGAATGGCTGCGCAAGTTGCTGTGGTCGGTGCTGGGGGCCCTGCGCGTGCTGCACGACGGCAAGACCCTGCACCGTGACATCTCGCCGGACAACATCTTCCTGCAGGACAGCGGGCCACCGGTGCTGCTGGACCTGGGCGCGGCGCGCCATGCGATCAACGACAAGGACCACAAGCACACCGCCGTGCTGAAGGTGAACTACGCACCCATCGAGCAGTATTCCGAAGGTGACGACGACCTGCGCCAGGGGCCCTGGAGCGACCTGTACTCGCTGGCGGCCGTGGTGCACGGCTGCCTGTGCAACGACACGCCCCTGCCGGCCACCCTGCGCTCCATCAAGGACCGCATGGTGCCGTTCTCGCGGGTGGCCAAGACCGTCAAGAAGCAACTGGGGGTCGAGTATTCGCCGGCCTTCGTGGCCGCGGTCTCGCAGGCGCTGTCGCTCAGGCCGGAGGACCGGCCCCAGAGCATCGACGCCTTCCTGCAACTGATGGAGATGACCAGCCCCCCTGAGGGGGTGGAGCATTTCGACTTCCGCGCCGACCTGGGCGATATCTGGGTGGAGCCTGCCGACCAGCCCGGTCCCGGCCTGCTGACCCCGACGGTGGACGTGACGGCGGCCCCTGCCATCGTGGCCCAGATCGAGGCCCAGGTGAACAAGGCGCTGGAGGCGAAAGCCGAGGAGGCCCAGGCCGAGGAATACCCCGATACCGTGCAGCGGGGCGCGGCCGACACCGTCTTCATGGACCCCGTGGACACGCAGGTCCTCGAGGTGCCCATGCCCGGCGCGGACCGCAAGACTGCGCGCCACGGCCGTGGCGATTCCAGCGGCGCTGCGGGCCGGGTGCGCGCGGCCCTCACGGAGTCCGAGCGTGCCAGCGCAGCCCTGGCGGCGCGCGCCGACCGGCGTTCGAGTCGCATGCCGGTGTGGCTGGTGCTGGGTGCGGCCGGGTTGGCCGTGGCGGCTGCCGGGGTCTGGTGGTCGCAAGGCCGTGGTCCGAAAGCAGCCCCCGTGGACGACATCATCACCGAGATGGCCGAGCCGGCGCCCGCTGCGTCCGAGGCGGTGGCGGTTCTGGTGCCCGCATCGGAGCCCGCAACCACCGTGGCCAGCGCGCCTCTGGGGGCCACGCCGACGGTGGCCGAGGCTGCATCGGCGGCTGCGGCGGCCAAGCCCGTGCCCAAGCCGAAACGCGCCGTGGCCTCCGAGTCTGCGCCTGCGCCCGTCGTGGTCCATGAGGAGCCGCCACCGGCGCCACCGCCACCGCCACCGGTGGAGCGCCCCCGTCCCGCGCCGGTGCGCGTGCCGTCGCCGCAGGAGACCTGTGCCGACGCCAGCTTCCTGGCCCGTCCCATGTGCATCCACAACGAATGCCAGAAGCCGTCCCAGGCTGGATCCGCCATTTGCGTGGAGAACAAGCGCCGCTACGACGCCGAAGAGGCGCGCCGCCGCCAGTCGCCCTGAGCCTTCCCGGCGTGGAGCCGGGCGCCTTGCGCGGCTTTCGCAAGGCATGGCTTGCGCCGCAGGCTTGGTAATTCGTATAATCGAGGGCTTCGCAGCGCTTTGTGGTCCCGCGGCGAGGAATTTCATGCCACCTAAGAGGCTTCCTTCAGAGAAGCACCGACCGTGGAAAAGGACCCGCCAAACCCTCTTCAAAGAGAAAACTCATGACTACTACTTTCAGCGCCAAGCCCGCTGAGGTCGTGCACGAGTGGTTTGTGATTGACGCGACCAACAAGGTCCTCGGACGAGTAGCCAGCGAAGTTGCTCTCCGTTTGCGCGGCAAACACAAGGCCATTTACACGCCTCACGTCGACACCGGTGACTTCATCGTCATCATCAATGCCGCCCAGCTCAAGGTCACCGGCACCAAGTCCCTGGACAAGGTGTACTACCGCCATTCGGGTTACCCCGGCGGTATCACGGCCACGAACTTCCGCGACATGCAAGCCAAGCACCCCGGCCGCGCGCTGGAGAAGGCCGTCAAGGGCATGCTGCCCAAGGGTCCCCTGGGCTACGCAATGATCAAGAAACTCAAGGTGTATGGTGGTGCAGAGCATCCCCACACCGCCCAGCAGCCCAAGGCTCTGGAAATCTAAGGAGCCTTGAGATGATTGGTGAATGGAACAATGGCACCGGCCGTCGCAAGTCCAGCGTCGCCCGCGTGTTTCTGAAAAAAGGCACTGGCAAGATCACGGTAAACGGCAAGGACATCCAGTCCTACTTCGGCCGCGAAACCTCGATCATGATCGCCAAGCAGCCCCTGGCACTGACGAACCATGTCGAAACCTTCGACATCCAGATCAATGTGCACGGTGGCGGTGAATCCGGCCAGGCTGGCGCTGCCCGCCATGGCATCACCCGCGCCCTGATCGACTACGACGCGACGCTCAAGCCCGCACTGAGCCAAGCCGGCTTCGTGACGCGCGATGCCCGCGAAGTGGAACGTAAGAAGGTCGGTCTGCACTCTGCACGCCGCGCCAAGCAGTTCTCCAAGCGTTAAGCCTGGGCTGCCCTGCAAAAAAACCGCCTTCGGGCGGTTTTTTCGTTTAAGGTGCGCTCTTCGTTTTCGAGCACCCGTTTCCGCCTCCCATGCGTTTGCGCCTTCTTCGCCGCCGGCTGACCATCAGTGCCCCCCGTGTGGCCATCCGCAGCGCCATGCCCTGGCCTGTGCGCTGGCTGCTGCTGGCGGTGGTTTTCGGCTTGTGCGCCGCCGTGGCGCTATGGGCCTTCGAGTTCGGCAAGTCCATCGCCGGGCTCGATTCCGGCGCCCGCGAGGAGCTGGTGCGGCTGCGCGGCGAGGTGGCACGGCTGGTGGAGGAGACGCAGCGCCAGCATGCCGTCTCGCAGACGGCCGAGAGCATCCTCACCGCCGACCGGGCCACCCTGCAGACCCTGATGGCCCAGGTACGGCAGCTCGAGGCCGAGAACCGCACGCTGCGCGAGGACCTCGGGTTCTTCGAGCGCCTCATCCCGGCAGGCTCCACGGAGGGCGTGGCCATTCGCGGCCTGCACGCCGAAACCGTGGGCGGCATGCAGTTGCGCTGGCAGGTGCTGGTGATCCAGGCCGCGCGCAACGCGCCGGAGTTCAATGGCAAGCTGGAACTGGTGCTGGCGGGAACGCAGGACGGCAAGCCCTGGACGCAGACCTTTCCTCAGGGCGCAGCCCTGCAGCTGCGCCAGTACCGGCGCCTGGAGGGGATGTTGACCCTGCCACCCGATGCCGTGGTAAAAACCGTGACCGCGCGGGTGCTGGATGGCAGCACCCTGCGCACCTCCCAGACCATGGCCCTGGCGGCGGAATAGCCGCCACCTGCCGTCGCCCGCCACCTTGTGTGCGGAGCGGGCAGAAAGCCAGGGTTCTGCCTTTCATTTTTGCTGCGGATGGACCGACCGCCTGCCGACGCCCCTGGCGCCTGCGGGCCGCCATCCCTGACCCAGGAGTTTTGCCCATGTTTTCCCGAAAGAAGCAGCCCCCGATCAAGAGCCTGGTGGCCCATGGCACCCGCATCGACGGCAATGTGCTGTTTGGCGAGGGGATGCGCATCGATGGCGAGGTGGTGGGCGACATCCGCTCGGGCACCGAGCAGCCCAGCATCCTGGTGATCTCCGAATCAGCGCGTGTCGAGGGGGCAGTGCATGCCGACCACGTGATCGTCAACGGCTCGGTGACCGGCCCGGTGCATGCGGCCGAGCTGCTGGAGCTGCAGCCCAAGGCGCGCATCACGGGCAACGTGCACTACAAGGCGCTGGAAATGCACCAGGGCGCCATGATCACGGGCCAGATGTGCCCGCTGGCGGTGGTGGCCGACGAAAAGCCCCCACTGCAGTTGTCGTCAAAGCCGGCAGCCCCTGAATCCCCGACTGCTTTGCAGTAGTATTGGCCCCAAACCTGATAACGGAGCCCCCCATGAGCGCAGTTGCCGAGAACATCCAGACCGAAATGCCCGCCCCCATCCTGTTCACCGACAGTGCTGCGGCGAAGGTGGCGGACCTGATCGCGGAAGAAGGCAATCCCGACCTCAAGCTGCGTGTCTTCGTGCAGGGTGGCGGATGCTCGGGCTTCCAGTACGGCTTCACGTTCGATGAAATCACGAACGACGACGACACCACCATGACCAAGAATGGCGTCTCGCTGCTGATCGACGCCATGAGCTACCAGTACCTGGTCGGTGCCGAGATCGACTACAAGGAAGACCTGCAGGGCGCCCAGTTCGTGATCAAGAACCCCAACGCCACGACCACCTGCGGCTGCGGCTCCAGCTTCTCCGCCTGAGGCCGCCGGGTCGTGCCTACGGCCCCGGTGACCACAGCAAGCCGCCTTCGGGCGGCTTTTCATTTGGGGCTCTCGATTTCCCCGTAGCCTGGCAGCGCATGCAGCAAGAACAATCCCGCAAGGTCCTTCTCTGGCTGGTGGCCATCGGCTTCTTCATGCAGACGCTGGACGCCACCATCGTCAACACCGCGCTGCCGGCCATGGCGCGCAGCCTGGGTGAGAGCCCGCTGCAGATGCAGTCGGTGGTGGTGGCCTATTCGCTGGCCATGGCCATGCTGATCCCGGCCTCGGGCTGGCTGGCCGATCGCTTCGGCTCGCGCCGCGTCTTCTTCTCGGCCATCGTGCTGTTCGTGCTGGGCTCGGTGTGCTGCGCCATGGCCCAGAACCTTCCCCAGCTCGTGGCAGCCCGCGTGGTGCAGGGGCTGGGCGGTGCGCTGCTGCTGCCGGTGGGGCGGCTGGTGGTGCTGCGCACCTTTCCGCGCGAGCAGTTCCTGCAGGCCATGAGCTTCGTCGCCATCCCCGGTCTCATCGGCCCGCTGATCGGCCCCACGCTGGGCGGCTGGCTGGTGGAGGCCGCTTCCTGGCACTGGATCTTCCTGATCAATGTGCCCGTGGGGCTGGTGGGCTGCATCGCCACGCTGCGCTTCATGCCCGGGGAGCCCGTGACCTTCGTGCCCCGTTTCGACCTGGCCGGCTACCTGATGCTGGCCTTCGGCATGGTGTCGCTGTCGCTGGCGCTCGATGGCCTGGCCAGCATGGGCCTGCGCCAGGCCAGCGTGCTGGTGCTGATGGTCTTCGGCCTGGCCAGCCTGGTGGCCTACTGGCTGCACGCCGCGAGCCGCGCCGATCCGCTGTTCTCTCCGAGCCTGTTTTCGGTCGACACACTGCGCATCGGCCTGCTGGGCAACCTGTTCTCGCGGCTGGGCAGCTCCTGCATGCCCTTCCTGATCCCGCTGCTGCTGCAGGTCACCATGGGCTACTCGCCGATGCAGGCGGGCATGATGATGCTGCCGGTGGCGATTGCCGGCATGTCGATGAAGCGTTTCACCACGCCGCTGATCACCCGCTTCGGCTACCGCCAGGTGCTGGTGGGCAATACCCTGCTGGTCGGCCTGACCATGGCCAGCTTCGGCCTGGCCGATCCGTCCCAGCCGCTGTGGGCACGCGTGCTGCAGCTGGCGGTCTTCGGTGCAGTGAACTCCCTGCAGTTCACGGCCATGAACACGGTGACCCTCAAGGACCTGGACCATGCCACGGCCAGCAGCGGCAACAGCCTGCTGTCCATGGTGCAGATGGTGGCCATGGGCATGGGCGTGGCGGCTGCGGGCGCGGTGTTAGCGGCCTTCACTGCCTTCTTCCAGCCACCAGGCGCGGCGCACACGCTTTCGGCCTTCCAGGCCACCTTTGCCTGCATGGGGCTGATGACGGTGGCGTCGGCCGGCATCTTCTGGCAGCTGTCGCCCGAGGACCGGGCCAGCAGCAAGGCAGCGACCACGGCCGACGCCGCAGACCACGGCTGAGCTGAGAGCCTGTTTACGATCTTTTCAGGGTCGTGCAAGTACCTTGCCGGGATGGGATGCAAGGCGCGGGGTGCAGCCAATAGCTCGGCTATGGCAAGCGCCGCAACGCAGCAGACCGCCCGGCAAGGCACTTGCCCGAAGGGTTGAGGCGAAATCGGGCGATTGAGTGCCTCGGCTGCTTGCATGGGCATGGGCCCATGCAGCGCACCCGAAGCATCCACTCATCCCGATTGCGCCCCAACACGACCCCGAAAAGATCGTAAACAGGCTCTTATGCCGGGTAGAGGGCGCCCAGAATGCGCCCGCCGGCAGCGCCCGTCACGCTGGCCAGGTTGCCCGGCTGGCTGCTGATGGCCTGGCGCGCCAGCCAGGCAAAGGCGGCCGCCTCGACCTGCAGGGCGGGCAGGCCCAGGGCGTCGGTGGCGAGTACCTGCAGGGCAGGGCAGGCGGCCTGCAGCCGGGCCATGAGGTGGGCATTGAGCGCACCACCGCCGCAGACCGCCAGGGTCTTGGCGCCCGCAGCATGGCGGCTGGCATCGTCGGCGCAGGCCAGCGCCGTGAACTCCGTGAGCGTGGCCTGCACGTCCTGGGGCGCTGCGCCCAGGAAGGATTCCAGGCGGCTGGCGAGCCAGGCGGGGTTGAACAGGTCGCGCCCCGTGCTCTTGGGCGGTGGCTTGTGCAGAAAGGGCTCCTGGCGCAGCAGGGCCAGCAGTTCGGGCAGCACCTGGCCGCTGGCGGCCCAGGCACCGCTGGCGTCGAACGCCTGGCCGGTGTGCCCCTGGCACCAGTGATCCATCAGGGCATTGCCGGGACCGCAGTCGAAGCCCAGCACCTGGCCGTCGGCGCCGAGCACGCTGAGGTTGGAGATGCCGCCGATGTTGAGCACCAGCATGGTTTCGCCCTCGCGGCCGAACACGCCGCGGTGGAAGGCCGGCACCAGCGGCGCACCCTGGCCGCCGGCCGCCAGGTCGCGGCTGCGGAAATCCGCCACTACGGCGATGCCCGTGCGCTCGGCCAGCAGGGCTGGGCTGTTCAGTTGCAGGGTGTAGCCCGTGCCATCGAACTCCTGCGGGCGATGGCGCACGGTCTGGCCGTGGGCGCCGATGGCGCGAATGGCCTGGGGTGCCAGCCCGCTGCGTTCCAGCAGGGTTCGCACCACGCCGGCATAGGCGCGGGCCAGGGCATTGCCCGCCAGGGCGGCGCGGTGCAGCTCATCGCTGCCAGGGGTGTTGAGGGCCAAAAGTTCTGCGCGCAGTCCGGGCGCGAAAGGCGCGCTGGCATGGTGGGTCACCACCATGCGGTCATCCGCGAAATCCGCCAGCACCCCGTCGATCCCGTCGAGGGAGGTGCCTGACATCAGGCCGATGTACAGCTCGGACATGGCCGAGGGATGCTTATTCAGCGCTGGCTTGCTCGATGGAGACCGCAGCCGAGAGCTGGATGCGCATCGCGGAGGCCAGGCGGTCGAAGGCTGGGCGACCGGCCTTCGACACCGGTGCCGCGGCTTCGCTCGCGGCCACGATGGTCTGTGGATCCTGGTGCTGGCCGTTCACGCGGAATTCGAAGTGCAGGTGCGGGCCGGTGGCCCAGCCCGTGGAGCCCACGGCGCCCAGGGTCTGGCCCTGTTCCACCGACTGGCCCTGGCGCACGTCGATGCGGCTCAGGTGGGCGTACACGGTGACATGCTGGTTGCGGTGCTTGACGAAGACCACGTTGCCAAAGCCGTTCTGCACGCCGGAGAACTCCACCACGCCGTCGCCCACGGTGCGCACGGGCGTGCCCGTGGGGGCTGCGAAATCGGTGCCCAGGTGGGCGCGCCAGGTCTTCAGGATGGGGTGCATGCGCATCTTGAAGCCGCTGGTCACGCGCGAGAACTCCACGGGGGAGGTCAGGTAGGCGCGGCGCATGCTTTCGCCGTCCAGCGTGTAGTAGGCGCCTTTGGAAGCGTTGGCTTCCTGGAACCAGATCGCCTGGTGGGTCTTGTTGTTGTTGACGAACTCGGCGCTCAGCACGCGGCCGCTGCTCAGCGGCTCGCCATCGGCTTCGAGGGTTTCGTAGACCACCGAGAAGCGGTCACCCTTGCGCAGCGAGCGGCGGAAGTCGATATTGCCCGAGAACAGCTCGGCCATCTGCACGGCCACGGCATCGGGGATGTTGGAGGCATCGGTCGCGGCGAACAGCGAGCTGTTGATCACGCCGCCGGCCAGGCGGCTGCTGGTCGTCAGTTTGGCGGTCTCGACGCGCGAGCCGAACTTCTCGCCGGTGCGCTCCACGATCAGGCGGCGGAAGTTGCCGCTGTCGTCAGGCACCCAGCGCGCGGTCAGGCGCACCAGGCGGTGGTCGTCGGTGGTCTCGGCCGACACGAAGCGGCCGGTGCGGCCCAGCATGTTCTGTCGGACAGTATTGTCACCACGCAGGAAGGCAGCGGCGGCCGGATCGGCCACGCCCATGCGCTGCAACAGCGATTCGGGGGTGTCGCTGCTGCGCACCTGCTCGGAGCGGAACAGCGAGAAGCCGGGCGCATCGAGCTGGCCCAGCACCAGGTTCTCGGCCAGCGATTCCACCGGGTAGTTCACCATGCGCACCGGCATGTCGGCTGGATCGGGGGCGAACGAGGCCACGGCAAACGCGCCGCCGCCGCCCGTGAGCAGCAGTGCTGCGATGGCGGCGGTGATGCGTTTCGGGTGTTGTTGGATGCTCTGGGACAGTCGGTCTAGCAAAGCCGCGCTGGCGGTGGTCAAGCCGTGAATCAAAGGTCTATCCCCAGTGTGAGAGTGGTCTCCTGGCACTTCCCCGGTGTGAATACGGGGCAAGGCAAGGCGCACAGACTGTCTGTTTGCAGCGATTCGACAGAGCCCAGGGCGGGTCGAAACAGCGGGCCCATTAGAATCCGCCTCTGCAATGTGGGCTGGAGTATAGCGGTGCGCGCTGTATAGACATCCCAAAAAACCCTTATGAATCAATCTGCTGTTACAACGAACCCGGTTTCCGATGGTGTAGGACGGGCGCTTGAAATCTCGCTGCGCGGCGTGCAGGAGCTGCTTCCCCAGGACGAATGGGTCAAGAAGCTGGCGCGCTCGGAGGCCACGGGCAAGCCCTTGCGCATCAAGCTGGGCCTGGACCCCACGGCCCCAGACATCCACATCGGCCACACCGTGGTGCTCAACAAGATGCGGCAATTGCAAGATCTGGGCCACCAGGTGATCTTCCTGATCGGGGACTTCACCAGCCTGATCGGTGACCCCTCGGGCCGCAACAGCACGCGCCCGCCGCTCACGCCCGAACAGATCAAGGCCAATGCCGAGACCTACTACCGCCAGGCCAGCCTGGTGCTCGACCCGGCCCGCACCGAGATCCGCTACAACAGCGAGTGGAGCGAGCCCCTGGGTGCCAGCGGCATGATCCAGCTGGCCGCCAGGTACACGGTGGCGCGCATGATGGAGCGCGACGACTTCCACAAGCGCTTCACCACAGGCCAGTCCATTGCGGTGCACGAGTTCCTGTACCCGCTGATGCAGGGCTACGACTCCGTGGCCTTGAAGAGCGACCTGGAACTCGGTGGCACGGACCAGAAGTTCAACCTGCTCATGGGCCGCCACCTGCAGCAGGAATACGGCCAGGAGCCACAGTGTGTGCTCACCATGCCGCTGCTGGTGGGCCTGGACGGCGTGGACAAGATGTCCAAGTCCAAGAACAACTACATCGGCATCTCCGAAGAGCCCAACACCATGTTCGCCAAGGTGCTGTCGATCTCGGACACGCTGATGTGGGACTGGTTCACGCTGCTGTCCTTCCAGTCGCTGGAGCAGATCGCCGCCCTCAAGGCCGAGGTGGCGGGCGGGCGCAACCCCAAGGACGCCAAGGTCATGCTGGCCAAGGAGATCACCACGCGCTTTCACAGCGCGGCCGCGGCCGAGGCGGCAGAGCAGGACTTCCACAACCGCAGCAAGGGCGGCGTGCCTGACGAGATCCCGGATGTCAGCCTGTCCGGCGCCCCACTCGGTATCGGCGCGCTGCTCAAGGGCGCCAATCTGGCCCCGTCCAGCAGCGAAGCTGGCCGCCTGATCGATGGCGGCGGCGTGCGTGTGGATGGCAGCGTGGTCAGCGACAAGGGCCTCAAGCTCGAAGCGGGCACTTACGTGGTGCAGGTCGGCAAGCGCAAGTTCGCACGCGTGACCCTGGGCTGAACGTTCCTGCCTTGTCCTGCCAACGCCCTGCCGGCCCGCGCCGTCGGGGCGTTTTTCATGGTGCGCTGGCCACGGTGCGCAGCGTGGCCAGCATGGCCAGGGTGTGCGGGTCGGTTTCTGCCGTGCGGTAGGCCAGGTACAGGGTCGACGCGGCGTCCGGTTCCAGGATCGGCTTGTAGATTACCCCTTCGAGTCCGATGCAGCGCGTGTCCTGCGGCACGATGGCGATGCCCAGGCCAGCAGCGACCAGGCCGATCATGAAAGCCGGTTCGCGCGCCTCGCGCACCACCCGGGGGCGAAAGCCGGCCTGGGCGCACAGCTGCATCACCGGCCAGTACAGGCCGATGCCGGCATCGCGCGGGTAGGTGATCAGTGCCTCGCGCTGGAGGTCGGCCATGCGCACCGCCTCCTGGCGGGCGAGTGCATGCCCCTCGGGAACCGCGGCCACCAGCGGCGCCCGGTACCACTGCTCCAGGTGCACGCCCTCGGGCGGCCGCATGTCGGGCTTGCGCAGGATGCCCACGTCCAGCACGCGCTCGTACAGCGCGCCCAGTTGCGCCACGGAGGCCATTTCCTGCAGGTCGATCTCCACGTGCGCATGGCCCTGGCCAAAACCGCGCAGCGCGCGCGGCAGACGCTCTGTGAACATGGCCGAGGCCGTGACCCCGAGCGCGATGCGCCCGAAGATGCCGGCCGATGCACTGCGCGCCGCCTCCGTGGCCTCCTGGGCGGCCGCCAGGATGGCGCGGGCGCGCACCAAAAACTCCTTGCCTGCCTGGGTCAGGAACACGCGCCGCGTGTCGCGCACGAAGAGCTCAGCGCCGATCTCCTCTTCCAGCGCGCGGATCTGCGTGCTCAGCGGCGGCTGGGCGATGTGCAGCCGAAGGGCCGCGCGGGTGAAGTTGAGCTCTTCGGCCACGGCCACGAAGTAGCGCAGATGGCGCATTTCCATATGGGGGCTCCTATGGGTCAGGGTTGTCAGGGGTTATTTATACTTTTTTGGTACTGATTTTTATCCAAAAACAGTATTTCCAGATATCGATGAGGGTCCCTAGCATCCGTCCTGTCGCCGCCCGAAACGGTGCGATCCATACCAACAGGAGACAAGCTTGAACCCCCACCAGCCATCTGCCCGGCCTGCCCGCGCGTTCCCCACCCCCGCTTCGCGCGCCGCCTGGGCGCTGGCTGCCGGCATCGCGGCCGCTGCGCTCGGCACGTCAGCCCATGCACAAAGCGGCGTGGCCATCTTCGGCACGCTCGACCTCAACATCACCCATGCCAAGGCCGGTGGCGCCTCGGCCACCACCATGTCCTCGGGTGGCAACCTGGTGCCCAGCAGGCTGGGCTTTCGGGGCACCGAGGACCTGGGTGGCGGCCTGGCCGCGAGCTTCTGGCTCGAAGCCCAGTTGCTGCCCGACTCCGGCGCGCTCGAGGGATCGGCCCTGTTCCACCGCCGCTCCACCGTGAGCCTGTCCAGCGCCTCCTGGGGCGAGGTGCGCCTGGGGCGCGACTATGCGCCCACGTTCTGGAACGTCTCGCAGTTCGCGCCGTTCGGCACGGTGGGCGTCGGCGGCTCGGCCAACCTCATCGAAGGCTGGCCTTTCGGGACCGGCGGGGCCCGCACCTTTGTGCGCTCGGCCAACTCGCTGGGCTACCTGCTGCCGCGCAACCTGGGCGGCGTCTATGGCCAGGCCATGGTGGCGGCGGCCGAAGGGGCCGATGGCGCGCGCTATACCGGTGCCCGGTTGGGCTACGCCGCCGGCCCGGTGGACGTGGCGGTCGCCTACGGCGAGACTCCGGCCAAGGGGCAGACCAGCAAGGTGGCCAACATCGGCGGCGCGTACAACTTCGGCGTGGCCAAACTCATGGGCTACTGGCTGGACCAGCGCGCCACGGGCAGCAAGCATTCCAACTGGTTGCTGGGCGCCACCGTGCCGGTGGGCGAGGTCGGCACCGTGCGCGTGTCGGTGGCAGAGGCCAAGGCGCGCGGTGCTGCGGTGGTGGGCGACGGTGCGCGCCAGATGGCCGTGGGCTATGTGCATGCGCTGAGCAAGCGCACGGCGCTGTATGGGGCGTACTCGCGCATCACCAACCGGGGCAATGCCGCGTTTGCGACCGGCGAGTCCCCCGAAGGCGCTCCGGGCGTGAATGCCTCGGGCCTGCAGTTCGGCATCTCGCACAACTTCTGACCGTGGTATCGGAGTTTCAAACCATGCACAAGCGCAACCTCCTCCTGGGCGCCCTCGCCGTTACCGTCCTGGCCTGCACGGCCCACGCCCAGTCCACCCCGGGCTGGCCCAACGGGCCGGTGCGCCTGGTCACGCCCACACCGGTGGGCGTGGGCGCCGACGCCTTTGCCCGGCTCTATGCCGACCGCCTGTCCAAGCTGCTCTCGGCCCCCGTGGTGGTCGAGAACCGGCCCGGGGCATCGAGCACGCTGGCCACCGATGCCGTGGCCAAGTCCCCGGCCAATGGCCAGGTCTTCCTGTTCTCCACCAGCCTGCCCATCACCACGGTGCCGCACCTGATGGCCAAGCTGCCCTACCACCCCGAAAAGGACCTGGTGCCCGTGGCGGCGCTGTTCCGCGGCGGCTCCTTCATCGTGGCCAGCCAGTCGTTTGCCGGCAAGTCGCTCAAGGACCTGGTGTCTATCGCCAAGGCCAAGCCCGGCAGCATCAACTACGCCACCTACGGGCCCGCGAGCACGGCCAACCTGGGCATGGAGCTGCTGCAGGACGCAGCGGGCATCGACATGGTGCAGATCGCCTACAAGCAAAGCGCCATGCCCGACCTGATGGGGGGACAGCTCGATGTGGGCTGGGAACCGGCCTCCTCGGCGCTGCCCAACATCCGCTCGGGCAAGTTGCGTGCGCTGGCCTATACCGGTGACAAGCGCAGTCCCACGCTGCCCGATGTGCCCACCTTGTCCGAGCTGTACCCCGGCCTGGAGCTGTTCACCACCATCGCTGTCTGGGCACCCGCCGGCACACCGGCGCCGGTGCTGGAGCGCATGCGCAAGGCGCTCGAAGCCGCGTCCAAGGACCCGCAGGTCGCCAGCGCCCTGCAGGAGACGGGCAACGAGGTACTCAGCATCACACCCGCCCAGATGCAGGCCAACCTGGCGCGCGAGTCGCAGTCCATGGAGCGCCTGATCAAGGCCAAGAAGATCGCCATCAACTGACCCACCGAAGCCACGCATCCATGTCTGTCCCACTCCCATCCTCTTTGTCGCCCGCCTCCGGGGCCCCCTGGCTGATCGACCGGCTCACGCGGGGCCAGCCGGTGGCCGCCTTCGGTGTGCGCGGTGCCCGCACGCCCGAGATCGCCCGCCTGGCCAAGGCCAGCGGCCATGAGGTCATCTGGGTGGACCTGGAGCACAGCACCATGGCCATCGACGTGGCCGGGCAGATCTGCGCCTGCGCGCTGGACATCGGCCTCATGCCGCTGGTGCGTGTGCCCGAGCGCGAGTACGGCGTGATCGGGCGCCTGCTCGATGCGGGCGCCCTGGGGATCATCGCGCCCCGGGTCGAGACTGCCGCGCAGGCGGCCGACATCGTGGCCGCCTGCCGCTTTCCGCCGCAGGGCCACCGCTCGGCCATCGGCACGCTGCCCCTGGTGCAGTACCGCCGCTTGGCGCCCGAGGCCCTGTACCGCGCGGCCGACCAGGCCACGCTGGTCAAGGTGCTGGTCGAAAGCCCGCTGGGCATCCGCAACCTGGCCGAGATCGCGGCCGTGCCCGGGGTGGACCTGGTGGCCATTGGCACCAACGACCTGAGCGCAGAGCTGGGCGTGCCCGGCGACTTCCGCCACCCCACGGTGCGTGCCGCGCATGAATCGGCGCTGGCCGCCTGCCAGGCGGCGGGCAAGCCCCTGGCCATTGGCGGCATCGGCGACGCCGCCTACAGCGCCGAGCTGGTGCGCCTGGGTGCGGCGCCGCTGCTCATGACGGCCATCGATACCGACCTTCTCCTGGCTGCCGCGCAAGCCCGCGTGGCGCAGGCCCTTGCAACCCTGACCTGAACTCCCATGGCTTCCGAGATCCTTGTTCCCACCCCCACGCGCAGCGCAGACACCCTGTCGCGCCCCGCTTTCCCCATGCCGGCCGGCGCCTGCGACAGCCATGTGCATGTCTTCGGCCCGGTGGACCGCTACCCCCATGTGGCCCAGCCGCACTACACCCTGCCCGACGGCCCGGCACCGCTGCTCGACCGCATGACCCGCGGCCTGGGCCTGGATCGCTTTGCCATCGTGCAGCCGAGCTTCTACGGCACCGACAACTCCTGCATGCTCGACGCCCTGGATGAACTGGGCGGGCGGGCGCGCGGCGTGGCCATGGTCGAGGATGGGGTGGACGACGCCACGCTCGATGCCATGCACCGGCGCGGTGTGCGCGCGCTGCGGCTGGACCTGTTCCTGCGCGCGCAGTGGCCCATTGCGCGCATCGTCGACTACATCCAGCGCAGCGCCGAGCGCATCCGCCCCTGGGGCTGGCACCTGCAGTTCTACACGCCTGGCACCGTGGTGCGCGACCTGGTCCCGGCGATGCCCGATATCGCCTCGGACTTCGTGATCGACCACATGGGCTACATGCTGGAAAGCGATGGCCTGACGCGCACCGACTTCGACCGCCTGATTGCCGCCGTGGCCGGCGGCCGGGGCTGGATGAAACTCTCGGGCCCTTACCGCATCGCCAAGGACGGCAACTACGCACGCCTGCTGCCCTATGCCCAGGCCATTGCCGAAGCGCTGCCGGAGCGCACCATCTGGGGCAGCGACTGGCCGCACATTCCCAACGGCCAGATGGACACCGGCGCCCTGCTGAACCTGCTGGGCGAGTGGGTGCCCGATGCGTCCCGCCGCAACCGCATCCTCTGCGACAACCCGGCACGCCTGTACGATTTCCAGCCATGACGATGCACCCTCCGTCTGCCACCATGGCGCTGCGCGAAATCCAGCGCCTGCCCACCAGCGCCGCACGCGCCGTCGAGCCCTTCGCCATCGATGGCGTGCAGTACCTGGCCATCGCCCAACTGTCCGTGGACATCCCGGGCACTGCGCCCGGCATGGGTGCGGGCGACAGCGATGTCGAGACCATCGTCTACCGCTGGGACGGCGCCGCCTTCACCGAGTTCCAGCGCCTGCCCGTGCCCGGCGGCGAGGACGCCGAGTTCTTCACGCTAGACGGCCGCCACTTTCTGGCCACGGCCAGCCTGCGCAGCGGCCGCGGGCCCTACGACATGTCGCCGCCTTCGGTGGTCTACGAATTCGTGCAGGGGCGCTTCACGCCCTTCCAGCGGATCGCGGGCACGGCGGCCAAGCAATGGCATTTTTTCCGCGTGCAGGGCCGCTCGTTCCTGGCACTGGCCCAGGGCGCGGCCGGCCATGGGGTGGCGGTGGACGCATCGGCGCAGTCGTGCATCTTCGAATGGAATGGTGAAACCTTCGTGCCGTTCCAGGCCGTCGAGTCCGCCTGGGGCTACAACTGGCTCGCGTTCGAGGTGCAGGGCCGTACGCTGCTGGCCTATGCCGACCATGTCGCGCCCTCGCGCCTGCTGGTGTGGAACGGCACGGCGTTCGAGACCCTGCAGGTGCTCGACGGCACCAGCGGCCGCGCCTTCTGCCACTTCCATGCGTCGGGCACCGACTGGCTGGTGTTCGCCAACCTGCTGGGCGAGACCTGGCTGCTGCGCTGGGATGGCGCACAGTTCTCCGCCCACCAGCGCCTGAGCGGCCCGGGCGGGCGCGAATTCACCTGGCTGCCTGCCGGCGAAGGGGAGGAGGGCGGCCACCTGGTGCAGGTCAACTTCATCCACGGCTCGCGCGAGGCGCCCATCCCCGAGCTGCAATCGGTCATCTACCGCTGGCACGGCGATGGGCTGGAGGCGGTGCATGCCTTCGGCACCTCGGGCGGCACCGATGCGGCCGCCTTCACGGTGGGCGGCGTACCCTGCCTGGCCGTCGCCAACAGCCTGAGCGGGTCGCTGCATTTCCGCACCGACAGCCGTATCTACCAAATCCTGGCGGGTTCATAGCCCGCGACACACACCATGTACCAACCCCAAGCCGATTTCGCGGGCCTGTTCCATGCCTTCACCGGCGGGCCGGGCGCCATCGGGCCCGAGCTCACGGCCCTGATGCTGGAGCAGCAGGCCGGCAACCCGCTGCTGGTGTCCACCGCCTCGGACATCGCACTGTTCCCGGGCCGGGGCGCCGCGCCGCGCATGGAAAGCTTTCGCAAGTCCACGCGTGGCTTCATCGAGCTCACGGCCATCTCGCACCTGCCCCTGGCCATCGCCTATGTGGCGCGCCGGCGCGAGCTCGCGCCCGATGACGTCGCCGGCTGGCGCACCCCGCTGCAGGGCCTGCTGCCGCACATCGCGCGCGTGCGCGGCGCCAATGTCGCCGAGATGTGGCGCCAGCACGTGAACCTGCCGGCCTTTGCGGGCCAGGAGGCGAAGATCGCCGCCCTGGTGGCCTACACGCTCGATGCCACCGAGGCTTATGTCGAGCGTGCGCTAGTGGATGCGTCACTGCTCGACTTCGACGCCCTGGCGGCGCAGTACTTCGACCCGCCAGCCGGCGTGCTGCCGGTGTCCATGAACGCCATCATGTTCGCCACCTTCGGCCTGGCCTATGTGGACATCGCCTTTCGCATCGGCGCCTGGCTGCATGGCAGCGGCATCGACTGGGCGCGCGCCATGGTGCTGGTCAGCGGCCAGTCGGGCCGGCCCACGGCGGGGGTGACCTGGTCGTCCAACAGCATGTGCAACCTGGTCTGGCGCGTGAGCGATGGCCGGATGCCGGCCGACCGCCTGTACGTCGCACCGCATGCGCCCGGCTTCTCTGTCGACCAGTTCCAGGACCAGGCCGCGCTGGCCGGCCTGGAGCAGACCTACCGCCGGCTGTGGATGCACACGCGCACCAGCGTGGAGGTGTCGCGCCAGATGTTCGCGCACCACCCGGCCTATGTGTTCTCGCCCGATGAGCAACGCGACATGCCGCCCATCCACGGCCTCGATGACCAGGCCGCCTGCGTGGCGCGCCTGCGCCGCATCATGGAAGACCCGCAGCAACTGCTGGTGAACTGCGTGGCCGACTACGTGGTGGACGAGCTGCAGCGCAATGGCAACCGGCCCGGCGAGGTGCCGATTCCGGGCTTCACCAACGTCGATTACGAGGGGCTCGTTCGAGGCTAACGATTTCCGGCATGCCTTGCCCTGCCTGCCGCCCTGCCTGGTGATGGCGGCCGGCGGGGCAGGGCGCGCCGGAGACTGGCAAGCTGTTGGCGGTCTCAGTCGAAGTCGTCTACGGTGTCCGGGTCGGGCACATCGCCCACGGCCTCGCGCGTGGCCTTGGCCTGGATCTCCAGCCAGGCGCAGAAGGCCTTGATCTCCGGGCGGTGGGCGCTGCGCGGCCCCACCAGCAGCCAGTAGGCCAGCGGCGAATCCAGCCGGTGGTTGGGCAGCAGCTCCACCAGGTCGCCCGCGGCCAGTGCGTCGGCAATCAGCGGCATGCGGGCCAGCGCCAGGCCCTGGCCGCTCAGGGCCGCCTGCACGATCTGGTGTGCGTAGTTGAAATACAGCCAGCGCTGCGGCTGCAGCTTGGGGTGGCCCTGGTTCTCGAACCAGCGCTGCCAGCTCAGGTATTCCAGGTGCGTGCTGCGGTGGGCGTCGCCGGCCTCGATCAGCGTGAACTGGGCCACATCGGCGGGGGTGCGCACGGGTGGGCTGCTCTTGATGAGCCAGGGGCTGGCCACGATGGCCAACTGCTCGCCGCACAGGCGCACCGCGCCGGGCGGGGTGGTGGAGGGCAGGCTGTAGCGCAGCGCCAGGTCCACGTCCGAGGTTTCCAGGTCCACCGGCACGTCGGTGGCGTCGATGCGGATGTCGATGCCCGGGTTGTCGCGCTGGAACTCTTCCATGCGCGGTATCAGCCACATCGATGCAAAGCTGGCCCAGGTGCTGATGGCCACGCTCTTGCGCCCTGCCGTCTGGCGCACCAGGCGCACCGAGGCGTCCATGCGTTCGAGCGCTGGCGCCACCGAGCGCTGCAGCTGGGCACCGGCGCTGGTCAGCTCCACCGCACGCGTGTGGCGCAGGAACAGGGGCACGCCCACCTCGTCCTCCAGGGACTGGATCTGGCGGCTCACGGCCGACTGGGTCAGGGCCAGCTCATCGGCGGCGGCACGGAAGTTCAGGTGCCGGGCCACGGCCAGGAAGGCCCGCCAGTGGCCAACGGCCACGGGGCGGGTGCGCGAGAGGGCAGGGGTGGGGTCGGCGTTCTGCATGCTCTGATTTGAAAATTTATTCATGCGCTGTAAGCATCAATAGCGTACCGCGTTTTCATTGGACCGAAGGCCGCTACGAGCAGATCATCCAGGCTCTACAACGTTTTTTTCAAACACCAAGGAGCCCACCATGCTGTCCCGTACCGTTCTGGAATCGCAACAATCCGCCATCGCTTCCGCGGCCGGCCGCGTGTTGGCCGGAAGCTGGAAGCTGGACGCGGGCCGTGCCATCACGCTGAACCCGCGTGAGCGCAGTGTGCTTGAAATCTCGCAGGGCCGGGTATGGCTTTCGGTGGGTGCCAGGCCCGGCCAGCCCGAGCAGGCCACCGAGGACGTCGTGCTGCTCCAGGGGCAGACCCTGGTCATCGAACCGGGCCAGCAGGTGGTGATGGAGTCCTGGTTCCTGCGTGGCGGGGCGCCCAGTGCGGTGGCCTTCTGCTGGGACATTGCACCCGTCGCCTCCCTGGAGGCCGATCCGGCGCTGGACTGGGAGCTGGGCGTGGCGCAGCCGCTGCGCGACCTGGTCTGCGCGCTCGGCCAGGGCGGTCGTGCCGTGGTCGCCGCGGTGGCCAAGACCCTGGGCGCCAGCGGTCGACTGGCCGCCGGCCTGGCCCGGTTTGCTCTGCATCGGATAGCACCCCAGCGAGTGCGCATGCACGCTTGAGCGCGATTTGGCCGTCACCGGTATCCGGCCGTTTTTGGATTGATGCCGAACTTGAATCAATCAGGCCCTTGCAATTCATTGGACGCGCATCAAGCACAAGCGCACCATAGAGGCCTACAGGGTTTACCAGGAGAAAGCCATGACTGCATCGAATGTTCTGCAATTGCAACCATCCAGCGCCTTCCGCCGCGTTGCGGCCAAGGACATCTGCACGCTCAAGCCCGGCGAGGCCGCCAGCCTCAAGCCGCGCAAGGCCATGGCACTGCGCGTCGCCGAAGGCCAGGCCTGGGTGACCCTGGACGACGGCCCGCACGGCTCCAGCAGCGAATCCGCCGGCGACGTCTTCCTGCAGGCTGGCCAGACCCTGTGGGTCGCAGCGGGCCAGCATGCGGTGGTGGAGACGCTGGGCAACCAGCGCCTGCAGTACCGCTGGACGGGCCTGGCCGAGCGCTCGGCACCGGCCTGGTGGAAGCGCGCCGCGCTGGGTGTGACCTCGGTGCCCTCGGTGGACGGAACGCCCTGCTGCGCCTGATGTGCGACCACGCGGTGGCCGGCGCTGGCTGGCTCCGCATGGCGCTCCCCAACGAGACGGCCGCCTGGACCATTCCGGCGGCCGTTGTCTTTGGCGCTAGCGATGCAGCTCAGCGCGCAGCACCTCGAAGGCAGCCATCGCGGCCTCGCCATCGAGCTGTTCGAGCCGCACGAGCACCTCGGTGTCGTCCACCGACGTGAAGGCCAGGCTGAACCCGCGAAATCGCCGCTCGGCGAGCAGGCCATGGTGCAGCACCTCCACCCCCGTGTGGCGCGGGTCGTTGCGGATGCGCTCGGTGAGCTTGAGCACTTGCTTCTGCGTGCCCTCCAGTTGTTGGCAAAAGCGCATGCCATCGAAGACCAGCAGGCCGGTGATGCCCAGGCTGGCGTTCTTCACGCGGGCATGGCCGGCGATCTCGGCGACGACACTGGCGGGCTGGTCGGGTGCCAGGGTACTCACGTACAAGGCTTCATACAGGCTGTGGGCAGGGGTCATAGGTGCGGCGCAATGTAGGACGGCGCTGACAGCGGCGCAATGTCAAAAGACATAGCAGGACTGCGTGCACGAAAAAGGCCGTGGCGACCCATGGCGCGGGTCCAACACCGCAAAAAAATGCCCACCGGTGGGTGCCTCGGACGGTGGCCGGCTCCCTAGAATGGCGCCACGATGAACGCCACCCTGCCGCCCCAAGCGTGCCCGCCGCGCTGCCATGAATGCCGACTGCGCAGGACCGGTGCCTTCACGCCCGTGGAGCCCCAGGTGCTGGACTTCATCGAGGGCTTTCGCTCCGCCACCCAACCGGTGCCGGCCGGCGGCGCCCTGGTGCACGAGGGCCAGGTCAACTCCCGCCTGTTCACGCTCTACTCGGGCTGGGCGTTTCGCTACAAGACACTGAGCGACGGGCGGCGCCAGATCCTGAACTTCCTGTTGCCGGGGGACCTGGTGGGCCTGCAGCAGGAGTTCGGCGACCTGTCGGCGCATGGCGTCGAGGCGCTCACGGACTGCACGCTGTGCGTCTTCCAGAACGACAGCCTGTGGGCCGTGTTTGCCGAGCATCCGCGGTTGGGCTACGACGTCACCTGGCTGGCGGCCCACGAGGAGGGCCACGTGGACGATCACCTGTTGACCGCCGGGCGGCGCAACGCCACCGAGCGCGTGGCCATGCTGCTCATGCACCTGTACCGCCGGCTCGACCGCCTGGGCCTGGTGGATGCCGATGGCAGCGTGGCCTTCCCGCTCAACCAGCAGCACATCGCCGATGCCCTGGGCCTGTCGCTGGTGCACACCAACAAGACCCTGCGCCGCCTGGCGCTGCTGGGCCTGCACGATCTAAGGAACGGCCGGCTGCGGCTGCTCAATACCCGCGCGCTCGAACGCATTGCCGAGTACTACGACACGCCGCCGCGCCTGCTGCCGCTGCTGTAGGCAGGCGCCTGGCCAGCGGCGTGGCCGCTGCGCAGCCGATAATCGCCGTTCCGTGCCCGTGCGCCACCTGGCGTGCCGTCCTGCACACTGGCCTGGGCACCCCCATTTCGCATTTCCATGACGCAACTCGACATCCTCATCATGGCGGCCGGCAAGGGCACGCGCATGAAAAGCCGCCTCCCCAAGGTGCTCCAACGCCTGGGCGGGCGCCCCCTGTTGCACCACGTGCTGGACCAGGCGGCCCATCTGCAGGCGCGCAGCGCCACGGTGATCACCGGCCATGGCGCGGCCGAGGTGGAGGCCGCCACGCGCGGCGCGCCCGCTGGCGGTGTGGAACTCGCTTTCGTGCGGCAGGAGCCGCAGCTGGGCACCGGCCATGCCGTGCAGCAGGCGGTGCCCCACCTGCGCGACGACGGCACGGTGGTGGTGCTCTCGGGCGATGTGCCGCTGACCCAGGCCGACACCTTGCGCGCGCTGGTGGCCGCCGGCGGCGGCGAAAAACTGGCACTGCTCACCGTCACCTTGCCTGACCCCACGGGCTATGGCCGCATCGTGCGCAACGGCTCCGACGCCGTGCAGGGCATCGTCGAGCACAAGGATGCGAGCGAGGCGCAGCGCGCCATCACCGAGGTCTACAGCGGCATCATGGCCGTGCCGGCCCGACTGCTGGCCCCCTGGCTGGTGCGCCTGACCAACGACAACGCCCAGGGCGAGTACTACCTGACCGACATCGTCGCCATGGCCGTGGCCGATGGCGTGCCCGTGGTGGCCCACCGCATCACCGATGCCCTGCAGGTGGCGGGCGTGAACAGCCCGCTGCAACTGGCCGAGCTCGAGCGCGCCCACCAGCAGCGCCAGGCCCGTGCGCTGCTGGAGCAGGGCGTGCGCCTGGCCGACCCGGCCCGCTTCGACCTGCGCGACGACGTGCGCACGGGCGTGCGCGGCGAGCTGGTGTGCGGGCAGGACGTGGAGATCGACGCCAACTGCCTCTTCACCGGCCGCGTGGAGCTGGGCGAGGGCGTGCAGATCGGTGCCAACTGCTGCATCGCCAACGCGCGCATCGCTGCCGGCGCGGTGGTTCACCCCTACACCCATATCGACGGCGAGAAGCTCGGTGCCAGCGTGGGCGAGGGCGCGCTGATCGGCCCGTTCGCGCGCCTGCGCCCCGGTGCGCAACTGGGCCGCGAAGTGCACATCGGCAACTTCGTGGAGGTGAAGAACTCCACCCTGGCCGATGGTGCCAAGGCCAACCACCTGGCCTACCTGGGCGACGCCACGGTGGGCGAGCGTGTGAACTACGGTGCCGGCGCCATCACCGCCAACTACGACGGCGCCAACAAGCACCGCACCGTGATCGAGGCCGACGTGCACATCGGCAGCAACTGCGTGCTGGTGGCGCCCGTCACCATCGGTGCCGGCGCCACAGTGGGCGGCGGCTCCACCATCTCCAAGGATGTGCCGGCAGGTTCGCTGGGCGTGGCTCGCGGAAAACAGGTGGCCATTGCCAATTGGCAGCGTCCCACGAAGCAGCCCAAGGCATGAGGTGAACAGGAGGCCCGTGGCATGAGCGAGGACGACACCCCCGAGGCCGTGGAGGCCCTGCTCGCCGAGCTGGCGCGCAGCCGCCAGCAGCTGGCCGACATGGCCGCTGCGCAGGAGGAGTTCCTGCGCGCCGTCTCGCACGACCTGCGCGCGCCGCTGCGCCATGTGACCTCGTACGGCACGCTGGTGCGCGAGGTGCTGGGCGACCTGCCGGCCGATGTGGTGCAGGCGCCCGAGCTGCAGGAGGCGCTGGGCTTCCTGGCCACCATGGACCAGTCGGCCCGGCGCATGGGGCTCATGATCGACGGCCTGCTGGCCATCACGCGGACCACGCGCGCGCCGCTGCGCTGCGAAACCGTGGCACTGGCCGATGCCGTGGCCCAGGCGCGCACCGACCTGGCCGCGGCCGAGGCCGGGCGCGAGGTGCAATGGCACCTGGCACCCGACCTGCCCGCGCTCGATGCCGACCCTGGCCTGTTGCGCGAGCTGCTGGTGCAGGTGCTGGGCAATGCACTCAAGTTCACACGCGGCCAGGCGGTGGCGCACATCCACATCGGCGCCGAGCTACTGGCGGGCGGGCGCGTGGCCGTGACCGTGCGCGACAACGGCACGGGCTTCGACCCCGCGCGCGCGGGATCGCTGTTCGGCGTGTTCCAGCGCCTGCACCGCGAGACGGAATTCGAGGGCGTGGGCACCGGCCTGGCCTTGTGCCGGGTGATCGCGCAGCGCCATGGCGCGCAGATCACCGCCGCCGGTGCGCCGGGCCAGGGCTGCGCGGTCCGCCTGGAGTGGCCGCAGCCCTGACCGACCGAGGCATGCCGAACCAGGGCCCTGGCGCCCGCCAACCCCTTCACACCCCGCAGGTCCAGGGCTGGTGCCCCGGTGCCTGGCAACCCATGGCCTCGGGCGATGGGCTGGTGGTGCGCGTGCGCCCGCCGCTGGGGCGGCTGACCCTGCACCAGGCATGGCGGCTGTCGCGCCTGGCCCGCACGCACGGGGCGGGCATTCTGGAACTGTCCAGCCGCGCCAATGTGCAGTTGCGCGGCGTGGACCCTGCGCGGCATGCCGCGGTGCTGCGGGCCCTGGCGGGCTGCGGGCTGCTGGATGTGGACGTGCAGCGCGAGCGCCTGCGCAATGTGGTGCTGGACCCCTTGCACCGGCCCGGCGATGGCGTGCAGGCGCTGGCAAAGGCGCTGCTGCAGGGGCTGGCCGAGGCCGATGGCCTGGATGCGCTGCCCGCCAAGTTCGGCTGGTCCATCGACGGCGGCCATTCGTATTGGCTGCAGGCGGTGCCCGCCGACATCCGCATGCACAGGGTTGCGGGAACGCACCCCCCGGCCTGGCAGGTACAGCCGGATGGCCTGCCCTGGGCGCTGGCGGCGGCGGGGCCTGCGCAGGCCGCCGCCGCGGGGCTGGCCCTGGCGCGGTGGTTTGCCGCGCATTGCCTGGCGCAGCGCACCGCGGGGCGGCGGCCCGGGCGCCTGGCGGCACATGCCGGCGAACTGGAGCGCCTGCGGGCCGCCGCCACGCCGGCGGCCCCCTGGCCCGCCGGGCTGCCGCCAGGGGTTCACTGGGTGCGCGCCACCCACGGCCACGGCACGGATTCCACGCGGCCCGGCCCGCAGCCCGGCTTCCTGCCCGGCATCGGCACGCTGGTGGGCGCCCCTTTGGGGCGCTTGCCGGCGCAGGCACTGGCCCGGCTGGTGTGGGCCTTGCGTGGCAGCGCTTGCGGCCTGCGCGTGACCCCCTGGCGCATGCTGCTGGTCGAATCCGGTGCCTCCGCGGTCAGGCCGCCCGACTTTTGGCACACCGCCGGCCTGGACGTGGCCGCAGACTGGGTGACCCAACCCGGCGATGCCCGCTTGCGTGTCTCGGCCTGCACGGGGGCTCCCGGGTGCCCGCAGGCCCAGGCCCCCACGCAGGCACTGGCGCTGGCGCTGGCCGCCCATGTGCCGCCCCAGGCCCACCTGCACGTGGCGGGCTGCGTCAAAGGCTGCGCGCGCCAGGCGCCCGCCACGGTGACCTTGCGCGCGGAGCCCACCACCGGCGAACCGGTTTTCGCGGTGGTGCGGCAGGGGCGCGCCGCGGACGAGGCGGTCGACCACGTGGACCTGTCCGCACTGCAGGACAATCCCGGCCTGTTGTTTGAAAAGAATTGATGCTGCACCGCTACGAAACCGATGGCGCCGAGATCTACCGGCAGTCTTTCGCCACCATCCGCCGCGAGGCGTCCCTGGACCGATTCACCCCCACCGAGGAACGTGTCGTGGTGCGCATGGTGCATGCGGCCGGCATGGTCGAGCTGGCACCCCATGTGGCCTTCTCCCCCGGCATGGCCGAGGCGGCAGAGCAGGCACTGCGCCAGGGTGCCCCGGTGCTGTGCGATGTGCGCATGGTCAGCGAGGGCATCACCCGCAAGCGCCTGCCCGCCCACAACCGGGTGCTCTGCACCCTGCAGGATGAGCGCGTGGCGGCGCTGGCCCACGAAATGGGTACCACCCGCAGCGCCGCCGCGGTGGAGCTGTGGCGGCCTGATCTGGCGGGCGCCATCGTGGCCATCGGCAATGCACCCACGGCCCTGTTCCACCTGCTCAACCTGCTGCAGCAGCCCGGCTGCCCGCGCCCGGCGGCCATCATCGGCTGCCCGGTGGGTTTCGTCGGCGCGATGGAGTCCAAGGAGGCACTGATGCAGGACCTGCCCGTGCCCGCGATGGTCGTGCGCGGCCGCCTGGGGGGCTCGGCCATGACCGTGGCCGCCATCAACGCCCTGGCCAGCCATGCCGAGTGAGGCCATGGCGGTGGCGCAGACGGCGCCCGGCATCGTCTGCGTGGGCCTGGGCCCCGGCGACCCGGAGCTGATGTCGGTGAAGGCGCACCGCCTGGTGCGCAGCGCGCGCCACGTGGCCTTCTTCCGCAAGAAGGGGCGCCCGGGCAAGGCCCGCCAGGTGGTGGACGGCCTGCTGGCAGCGGAGGCCACCGAATACCCCATGGAATACCCCGTGACCACCGAGCTGCCCGTGGACAGCCCGGAGTACGTGGCCCAGCTCGCGGCGTTCTACGACGATTGGTGCACCCGCCTGGAAACCCTGGCGCGCACCGAGCAGGTGGTGGTGCTCTGCGAAGGCGACCCGTTCCTCTACGGCTCCTTCATGCACCTGTACACCCGGCTGCGCGAGCGCGCCGCCGTGCGCCTGGAAGTGGTGCCGGGCATTCCCGGCATGGTGGGCTGCTGGCACGCCACGGGCGAGCCCATCACCTGGGGCGACGACGTGCTCAGCGTGATGACGGGTACCCTGCAGGAAGACGAACTGGTGCGGCGCATGCAGACCGCCGATGCCCTGGTGGTGATGAAGGTCGGGCGCAACCTGCCGCGCATCCGCCGGGCGCTGCAGCGCACGGGACGGCTCGGTGCCGCCTGGCTGGTGCAGAACGGCACCACGGCCAGCCAGCAGGTGGCCAAACTGACCGAGGTGAGCGACGAGGCCTGCCCCTACTTCGCCATCGTGCTGGTGCATGGCCAGGGCCGCCGGCCGGAGGCCGCCTGGTGAGCCCGGGCCAGACCCCCGGCCGCCTGACCGTGGCGGGCCTGGGGCCCGGGGCCCTCGCGCAGGTCACGCCCGAAGTGGCCGCCGCCCTGCAGGCCGCGACCGACGTGGTGGGTTACCTGCCGTATGTGGATCGGGCCCGTGCGCTGTGGCAGGCGCAGGGCCAGGCCCGGGCGGTGGCCTGGCATGCGTCGGACAACCGGGTGGAGCTGGACCGGGCGCGCCAGGCACTGGCGCTGGCGGCGCAGGCGCGGCAGGTGGTGGTGGTGTCGTCGGGCGACCCCGGGGTGTTCGCCATGGCCGCGGCCGTGTTCGAAGCCATCGAGCAGGCGCCGCCCGAACAGGCCACCGCCTGGCAGGCGCTGGACGTGCAGGTGCTGCCCGGCATCACCGCCATGCTGGCCGCCGCGGCGCGCGCCGGTGCGCCGCTGGGCCATGACTTTTGCTGCATCAACCTCTCGGACAACCTCAAGCCCTGGCCGGTGATCGCCCGGCGCGTGCAGCTGGCGGCCGAGGCCGACTTCGCCATGGCCTTCTACAACCCGCGCTCGCGCAGCCGGCCCGAGGGCTTCGTGCGCCTGCTGGCCTTGCTGCGCGCGCACTGCGAGCCCACGCGGCTCCTGGTCTTTGCGCGCGCAGTGTCCACGCCCGACGAGGCGCTGCAGGTGTGCACGCTGGCCGAAGCCAGCCCCGACATGGCCGACATGCGCACCGTGGTGCTGGTGGGCAACAGCAGCACGCGGCTGGTGGGCCGCTGGGTCTACACCCCGCGCTTCTATGGGCTGGAAGGCACCTTGCCCGCCGCCTCGGGCAGCACGCCATGAGCGATCCAGTGCAGCACCGTGCCCACCTCTTCGGTGTGCGGGCGCTGCGGCAGCGGCGGGCGCTGCACCATCACCACCGGCAACCCCAGCGCGCGCGCGGCCAACAGCTTGCCGCGCGTGGCCTCGCCCCCGGCGTTCTTGGCCACCAGCCAGGTGATGCCATGGGCCTGCAGCAATGCCTGGTCGTGCGCGGCGCTGAAAGGGCCGCGGCCCAGCACCACCGTGGTGTCGGCCAGCGGCAGGCTGCCCGGCTGCGGCGCATCCACCAGGCGCAGCAGGTAATGGTGTTGGTGCCGGCCGGCAAAGGCATCCAGTTGCTTGCGCCCTATGGCGAGGAACACCCGCGCGGGATCTTCGGGCAAGGCCTGGGCCGCCGCCGCCATGTCCGGCACGTCCAGCCAGCGGTCTCCGGCCTCGGCCTGCCAGGGTGCGCGTTCCAGCGCCAGCAGAGGCACGCCCGTGGCGTCGCAGGCCGCACAGGCGTTGCGGCTCATCTGCGCGGCAAAGGGGTGGGTGGCATCCACCACGTGGGTGATGCCCTGGCCGCGAATGAACTGCACCAGCCCGTGCACGCCGCCAAAGCCGCCGCAACGCGTGGGCAGGGGCTGTGCCACGGGGGCCTGCGTGGCACCCGCGTAGGAAAACACGGCAGGTATCCGTGCCTGGCGCAGGGCCTGCGCCAGCTGGCTGGCGCCGCTGGTGCCGCCCAGCAGGAGAACATGCGTCATGGCTGATCCGTGGTTGACATTGGTGGGCCTGAACGAGCACGGGCTGGACGGGCTGGCACCCGCCGCGCGCCGGGCGCTCGACCAGGCCCAGGTGATTTTCGGCGGCCCGCGCCACCTGGCGCTGGCACAGGCCGGTGGGCGCGGCCGCCCCTGGCCCGTGCCGTTCGACACTGCACCCGTGCTGGCGCTGCGTGGGCAGCGCGTGGTGGTGCTCGCCTCGGGCGACCCGTTCTGGTTCGGTGCGGGTGGCAGCCTCGCGGCGCACCTGGCCCCGCAGGAGTGGCGCTGCCACGCGCAGCCCTCGACATTCTCGCTGGTGGCGGCCCGCCTGGGCTGGCGGCTGGAGGCCACCGACTGCCTGGGCCTGCATGCTAGCCCGCTGCAGCAGTTGCTGCCGCGCCTGGCGCCGGGCGGGCAGTGCATCGTGCTGCTGCAGGGTGGTCCGGCCGTGGCCGAGCTGGCCGCATGGCTCACCCAGGAGGGCTGGGGTGCGAGCGCGCTGTGGGTGATGGAGTCCGTGGGCGGCCCGCGCGAGCGCTGCCGCGCGTTGCAGGCGTACGAGGCCTGCGCCGTGCTGGCCGCCGACCCGGCCAGGGCCCCGGTGGCGGTGGCCCTGCGGGCCGCAGGCGGACCCGCCTTGCCCCAGGTCCCCGGGCGTGGCGACGGCTGGTATGCGCACGACGGCCAGATCACCAAGGCCCCGGCCCGGGCGCTCACGCTGGCGGCCCTGGCGCCCCGGCGCGGTGAGCGGCTGTGGGACATCGGCGGGGGCTCGGGCTCGGTGGCCGTGGAATGGTGCCTGGCAGGCGGCGTGGCCAGCAGCGTGGAGCAGCATGCGGTACGGGCCGACAACATCCGCAGCAATGCGGCGCGGTTCGGCCTGCAGCCGGTGCTGCAGGTGGTGCATGGCCTGGCGCCCGATGCGCTGCAGGGTTTGGCGGCGCCCCAGGCGGTGTTCGTGGGCGGTGGCTTCGATGCGGGCCTGTTCGCTGCCTTGCAGGCGCTGATGCCCATCGGCTGCCGGCTGGTGGTCAACGCCGTGACCCTGGAGACCGAAGCCCTGCTGGTGCAATTGCATGCCGACCAGGGCGGCCAGTTGCTGCGGCTGGAGCTGTCCAGCGCCGAGCCACTGGGACGCATGCGCAGCTGGAAGGCTGCGCGCCCGCTGGTGCAGTGGAGCTGGCAGCGGTGACGGCCACCCTTGCCGCCTCGCCGCATGCCTGCCTGGTGGTCGGCGTGGGCCTGCGCGCGCAGGCCACGCCTGCCGCCTTGCAGGCCCTGTGGCTGCAGGCGCAAGCCCTGCTGCCTGGGCCGATGGACCGCTTTTGCGCCGTGGCCGTGCTGCAGGGCAAGGAGCAGCACCCGGCGCTGGCCGGCTGGCTGGGCCCTGCACCCGCGCCAGTGCTGGCGGTGCCGGTGGATGCCCTGCGCTGCCAGCCGGTGGCCACGCAGTCGCCGCGCCTGCAGGCCCGTTACGGCACCGGCAGCGTGGCCGAAGCGGCTGCGCTCGCTGCCGCCGGGCCGCAGGCGCAGCTGCTGCGGCCCCGCCTGGTGGCCGAGGATGGCAGTGCCACGCTGGCCGTGGCCTTGCGCCACCCGGCCCCCTTCGATTGTTGTATGGCGGTGGCCGGCGCAGCACGCCAGGCCGCCGCGCTGACCCAAGGAGCAACGGCATGACCGTGCATTTCATCGGCGCCGGCCCCGGCGCCGCCGACCTCATCACCGTGCGCGGGCGCGACCTCATGGGCCGTTGCCCGGTCTGCCTGTACGCCGGCTCGCTGATCCCGCGCGATCTGCTCGCGCACTGCCCGCCGGGCGCGCACATCGTCAATACCGCGGCCATGGACCTCGATGCCATCATGGCCGAGATATCCGCCGCCCATGCGCGCGGCCAGGACGTGGCGCGCCTGCATTCGGGTGACCTGTCGGTCTGGTCCGCCATGGGCGAGCAACTGCGGCGCCTGCGCGCGGCGGGCATCGACTACACCGTGACTCCCGGCGTGCCCTCGTTCGCGGCGGCCGCGGCCACGCTGGGCGCAGAGCTCACGCTGCCCGGCCTGTGCCAGTCGGTGGTGCTGACACGCACTTCGGGCCGCGCCACCGCCATGCCCGAGGGCGAGAACCTGGCCGCCTTTGCCGCCACGGGGGCGCTGCTGGCGATCCACCTGTCCATCCACATGGCCGACAAGGTGCAGGCCGAGCTGCTGTCGCACTATGGCGCCGACTGCCCGGCGGCCATCGTCTGGCGTGCCAGCTGGCCCGACGAGGCCGTGGTGCGCACCACAGTGGGCGCGCTGGCCCAGGCCGTGGCCGCCAGCATGGAGCGCACGGCGCTGATCCTGGTGGGGCGCAGCCTGCAGGCCGAGGAATTTGCCGAAAGCCGGCTCTATGCGGCCGACTACGACCGCCGCTACCGCCCCCTGGGCACGGCACCGCGCTTCCCGGCACCGGACCTGCCCGAGGGCTCGGCGCTGGACACGGCACGGGACCAGTCCTTGAGCGCATGACAGCGAACATGCGCCCGCCTGCCGGCCCTGGCCTGCCATCGGTGGCGCTGGTGCTGATCGGCATCGGCACGGGCAACCCCGACCACCTCACCCGCCAGGCCATCACCGCCATGAATGCGGCCGACCTGATCCTGCTGCCGCACAAGGGCGAGGACAAGGCCGAACTCGCCGCACTGCGCCAGGCCTTGTGCGACGAGGTGCTGGTGGCGCCCGCCCCGCGCATCGCCGGTTTCGACATGCCGGTGCGCCGCAGCCAGGGCGACGACTACCTGGCCCAGGTCGACGAATGGCACGCCGCCATAGCCCGCTGCTGGCAGGACGCCATCACCCGTGCCGTCGACAGTCCCATGCCCGAGGTGCTGCGCGTGGCCCTGCTGGTCTGGGGCGACCCCGCCCTGTACGACAGCACGCTGCGCATCGCGGCGCGCATGCAGCCTGCGCCGGTGCGGGTGGATGTGGTGGCTGGCATCACCTCGGTGCAGGCGCTGGCCGCCGCCCATGCCGTGCCCCTGAACGACATCGGCCAGCCCTTCGTGGTGACCACCGGCCGCCAGCTGCGCGAGCAGGGCTGGCCCGCGGGCGTCGACACGGCCGTGGTGATGCTGGACGGGCAGTGCAGCTTCACGGTATTGCCCGCTGAAGGCCTGCATATCTGGTGGGGTGCCTACCTGGGCATGCCCCAGCAACTGCTGGACAGCGGCCCCCTGGCCGAGGCCGGGCCGCGCATCGAGCGCACCCGTGCCGCTGCGCGCGCGCAGCATGGCTGGATCATGGACATCTACCTGTTGCGGCGCTCGCCCCGGCTGCCGGCCATCGACGGCCCGCCGCTGTCAGCGGCCTGAGGTTGTCAGTTCCGGCGCCGCGGCGGGTCCCGCATCGGCGGAACTGTCCGTGACGCGGTTGCGCCCGGCGTTCTTGGCCACGTAGAGCGCGGCATCGGCCGCGTCCATCCAGGCGCGCAGGCTGCCATGGCGCGGGTGCACGGCCGCCACACCGATGCTGGTGGTCATGCGCAGGGCCGGCATGTCGCGCAGGCGGACGGCCTCGGTCTGCGCGCGGATGCGCTCGGCCACGGCGACGGCCTCCTCCACGGCCATGCCGGTCAGCAAAATGGCGAACTCGTCTCCCCCGTAGCGGCCTGCGCAGTCGGTGGCGCGCACGTTGCCGCGCACCACATGGGCCACCGCGCGGATCACCTCGTCGCCCACGCTGTGGCCATGCCGGTCGTTGATCTGCTTGAAGCTGTCGATGTCCATCATCAGCATGCAGGCCGGCTCGCGGCTGGCATGGTGGCGCCGTAGCGCGGCCTCGGCCTGCTCCTGCCAGTGGCCGCGGCCGTACAGGCCGGTCAGCGTGTCCACGCGGCGCAATTCGTCGAGCAGCAGGTTCTGCTGCGACACCTTGCGGATCAGCCGGTAGCTGACCACGCTGACCGAGATGGTGTGCAGCGCCATCACCGGCAGGCAGGCCAGGATGATGGGCAGGGGGCTCTCGGGCGACCAGTGCACGCCAGTGAGCAGGGTTCCGGCCGCACCGCCCGCGAGCATGGCCGGGATGGACCGGGCCCACAGCCCGCGGATGCCGGTGGTGATCTTGTCCACCATGGTCAGCGTGCACAGCAGCACGCTGGGCAGCAGGCTGAAGTGCATCAGCGGCACCAGGGCCGCCGCCAGGGCCGAGTCGGTGAGCAGGTTGCGGATCTCGGCGCGGTAGGGGTCGGCGCTGCGCCGTGCGAGCTGGTAGGCCACATGGGGCCAGACGAAGCAGGGCAGCACCATGCCCAGCCAGGCGAGCAGGGATGCCTGGCGTTGCCACAGCACGACGGCCACCACCACGCCACCGAGCCCCATGCCGAGCACGCGCAGCGGGTACACGCGCCGGGGCATCTGTTGTTCGTAGGTGGCCATAGAGAAAAGGGTGCGCAGGCGAAGGGGCAGCGGGGAGGGGCGCGGTGAGCTTACCTTTACCCGGCGGTAGAGGCCAGCGGCAAATGGCATGCCCCGCCGCCCCGCCGGGTCGATGGCGGGGGGCCGCGGATCGGCTCACGGCCCCTGCAGCGGGATGGCCGTGCCGAACTTGGCGCGCTTGGTGCTGAAGAAGGCCTTCACGTTGCGCACATTGGCATCGCCCGTGAACAGCTGCTGCGACAACGCCAGGTAGCCCGGCATGTCGCGCGTGTGCACCACCAGGATGAAGTCCGGGCCGGGCGACACGCGCCAGCACTGCTGCACGGCGGGGTGCTCCACCGCACGGGCCTCGAAGGCGTCGAGTGATTGCACATCCTGCCGGTCCAGCGACACCTCGACGATGCAGGCCAGGCCATGGCCTTGCACGGCGGCCAGGCGGTCCGGCTGCAGCAGGGCCACCTGCCGCTCGATCAGGCCCACCTCGTGCAGCCGCTTGACCCGGCGCAGGCAGGTGGGTGGCGAGACATGCACCTGCTCGGCCAGGGCCTGGTTGCTCTGGCCGGCGTCGGTCTGCAGCAGGTTCAGCAACTGCAGATCCACGTGGTCTAAAGTGATTGATTCCGAAATTTCCATATCTTTGGAATTTTATTTCACGAAATGGTTTATGTGAAATTTAAGTTCACTATTATCAAAATATCAATCACAAATTCCAATCTGCGCTGCCTACCATTGCGCCATCCATCCAACAGGAGCAGCAATCCATGTGCGGCATCGTCGGCGCGGTCTCCACGCGCAACATCGTTCCCATTCTTGTGCAGGGCCTGCAGCGGCTCGAATACCGGGGCTATGACTCCTGCGGCGTGGCCGTGCATGCATCGAGCCTCGATGCCAGCCGCCCGGCCGGCCTGCAGCGCGCCCGCAGCACGGCCCGCGTGGCCGAACTGCTCGAACAGGTGCAGGCCGACCACGTGGACGGCGCCACCGGCATCGCCCACACCCGCTGGGCCACGCACGGTGCGCCCGAGGTGCACAACGCCCACCCGCATTTCAGCCACGGCACGGGCGACGCGGCCGGCACGCCGGGCCGCGTGGCCCTGGTGCACAACGGCATCATCGAGAACCACGAGGAACTGCGCGCCGCCCTGCAGGCCCGCGGCTACGTGTTCACCAGCCAGACCGATACCGAAGTCATCGCCCACCTGGTCGACAGCCACTACAGCGGCGACCTGTTCGAGGCCGTGCAGGCCGCCGTGGCCCAGCTGCACGGTGCCTATGCCATCGCCGTGATGCACCGGGACGAGCCGCACCGCGTGGTGGGTGCGCGCGCTGGCTCGCCGCTGATCCTGGGCGTGGGCTCGGGCCGTGGCGGCTCGGTGGCGGGCGAGCATTTCCTGGCCAGCGATGCCATGGCCCTGGCCGGCGTGACCGACCAGATCGTCTACCTCGAAGAGGGCGACCTGGTCGACCTGCAGCTGGGTCGCTACTGGATCGTGGGCAAGGGCCGCGAGGCGCTGACCCCCGCGCAGCGCCCCGTGCGCACCGTGCAGGCCCACAGCGGCGCGGCCGAGCTCGGCCCCTACCGCCACTACATGCAAAAGGAGATCTTCGAGCAGCCGCGCGCCATCAGCGACACGCTCGAGGGCGTGGAGGGCATCGTGCCCGAGCTGTTCGACGGTGCCGACGGCACGGCCGCCTGGCGCGTGTTCAAGGAGATCGACAGCGTCCTCATCCTGGCCTGCGGCACCAGCTACTACAGCGGCTGCGCCGCCAAGTACTGGCTCGAAGAAATCGCCGGCATCCCCACCCAGGTCGAAGTGGCCAGCGAGTACCGCTACCGCACCAGCGTGCCCAACCCGCGCAGCCTGGTGGTCACCATCACCCAGTCGGGCGAGACGGCCGACACCCTGGCCGCCCTGCGCCACGCGCAAAGCCTGGGCATGCAGCACACGCTGACCATCTGCAATGTGGCCACCAGTGCCATGGTGCGCGAGTGCAAGCTGGCCTACATCACGCGCGCCGGCGTGGAGATCGGCGTGGCCAGCACCAAGGCCTTCACCACCCAGCTGGCCGGGTTGTTTTTGCTCACGCTGGCGCTGGCGCAGTCCAAGGGCCGGCTCACGGCCGAGCAGGAGGCCGCGCACCTCAAGGCCATGCGCCACCTGCCCGTGGCCCTGCAGGCCGTGCTGGCGCTCGAACCCCAGGTCATCAGCTGGGCCGAGGACTTCGCGCGCATGGAGAACGCCCTGTTCCTGGGCCGGGGCCTGCACTACCCCATTGCGCTCGAAGGCGCCTTGAAGCTCAAGGAGATCAGCTACATCCACGCCGAGGCCTACCCGGCCGGCGAGCTCAAGCACGGCCCCCTGGCCCTGGTCACCAGCGCCATGCCCGTGGTCACCGTGGCGCCCAACGATGCGCTGCTGGAAAAGCTCAAGAGCAACATGCAGGAGGTGCGCGCCCGCGCCGGTGTGCTCTACGTGCTGGCCGATGCCGACACCCGCATCGAAAGCAGCGAAGGCATCCACGTGATCCGCATGCCCGAGCACTACGGCCCGCTGAGCCCGCTGCTGCACGTGGTGCCCCTGCAGCTGCTGGCCTACCACACGGCCTGCGCGCGCGGCACCGACGTGGACAAGCCGCGCAACCTGGCCAAGAGCGTCACGGTGGAGTGAGCGGGGTGCGGCAAGGGTTTCGCTGACTACGCCCAACAAGGTTCGTCGGATGAAGACAAGGTCTGTCCGGCTTTTCCTGCATTGCGGAAATCAGCCGTGCTCTGCCCTGCCTGGTAATTGAGCACTCCGTCAGGACCCGCGTCGATGCTGGCTCTGCGGCACATACCACGGAGATATCCACAGCCTCATCCACGGCTTGCGTGGATAGATCGGGCCGGTGGGCAAGGCTGTCGGCGGTGGGGCGGCGCGCGCATTCGGCTCGGCCTTCAAGGGCATCGACAGCCACAGCGCTGTAGGCAGCACCGACACGCTCCGTGGACGCGACACCCTGCGCACCATGGCCCTGAACGGCCGGTGAGATCCGAGCCTGTGGTGGAAGATCGCTGACGCCAACGGGCTGGCGACCACAGGTCCGGATGGGGGCCCATGGTGAAGATGTGTGCACGGCTAGACTTTGGCCATGCAAACAAAATCACCCACCACCGTCATCCTGGACGGAAGCAGGCTCACGATCGAGGAGGTTGTCGACATCGCTACCGGCAAGCGGCGTGCATCGCTCGGTCAATCGGAGACATTTCGCCAGCGGATTGATGCAGGAGCCCAGTTTCTTGATCGCCTGCTGGTTGAAGACGGGGTGATCTATGGGGTCACCACGGGCTACGGCGATTCCTGCACGGTTCAGATTCCTGCGGACTTGGTTTCGGAACTGCCCCACCATCTGTATACCTACCATGGCATTGGCGCTGGCCGGCTCTTTACGCCAGAGGAGACGAGGGCCATTCTGGTGGCACGCCTCAATTCGCTGTGCCAGTGCGTCTCCGGCGTGAGTTGGGAGTTGCTGGTGCAGCTGGAACAACTCCTGGTCCACGACGTATTGCCCCTGATCCCCTCGGAGGGGTCGGTGGGCGCCAGCGGGGACCTGACACCCCTGTCGTACGTTGCGGCCGTGTTGTGCGGAGAGCGTGAGGTTTGGCACCAGGGGGCGAAGAAGCTCGCCGCAGACGCGTTGAAGGACATCGGGCTCAAACCCTTGCGGCTGCGCCCCAAGGAAGCACTGGCCCTGATGAACGGGACCTCCGTGATGACGGGTTTGGCCTGCATCGCATGGCTGCGCGCGCAAAGCCTCGAGCGCCTCAGCACCCGATTGACGGCGTGCAATGTGTGGGCCAGCGACGGCAATGCACACCACTTCGATGAGACGCTGTTCCTGGCCAAGCCGCATGCCGGCCCCCAGCTGGCGGCCAGGCGCATCCGGGAAGACCTGATGTCCGAAAAGCCGGCAAGGAATGAAAAGCGTCTGCAGGACCGCTATTCGTTGCGGTGTGCGCCCCACGTGATCGGCGTGCTGGGGGATGCACTGCCATTCCTTCGCCAGTTGATTGAAAACGAACTCAACAGCGCCAATGACAACCCTTTGATCGACCCGGAGGGCGAGCGGGTACTGCATGGTGGGCACTTCTATGGAGGACACATAGCGCTTGCCATGGATACCCTGAAAAATACGGTCGCCAACCTGGCGGACCTCATGGACCGGCAATTGGCGCTGCTGGTCGACCAGCGCTACAACCATGGGCTACCGTCCAATCTGTCGGGCTCCACCGGTCCTCGCGCTGCCATCAACCATGGCCTGAAGGCCCTTCAGATCAGCGTGTCGGCCTGGACCGCAGAGGCGTTGAAGCAAACCATGCCAGCGTCGGTCTTCTCGCGATCCACCGAATGCCACAACCAGGACAAGGTCAGCATGGGAACCATCGCCGCACGCGATGCCTTGCGGGTGCTGGAGCTGACCGAGCAGGTCGCTGCCGGCATGCTCATTGCGGCCCGGCAAGCGCTGGAACTGCGTCTGCGGATCAGCACGCTCCCGCTGCCAGCCCCTCTCAGGGACTTCCTGGACGATCTCTCAGGGGCCATTCCACTGGTGGTCGAAGATCGGGCACTGGACAAGGAATTGCAGGAACTGATGCACGGCCTGCGCACGGGCAAGTGGGAGGTCTACAGCGCTTGAGCAGGGCACCGGCGCCAATCAGGTGAGCGCAGCTGTCAGGCAGGGGGCTGCCATGGGTTTCTCGCCGCGGATCGATGCGGGAGCGGGGGTTGCGACTGGCAATGGGCGGAACACGCCGAGGCCCTCATCTGCGGCCAACCGATATGGCGGGGCAGGCTTTCATGCGGCTATTTGCAACGGGAATGACCGAGGCCCGGTCTCTGTGCGATATTCACGGGACCTGTTCTAGAACCCGTCATCCCGCAGCACCAGGCGCCATAGACCATGGAACGCACAGACCAACTTCTGGCCGACCTGCAAGACTGCGAAGCAGCCAGTCTGGTGGGGGCGCACGACGCCGGGGCCGAGATCGCTGCGCGGGCCTTGCAAACCGCCAGGGAATGCGGGCTGCGGCCCGAAGCCGCGCTGGCGTCCGCTTGGCTGGCCGAGCACCAGCTGCGCCGGGGCGAGAGCGAAAAGGCGGCAGAGAGTGCCCACGCAGCCCTGGCGGAGGCCGACGCGCTCGAATTGCATGGGGTCGGTATCAAGCTGCGCAACACCCTGACCCGGGCCTGGTGCCAGCTCGGGCGGGCGGACGAGGCGCTGCCCGAGGCGATGTGGGCACTGGGGCGGGCACGCACCCTGGGAGCGCCCGGGCTGGTGTCGCGCAGCCTCTCCAGCCTGGCGGGCGTGGTGGAGTTGCTGGGCGACCCTGCGCATGCGATCACCCTCTTGCACAAGGCGGATGAAGAGGCCCGACGTGACGCTGACAAGGTGGCGCAGTTCGCCGCGGTCGTCAATCTCGCAGGCGCACTGTGCCGATCCGGGCGCCAGCTCGCCCATCTGCCGGGCCCGCTGGCTCCGACCGAAGCGCAGGCTGCGCATCTGCGCGAGGCCCTGGCCGTGGTGCAGAGGGCGAAGGTGCTCGCGCGCGGGCATGTACGCTGGAAAATGGTCTGCGCCGAGATCGAATGCCTGGCCCTGGAGGCCCTGGGGCGGCTTGCGGAGATGCGTGTCGCGGTCGATCGGCACCGCGCATTCGCCATCGAGGCGAAGGCCCCTGATGCCCGTGCAGAAAACGAACTGCTCAACGCGGACTGGCTGTTGGCCAGCGGGCGCGCGGCCGAGGCCTGCGAAGCGCTGGACCACCGGGTGGATGCGGCCGCGGCCCAGCGCAACGAAGGATGCCGCCGGTGGTGGTGGAGATCCCGGTACCGTGCCTTCAAGGCCGCTGGCTCCGATGCGCAGGCCCTGGCGGCACTGGAGTCCATGATGGTGCAGGTGCGCCGCGACCGGGAGCTCAGCCTGAATGCCCAGGCGCGCGTGCTGTTGGGCGAGGTGAGGATGGAAATCGCCCAGCAGGAACTTGCGCAGTTGCGGCTCGAAGCGGAAGAACTGCGCGAGCGCGCCGACGTGGCGACGCAGAAATCCCTGCTGGACCCGCTCACCGGACTGGCCAACCGCCGGGCACTGGATGCCCGCCTGATGGCCGTGCTCCCGATGGGGCATGGCCAGGCGGAGGGCTTTTCGCTGGCCCTGATCGACATCGACCACTTCAAGCAGATCAACGATGGCTGGGGCCACGACGTCGGGGACGCCGTGCTGCGCGAGACCGCCAAGTTGCTGACCGGCGGCGTGCGAGGGGGCGACTTCGTGGCGCGCATTGGCGGCGAGGAGTTTGTCATTCTGCTGTGGGGACAGGCATTGGGTGATGCCTCCCTGGTGTGTGAACGGCTCAGGCAGCAGGTGCAGGCACATGACTGGTCCCGATTCGTGCCGGGGCGTGGGGTGACCGTCAGCATGGGGCTGACCTGTGCCCAGCCCCTGGACGATGCGGCCCAGCTTCTGCGGCGTGCGGACCAATGGATGTACGCGGCCAAGCGCGAAGGGCGCAATCGGCTGCAGGGAGGGTGAGGTGGGTGGCAGCCCCGTGGCCCGCATGCCCTGGCATGGCGGACCTGCAACTGCCGCACCACCTGCGCGCGCGGCAGGGAGTTTTGTATGGTTTTGTACGCAGCCATGGGCCGGCTACATTGGGTCAAGAAACCGCTGGGGCAAAGCGCCGTCCGCCTCAACAATCCGGCCGTCATTTCGACAAGCACACACTCCCCCAAGGACCCCACCATGACTGCTGCAGCAAGCACCCAAGACAATGTTCTCTACACAGGCCGCACCCACACCACCGGCGGTCGTACCGGCGCCTCGCGCAGTGACGATGGCCGGCTGGACATCGCGCTCACGCGCTTCGGCACCGTGGGCACCGGCACCAACCCCGAGCAGCTGTTCGCTGCCGGCTGGTCGGCCTGCTTCATGGGCGCCATGGCACGCGCCGCGCAGACCGCGGGCGTGCGGCTGCCGGACGACCTGGCGGTGGATGCCGAAGTAGACTTGGTGCAGGGGCCGGACGGTTTTGCGCTGGCGGCGCGCCTGAAGGTCAGCGTGCCCGGCGTCGACCGCGACAAGGCGCTGGCCATCGTCGAAGGCGCGCACCAGCTGTGCCCCTATTCCAAGGCGACACGCGGCAACATCGCGGTCGATCTGTCCGTCGCCTGAACGATCGCCTGCGTCCCGCCATGCCCTGGCCCATTTGCTAAGGAAGCCCGTGCCTTCATTCCTGCGGCGGCTCTGGCCGTCCACCCTGCTGGCACGCACCACGCTCCTCGTGGTGCTGGGCATGGCGCTCGCGCAGCTGCTGACCTACGTGGCCATCCGCTACGAGCGTGGCCAGACGCTCATGAACCTGATGGTCAGCGGTGTCGAGCGCGACATCGCCAGCTCGGTGGCCATCCTGGACCGGCTGCCCGCCAGCGAGCGGGCGGACTGGCTCCAGCGCCTGGAGCGGCCCAACTACACATTCTCCCTGCAAGGTGCCGTGGACACCGCGCCTCCGGCATCGCCGGCCCTGTCGCGCTTCGTCGAGGTCGTAGCCACCGCACTGCGCCCGTTCCCGGTGCTGGCCGTGGGCCAGCTCGAGAACATGCCGGAGACGGTGCGCATGCAGGTGCGCCTCGGTGATGGATCTTTGCTCTACGTGCTCGCGCGCCGGGTTCCGATGCCGGTCTCCGACTGGGTCACCTGGCTGCTGCTCGCCCAGTTGCTGGTGCTGGCGGCCTGTGCGTGGGTGGGCATGCGCCTGGTCACGCGGCCATTGAAGCGGCTGGCGATTGCGGCGGACCAGTTGGGCCCCGACCTGAAGCCCTCGCTCGTGGCGGAAAGCGGGCCGGCCGAGGTGGCGCAGGCCGCTCGCGCCTTCAACGCCATGCAGCGGCGCATCGCCGGTTACCTCAACGAGCGCATGCAGATCCTCGCGGCGATATCTCACGACCTGCAGACACCCATCACCCGCATGCGCCTGCGCGTCGACCTGCTGGAGGGCATGCCCGAAGCCGACAAGTTCCGCCACGACCTCGATGCCATGCGCACGCTGGTCCAGGAGGGCGTGGGCTATGCCAAGACCCTGCAGGGCTCGCAGGAGCAGCTGCGCCGTCTGGACCTGGATGCCCTGGTGCGCAGCATCGCCAACGACTACGCCGACACGGGCAGCCCGGTCACCATGGCGGGCGAGGTCACCGTGCCCGTCACCACGCGCCCCCATGCCTTGCGCCGCATCCTCACCAACCTGGTCGACAATGCGCTGAAATATGGCGAGCGTGCTGAGCTGCGCGTGCGGCTGGAGCAGGACCACCTGTACATCGACGTCTGCGACGCCGGACCGGGCATTCCCGAAGCGCAATTGCTGGCGGTGCTGCAGCCCTTCTACCGCGTCGAGGGCTCGCGCAACCGTGAGACCGGCGGCTCCGGCCTGGGCCTGGCCATCGCGCACCAGCTGGCCCTGTCGCTCGCCGGAGAGCTCAGCCTGCACAACCGCCCCGAAGGCGGCCTGTGCGCGCGCCTGAAACTACCCGCCCCAACCCCGATTGCATCCCCATGATGAGCACCACCGTTGCCCCCAGCGACCACATCCTCGTGGTCGACGACGACCGCGAGATCCGCGACCTGGTCAGCGCCTACCTGCAGAAGAACGGCTTTCGCGTCACCACCGTGCCCACGGGGCGGCACATGCGCCAGACCCTGGAGACGGCCGGTCCCTTCGAACTCATCATCCTGGACCTGATGCTGCCCGGAGAAGACGGCCTGACGCTGTGCCGCGACCTGCGCGCCGGCAAGTTCAAGGCCGTGCCCATCATCATGCTCACCGCCCGCGGCGACGAGGCCGACCGCGTGCTGGGGCTCGAGATGGGTGCCGACGACTACCTGGCCAAGCCCTTTGCCGCACGCGAGCTGCTGGCGCGCATCAAGTCTGTGCTGCGGCGCACGCGCATGCTGCCACCCAATATGCGCAGCACCGAGGAGGCGCGCTACCTGGCCTTCGGCGACTGGCGGCTGGACACCGTGGAGCGCGCCCTGCTCGACCACGAGGGCACCATGGTGCCCCTGAGCGGGGCCGAATACCGGCTACTGCGCGTGCTCGTGGACCACCCGCAAAAGGTGCTGACGCGCGACCAGATCCTGTCCATCACCCAGGGTCGCGAGGCCGAGCTGTTCGAGCGCTCCATCGACCTCATGATCAGCCGCCTGCGCAAGTGCCTGGGCGACGACGCGCGCGAGCCGCGCTACATCAAGACCGTGCGCAGCGAAGGCTATGTCTTTGCCGCCCAGGTCGAGGCGCAGGACGCGTAGGGGCCGCCATGCGCAAATGGTTGTTCTCGCTCCTGTTCCTGTTCGGCGGGCTGGCCTCGGAGATCGGCCAGCCGGCCGGCAGGCCGTGTGCCGTGCCGTCCGCCAATGCCGCACTGCCGCCCCGGCGGCGCGGTGGCCGGCGGCTGTCGTAGCCCTCCGTTTTTCCCTTCGTTGACCGCGCACCGCCACCTTCAGGGTGGCGGTGGCGTTTTCGGCGCGGCCCGGTGGGCGCTCGATGGCGGCGGCGGCTTTGTATGGCTGTGTATCCGGTGCCGGTTCGGCTACACCGCCATGCACTTCCAGGGGGCCCATGACACATGCCACATACACGGCGGCGGTGTACTAGGGGCAGCCGCAGACACCGTGTCGGCGCCCTTCAATCCCCTGAAAGAAACGACCATGGACACCACCACCAACCCCTCCACCCGCCGCCGCAGCTTCCTGGGCGGCGCCGCCCTCGGCCTGGCCATTGCGCCTATCGGCAGCCTGCTCACCGCCCCGGCGCGCGCTGCAACGGCCCCCGGCGGGGCGACCCGCTTCGATGGGCTCAAGACCGTCGATGCCGGCGACCTGCGCGTCGAATATGCCGAAGCCGGGCCGGCCAACGGCCCCGTCGCCCTCCTGCTGCACGGCTGGCCCTATGACATCCATGCCTTCGTCGATGTCGCGCCGCGCCTGGCGGCTGCCGGCTACCGCGTGATCGTGCCCTACCTGCGCGGCTACGGTGGCACCCGCTTCCTGTCCGCAGACGCCGTGCGCAATGGCCAGCAGGGTGCTGTGGCCCAGGACATCATTGCGCTGATGGACGCGCTCGGAATCCGCCAGGCCGTACTGGGCGCGTTCGACTGGGGTGCGCGCACGGCCTGCATCCTGGCCGCCATCTGGCCCGAGCGCGTCGCCGGCCTGGTCTCCGTGAGCGGCTACCTGATCGGCAACCCCAAGGCCAATGCCAAGCCGCTGCCGCCGGCCGCCGAGTTCGCCTGGTGGTACCAGTCCTACTTTGCGACCGACCGCGGCCGCGATGGCTACGCCGCCAACCCGGCCGCGTTCAACCGCTTCATCTGGCAGCAGGCATCACCGCAGTGGCAGTTCGATGAGGCAACTTACCAGCGCAGTGCACAGTCCTTCGAGAACCCGGACCATGTGGCCATCGTGGTCCACAACTACCGCTGGCGCATCGGCCTGGTGGGCGGCGAGTCGCGCTTCGATGCGCTGGAGGACAAGCTGGTGGCGGCGCCCAGCATCGCTGTGCCGTCCATCACGATGGAGGGCGATGCCAATGGCGCACCCCATCCGGCACCTGCCGCCTACGCGAAGAAGTTCACGGGCCGCTACCAGCACCGCCACCTGAGCGGCGGCATCGGCCACAACCTGCCACAGGAAGCGCCCGCCGCCTTCGCGCAGGCGGTGATCGACGTCACCCGGCTCTGACCCCCGGCCACCAACCCGTCTGGAGCTGCTGCCATGACCCTCTATATCCTCGCGTTCGCCGGCGGGATGCTGACCCTGCTCAGCCCCTGCATCCTGCCGGTCCTGCCCTTCGTCTTCGCGCGCCATGACCGGCCCGCTGCGCAGGGCCACCTGCCCTTGCTCGCCGGCATGGTCGTCGCCTTCGCGTCCGTGGCCTCGCTGGGTGCGGTGGCGGGTGCCTGGGCCGTGCACCTGAACCAGGCCGGCCGCTGGATCGCGCTGGCCTCGCTGGCCTGGTTCGCGGTCTCCTTGCTGCTGCCCGGGGTGGCGGGCTGGTGGAGCCGCCCGCTGGTCCGGGCGGGTGAGCGCCTGCTGCGCGTCAAGACCCGAAGCACCTGGCTGGGCTCCGCGCTGCTGGGCGTCGCCACCGGCCTGGTCTGGTCGCCGTGTGCGGGGCCGGTGCTGGGCCTGGTGCTCTCCAGCGCCGCCCTGGCCGGCCCGGATGTGCACACCTCGCTGCTGCTGTTGTCCTACGGCGCAGGTGCCGCCGTCGCCCTCGCGGCCGCGCTGCGGATGGGCGCCCGGCCCCTGGCGGCCCTGAAGGCGCGCTGGTTGCCTGGCGTCGCCGGCCGCCGCCTCGCGGGCGGCGTGATGCTGGCCGCGGTGCTCGCGGTCGCCTTGGGCGTGGACACCGGCGTGCTGGCCCGGCTCACCGGCCCCGGGGCTGCAGGTGGGTTCGAAGCCCGCCTGCTGCAGCGCGTGATGCCAGGGGCCGAGGCGGCAGAGCTGCCACTGGACCGCAATGGCGCGCCGCGCCCCTCCAGCCTGCCTATCGAATCCACGCGGGCCAGCCTCGATGGCGGCACCCGGTGGCTCAATGCCGCGCCGCAGTCCATTGCGTCCCTGCGCGGCAAGGTCGTGCTGGTGAACTTCTGGACCTACTCCTGCGTCAACTGCCTGCGCACGCTGCCCTACGTCAAGGCCTGGGCGCACAAGTATGCGGACCGCGGTTTGGTGGTGGTGGGCGTGCACACCCCGGAGTTCGCGTTCGAGAAGGACCCCGGCAACGTCCAGCGGGCCTTGCGCGATCTCGGCATCCCCTACCCCGTGGTGCAGGACAACGACTTTCGCATCTGGCGCAGCTTCAACAACCGCTACTGGCCGGCGCTGTACTTCGTCGATGCGCAAGGCCGGGTGCGGCACCACCAGTTCGGCGAAGGCGGCTACGCGGCCTCCGAGCGCGTGATCGAGGAGCTGCTGCGCGAGGCCGGTGCCTCCTCCCTCGCCAGCACCGGCGCCGTGTCACCGGATGCCAGGCCGGACACCCGGGGCCTGGGCATGGCTGCCGATGCGGACACGCTGCGCAGCCCCGAGACCTACCTGGGGTATGAAAAGGGGAGCCGTCCGCGCGTGGCCGGCAGCGTCGTGGCCGACCAGCCGGCGCACTACACCGCTGCACCGCTGCAGACCAACACCTGGTCGCTCGCCGGCAATTGGACGTTGGGCCCCGAGTTCGTGCAGGCCCAGCAGCCGGGCGGCCGCCTGGCGGTGCGCTTCGAGGCCCGCGACGCCAACCTCGTGCTGGGCGCCGCCACCGGGCAGCCCGTGCGCTTTCGGGTGACGCTGGACGGCCAGCCCCCCGGCATCCACCATGGCACGGACGTGGACGCCGAAGGCAACGGGGTGGCGGACGCGACGCGGCTCTACCAGCTGATCCGCCAGGGCGGCGCGGTGAAGCCCCGCACCGTGGAGATCCAGTTCCTGGAAGCGGGCGCGCGCAGCTATGCCTTCACCTTTGGCTGAACGGTACTGCGGCGACCCGTGCCGTGTTTGCACCGTGCCCACCAACGGGCCCCGGTGCGGGGCCTCGCCGGTATTGAAGACGGGCCTATCTGCTAGGTCCCATCTGGCGTAGCGGGCCGGGCACCGGCCGTTCAGAATGGAGCGGTGCCGTCGCGGCCCGCGACAGGACAGGACGACAACGGCAACGCCAGGAGACTTCATGCGCTTTACCTTTCCCCCCGCACGCCGATCGGTGCTGGCCCTGCTCGCCGTGCTGGCGCTGCCCGGCGCCTGGGCGCAGGTGCCGGCCTATCCCGACAGGCCCATCAAGCTGGTGGTGGGTTACCCGGCGGGCGGTGCGGTCGACATCATCGCGCGCACGGTGGGCCAAGCCATGTCCAGCAGCATGGGCCAGCCCATCGTCGTCGAGAACAAGCCCGGCGCCGGCACCAACATCGCGGTCAAGTCGGTGATCGGTGCTGCGCCCGATGGCTACACGCTGATGCTCGCCGCCAACGCGCTGGCGGCCAACATGGCGCTGTACCAGCCCGCGCCCTTCGATGCCGAAAAGGACCTGGTGCTGATATCGCAGGTGGGCCGGGTGCCCGTCGTCATTGCCGCCAACCCCACGGTGCCGTACAACACCGTGGCACAGCTCATTGCGGCGGCCAAGGCCAGGCCTGGTGGCATCTCGTTCGCCAGCCCGGGCAACGGCGCCACGCCGCACATGGCCGTGGAGCTGTTCGCCAAGGCGGCCGGCATTTCCTTGCAGCACGTACCCTACCGCGGCGGCGGCCCGGCCATCACCGACACCATTGGTGGCCAGGTGCCGCTGGTGGCGGTCAACGCGCTGGAGGCCCTGCCGCACGTGAAGAGCGGCAAGCTCAAGGTGCTGGCCGCGCTGAGCGCCAACCGCACCAGCATCTTCCCGGACGTACCGACCATCGCCGAATCCGGCTATCCCGGCTTCGAGGCCTCGGTCTGGTACGGCCTGGTCGCGCCCGCGGGAACGCCCAAGGCCATCACCGACAGACTGCATGCCGAAGTGCAGAAGGCCCTCGATCAACCCGAGGTCAAGGCGCGCATGACCGGCGTGGGCGGCGAGGTCACGCCCGGCAGCAGCGCCCAGTTTGCCGCGCTGGTGCGCTCCGAACGCCAGCGCTATGAAAAGCTGGTCAAGGAAACCGGCATCAAGCCGGATTGATCCCATGGCGGCCCTCTGGCCTCGGCGCCGATTCCTGCCCCTGCTCGGCCTGCCCTTGTTTGCCGGGGCGCGGCCGGCGCAGGCAGCGGCCGATTTCCCATCGCGGCCCGTGCGCATCATAGTGCCCTTCACGCCCGGGGGCTCCAGCGACATCCTGGCGCGGGCCGTGGGGCTGGAACTTGGGCAGTCGCTGGGCCAGCCGGTCATCGTCGAGAACGTGCCCGGCGCGGGTGGAACCCTGGGCTCCGAGCGGGCCCTGCGTTCGCCACCCGACGGCCACACCCTCTTCATGGGCCACACCGGCACGCTGGCGGTCAACCCCTGGCTGTACCCGCAGCTCGACTTCGATCCGCTCAAGGCGTTTGCGCCCGTGGCCCTGGTGGCCCGGGTGCCCAATGTGCTGGTGCTCCATCCCTCGGTGCCGGCTGGAAGCCTGGCCGAGCTGGTGGCGTACTCGCAATCGCACCCGGACCGTCTGGCCTACGGGTCGGGCGGCAATGGCAGCGCGGCCCACCTGGCGATGGAGCTGCTCAAGCTGCAGACGGGGCTGAAAGCCTTGCATGTGCCCTACAAGGGCACGGCACCTTCGGTGAACGACCTGCTCGCGGGCCAGGTGCAACTGCTGTTCACCGGCGTGCCGGCGCTGCTGCCGCACATCAAGGCCGGCAAGATCCGGCCGCTGGCTGTGTCGGGCCGCCAGCGCTTGGTGCAGCTGCCCGAGGTTCCCACGGTCGGGCAGTCCGGTGTGCCAGGCGCACAGGGCTTCGAGGCCGACCAGTGGTACGGCCTGGTCGCTCCCGCGCGCACGCCGGCCGATGTGGTGCAGCGGCTCAACGCGCGCACCAACGACGCCCTGAGGGTGCCGGCCGTGGCCCAGCGCCTGGGCAGCGAAGGGGCCGAGCCGACACCGACCACGGCCCAGGCGTTCGGTGCCCTGATCACGAGGGAAAAGGCCCGCTGGGAATCGGTGGTCAAGGCCGCCGGGGTGAAGGCCGAATAGGGCGGCGCAGCCCATCAGATCACCCGGTTGCGCCTGCGGTCTCGAACTCCACCGCCTTGAGGTCGCCCAGCGGCGACAGCAGGGCCGGATCGAACGCGCGCGGCGCCAGGCCATCGCGCAGGCGCTGAGGCCAGTCGGGATTGGCCAGCGCGCCGCGGCCCAGGGCCACGAGGTCGGCGCCATCGTCCAGCGCGTTCGCTGCGCGGGTGGGGTCGTGCAGGCCGCCGTTGGCGATAAGGGTGATGCCCGGCGCATGGCGGCGCGCCAGCTGCACCAGGCTGGCGCCGGCATCGGTGAAGGCCGGCCGCCAGGCCTCGAACTCGGTGACGTGCAGGCAGTCCGCGCCCGACTGTGCCAGGGCGCTGAACACGCTGGCCGCGCCGCCTTCGGCCTCGGGCCAGCGGTGGGTGAAGTCGTTGACCTTGCCCTGCGAGATGCGCACCCCGATCGGCGCTGCGCTGCCCAGCTCCTGCCTCACACCCTGCACCACCTCGCAGGCTAGCCGCACGCGCTGGCCGATGGGGCCGCCCCAGCCATCGCCGCGGCTGTTGGTGTGGCCCGTGAGGAACTGGTCGAGCAGGTAGCCATTGGCGCCATGGACCTCCACGCCGTCGAAGCCGGCCACCTCCACGGCCAGCCGTGCCGCCCGGCGAAAGCCGGCGATGGCCTCGCCGATCTCGGCCTCGCTCATCGCCACGGGCAGCGGGTAGAGGCCTTCGCCGCGGTACAGCGCCATCTGCTGCCCCAGCGGGCGCACGGCCGAAGGCCCTGCCGTGTGACCGCGAAAGCGGTTGAACTGCGACAGCGCGCCCGCATGCATGAGCTGCGCGAACACGCGCCCGCCTGCCGCGTGGATGGCCTGCACCACGGGGCGCCAGGCCAGGGCCTGGGCCCGGTCGCTCAGGCCCGGCTGGTGGGCATAGCCCTGGGCGTAGGCTTGGTCGGTGTAGAGGCCTTCGGTGATCACCAGGCCGAAGCCACCCTCTGCAAAGCGCGCGTAGTAGCGTGCCATGCGCTCAGTGGCCTGGCCTTCGGCCGTGGCGCTCACGCGCGTCATGGGCGCGACGACCAGCCGGTTGGGCAGGGCGAGGCCGCCGATGCGGGTGGGCGACAGCAGGGGCGTCATGCGCGCACCCCGGGGATGGTGGCGATGGCCTCGATCTCGATCATCGCGTCGGGCGAGTACAGGCCCGAGACCTCGACGATGGTGTCGGCCGGGTAGGGCGCGCTGAACCATTGGCGGCGCAGCTCCACGATCTTCGGGAAGTGCGCCATGGAGGTCAGGAAGATCGTGACCTTGGCCACGTGGCGCAGGTCCGAGCCGGCGGCCCGCAGCACGCGGTCGAGGTTCTTGAAGGCCTGTTCGGCCTGGGCATCGAAGTCGCCCTTGCCGACGATGGCGCCATCGTCGCCGATGGCCGCCTGGCCCGAGACGAAGACCAGGTTGCCCAGCGCAATGGCCTGGGACAGCAGGAAGGGGGCATAGGGATCGGGCTGGGTATGGACTTGCGTGAGAGGCATGGTGGCTCCTTGATGGATGAAAAGGGTTGGGTCATGTGACGCGCGAAGGCAATGACGTGCCGCCAGTTTCTCCAAATGAATGGCACCCGACAAAGGTCGATTTTTCAGGCGACAGATGAATCAAACTAAACTGTCGAGATGCGCAGACTTCCCCCCTTGGGTGCCATGCGGGTGTTCGAGGCCGCCGCGCGGCGGCTGAGCTTCAAGGACGCGGCCGACGAGCTGCATGTCACCCCCACGGCCGTGAGCCACCAGATCAGGCTGCTGGAGGAGCACCTGGCCGTGCGCCTGTTCGAGCGCGGCACGCGCCAGGTGGCGCTGACGGCGGCGGGGCACCAGCTGTTTCCCGTGCTGCGCGATGGGCTGGACAGCTTCGAGCGCGCGGTCGAGCGCGTGCGCCGCACACAGGGCCAGGCACAGGCGGCCACGCTGTCATCGACCGTGGCCTTCATGGCCAAGGTGCTGGCGCCACGGGTCGGCTCGTTCAGCGCACAGCACCCGGGCTGGAGCCTGCGCCTGGATGCCAGCCACCGCGTGGTGGACCTCGATACCGAGGCCGATGCCGCCATCCGCTACGGCAGCGGGCGCTATGCCGGCCTGGTGGTGGAGCCGCTGTTCCAGGACCGCTTCGCGCCCGTGTGCACACCGGCCCTGGCGGCGGCTGCACGGCGCGACTTGGGCGCCGTGCCGCTGATCCACTTCGAGTGGGGTCAGGCGCCACGCGACGAGTCCCTGGCGCCGGTGTGGCGCACCTGGCTGGCGCGCGCCGGCCTGGGCGGCGACGCGCCCCTGGATGCCGGACTCTCCTTCACCGAAGAGATGCATGCCGTGCAGGCCACCGTGGCGGGCCAGGGCGTGGGCCTGCTCAGCCTGACGCTGGTGGCCGACGAGCTGCGCTCGGGCGTGCTGGTGCAGCCTTTCGAGCTCGCGGTGGACAGCTACCGCTACGACCTGGTCTACAGCCCGCGCGCGGCCGACCGGCCGGCCACGCGCGTGCTGCGCGAGTGGGTGCACGGCCAGTTCGGCAACCGGGCGTGACAGGTCTTAGCGCAGCCCCATGTAGCTGGTCCACTTGCGTTCGTAGCCGTTCTTCTCGAACTCGTCGGCCATGAAGTCGATGAAGGAGCGCACCTTGGCCGAGAGGTGCTTGCGGCTCGGGTAGGCGATGTTGATCTGGATGCGCGGCAGGTCCCAGTCGTTGAGCACGGGCACCAGCCGCCCGGCCACGATGTCGTCGTAGACGATGTAGCTCGGCTGCACCAGGATGCCCAGGCCGCTGAGCGCCGCGGCGCGCAGCACCTGGCCGTCGTTCGATTCGAGCAGACCCTGGATGGGCACCACACAGCTGTCCGCGCCGCGGGCCAGCCGCAGTTCGTGCGCGTGGTTGGCGTAGACGTAGATCAAAAAGTCGTGCGCGGCCAGTTCGTCCGGCGACTTCGGCATGCCGCGCGATGCCAGGTAGGCCGGCGATGCGCACAGCACCCGGCGCGTGGAGGCCAGCTTGCGGATGGTGATGCTGCTGTCGGGCTCGAACTCGCGGTTGCGGATCGCCACGTCGATGCCGTTCTCGATCATGTCCAGGTAGCGGTTGGCGGCCTCGATGTGCACGCGCACCTGCGGGTACTGGCGGTGGTACTGCGCCAGGCGCGGCGCGATCAGCTGCATCGAGAACGACAGCGAGGCGCTGACGCGCAGCACGCCCGAGGGCTTGAGCGTGCTGGAGTTGATGGCCGTCTCCGCGTCCTGCAGCTCGGCGAGCACGGTGCGCGCGCGCTCGTAGAACTCCTGGCCCTCGCTGGTCAGGTACAGGCGCCGGGTGTTGCGCTCCACCAGCCGCGCCTTGAGCCGGCCTTCGAGCGACGCCAGGTGGCGGCTGGCCGCGGGGTTGGACAGCCCCAGCGCCTCGGCCGCGCCGCCCATGCTGCCCACCTCGGCCACCTTGATGAACAACTCCAGCTCGGTAAGGCGGTCCATATTTTCATTTAACGGAAATCTTCATTCCATTTTGACCTGTTTATGTTCTTTTGTGGAAATCATAAAGTCCGCATCCAGACCCCACGAACACGGCAAGGCGGAGACAACAACCATGCGCAACCTCGACCAGGACAACATCACCCAGGCGGTCATCGCCAGCTTTGCCGGCACGGCCGACCCCCGCCTCAACCAGGTGCTCATCAGCCTGGTGCAGCACCTGCATGCCTTCGCCCGCGAGGTGGAATTGACCGAGGACGAGTGGTTCAAGGGCATCGAATTCCTCACCCGCTGCGGCCACATCACCGACGACAAGCGCCAGGAATTCATCCTGCTGTCGGACGTGCTGGGCCTGTCCATGCTCACCGTGGCCATGAACAACCACAAGCCCGAGGGCTGCACCGAGGCCACGGTGTTCGGCCCCTTCTACGTGAAGGACGCGCCGACCTACGAGCTGGGCGCCGACATTGCCAACGGTGCCAAGGGCACGCCCTGCCAGGTGCGCGGCACGGTGCGCGGCACAGAGGGCGAAGCCATCCCGGGCGCCACGCTCGATGTCTGGCAGTCCGACGACGACGGCCTGTACGACGTGCAGCACGAGGCGCTGGAACAGGCGCAGGCGCGCGGGCAGCTGCGTGCCGACGCCGAGGGCCGCTACCACTTCCGCTCCATCGTCGCCGTGCCCTACGCCATTCCGCACGACGGCCCGGTGGGCGCCATGCTGCAGGCCACGGGCCGCCACCCCTGGCGCCCGGCGCACCTGCATTTCATGGTGAAGGCGCCGGGCTACGAGACGCTGATCACCCATGTCTTCCGGCAGGACAGCGACTACCTCGACTCCGACGCGGTGTTCGGCGTGCGCCAGTCGCTGGTCTGCGACTGGACGCAGCAGCCCGATGGCAGCTACCTGCTCGCCTACGACTTCGTGCTCAACCCGGCGAAGGCGGGGTGAGGCCAATGCTGTTCAGCTTTCTCCTGCTCGACCGGCCGGATGCCGGCGACCTGCGCCAGGCTGTGCGCCCGCAGCACAAGGCCTACCTGGGTTTGGTGCAGCAGCGCATCGCGTTCGCCGGGCCCCTGGTGCACGACGACGGCAGCACCATGCTCGGCAGCCTGCTGGTCATCGACTTCGAATCCCGTGAAGCGGCGCTCGCCTGGCTGGCGAACGAGCCATTCACCCAGGCGGGCCTGTACGCCGGCACCACCGTCCACGCCTTCATCAACCTCTGGCCCCAGAAGACGGGGTTCCCTGCATGAGCACCTACCCGCAAACCATCCGCCACATCGTGATGTGGAACGTGCAGGGCGACACCCCTGCCGAGCGGCAACGCAACATCGAGCGCCTGTGCACCAGCTTCGACAGCCTCAAGGGCCGCATCCCCGGGATGCGGCACCTGGAGATCGGCGTGGACGTGAGCCGTACCTCGTACGCCTGCGACGTGGTGCTCTACAGCGAGTTCGATTCGCCCGAGGCCCTGGCCGCCTATGCCGAGCACCCCGAGCACCTGCGCGTGCGGGCGGAGCTGGGCGCGATGCGCACCGCGCGCTACCAGGTGGACTACCCGGTCACCCCGGCATGAATCCGCCGCTGGAGAAGCACCCCGTGCACGACTTCATCCACCGCCACCAGTCCCCGCGCACCGTGTTCGGCGCCGGGTCGCTGGCCCACCTCGAACGCGAGATCGACCTGCTGGGCGCGCGGCGCGCCCTCGTGCTGTGCACGCCCGGCCAGGTGGGCCAGGCGCAGCGGGTGGCCGACCGCCTGGGTGCGCGCGCGGCCGGCGTCTTCGCCCGGGCCGAGATGCACGTGCCCATCGAGGCTGCGCGTGCCGCACGCGACGAGGCACGCCGGCTGGGGGCGGACTGCGCGGTCGCCATCGGCGGCGGCTCCACCATCGGCCTGGGCAAGGCCATCGCGCTCGACGCGGACCTGCCCATCCTGGCCATACCGACGACCTATGCGGGCAGCGAGATGACGCCGATCTACGGCATCACCGAGGCCGGCCTCAAGACCACGGGCCGCGACGCCCGCGTGATGCCGCGCACGGTGATCTACGACCCCGAGCTCACGCTGTCGCTGCCCGTGCCGCTGAGCATCACCAGCGGCATCAATGCCATCGCGCATGCGGTGGAGGGGCTGTATGCACAGGACGGCAACCCCGTCATGGACCTGATGGCCGAGGAGGGCATCCGCGCCCTGGCCCAGGCACTGCCGGCCCTGCACCGGGACGGCGGCGACGTGCAGGCACGCGGCGATGCCCTGTACGGCGCCTGGCTCTGCGGCAGCGTGCTGGGCAACGTCAGTGTGGCCCTGCACCACAAGCTGTGCCACACGCTGGGCGGCAGCTTCAACCTGCCGCATGCCGAGACCCACACCGTGGTGCTGCCCCATGCACTGGCCTTCAACCTCCGCCATGTGCCGGCTGCCGCCAGGCGCATCGCCCGCGCCCTGGGCGGCGTGGAACCGGGCGATGTGGCCGGTGCGCTGTTCGACCTGGCGCATGCCGCGGGCGCGCCCGTGACCCTGCGCGACCTGGGCCTGCGCGAGGCCGACCTGGACACCGTCTGCGACCTGGCCCTGACCCAGCAGTACCCCAACCCCCGCCCGCTGGAGGAGGGGGCCGTGCGCCACCTGCTGCAGATGGCATACGAGGGGCGGCGGCCCGAACCCATGCCATTGCCGTAACGAACCACCATTCCACAGGAGACAAGCATGACAACGAGAACCACCCAGCCATCCCCCCGCCGCCGCCTCATGGGCCTGGCGCTGCTCGCGCTGGCGCCCTGCCTGGCCGCACCGGCCCTGGCGCAAGACAAGTACCCGAGCCGCACCATCAAGGTGATCGTGCCCTTCCCGGCCGGCACGGCGCCCGACGTGATGGCCCGCTTCTGGGCCGAGCGGCTGGCCAAGGCCGTGGGCCAGGGCGTCATCGTCGACAACAGGCCGGGCGCCAGCACCATCGTGGGCACGCAGCAGTTCGCCGCAGCGCCGGCCGACGGCTACACCTTCCTCTATACCGCCAGCGGCACGATCTCGATCAACCCCTACGTCTACAAGAAGCTGCCCTACCAGGTGGGCGACCTGGTGCCGGTGATCCAGACCCTGTCGATCCCGCTGGTGATCACGGTGGCCAACAGCTCGCCGTTCAAGACCCTGCCGGACCTGATCAAGGAGGCGAAGGACAAGCCGGGCAAGGTGAGCTATGCCTCCTACGGCGTGGCGACCGCGCCGCACGTGTCCATGGCGCATTTCGCCAACAGCGCCAACGTCTCGATGAACCATGTGCCCTACAAGGACGGCGGGCTCAACGACATCGTGGGCGGCACGGTGGACACGGCCTTCAGCCCGATTGCCGACGTGCTGCAGTTCATCCGCACGGGCCGGGTGCGGGCGCTGGCCGTGTCGAGCCGCCAGCGCCTCGAATCGCTGCCCCAGGTGCCCACTGTGGCGGAGACCTTTCCGGGCTTCGAGGGCGATTCCTGGCACGGCATCTTCGCCCTGAAGGGCACGCCGCAGGCCGCCATCGACCTGGTGGCGGCCGCGTCGCAGAAGATCGTGGCGTCGGACGAGTACAGGAAGTACCTGGGCAGCATGGGCCTGGTGCCCATCGGCGGCACGCCCGAGGCCTTTGCCAGCGTGCTGCAGGTGGACGGCAAGCGCTGGGTCAACGTCATCAAGGGCAACAACATCACCCTGGACTGAGACCGGTCAGAGTAGGTGCTCCAGCCGGATCGGCAGGTCGCGCAGGCGCTTGCCCGTGGCATGGAAGATGGCGTTGGCGATCGCCGGTGCCACGCCCGTCATGACCACCTCGCCCAGGCCCTTCACGCCCAGGTGGTTGATGCGCGGGTCGGGCTCGTCGATGAAGTCGGCTTCGATGCTGCCGATATCGAGGTTCACCGGCAGCACGTACTCGGCCAGGTTGGCGTTGAGAAAGCCGCCGTAGCGCGGGTCCACCTCGCTGACCTCGCGCAGCGCGGCGCCGATGCCCCAGACCACGCCACCCTGCACCTGGCTGCGCGCAGTGCGCGGGCTGGCCACGCGGCCGCAGTCGGCCACGCTCACCACGCGCGGCACGCGCACCCGGCGCGTGTGGGGCTCGATGCGCACCTCCACGAAATGCGCGATGTAGCTGAAGGCCGCGAACTCCGGGTAGTGCGGTCCGGCTGCCGAGGGCAGGCCCTGGGCCAGGCGCGCATAGATCTGCTCGGGCTGGCCCGGCGCGCGGTGGCGGCTTTCCACCTCGATGAAGGGTGTGCGCGCGGCCTTCAGGATCTGCGCCGGCGTGCGGGCGCGCCGCGAGGGGTTGAGCGCCGCCAGCTCTGCCATGGCCTGCTCGGCCGCCTGGAGCGCTGCCGGCAGGGCCGTGGCCGTACCCCAGGAGCCGGCGGTCAGGTGCTGGGGCACGCCGCGCGTATCGCCCAGCACCACGCTGACCTGGCGCACCGGTACCTGCATCACCCCGGCCACCGTGTTGGCCACGGCCGTGCGGATGCCCTGGCCCATCTCGTGCCCGCCGATGTCGATGCGCACCCGGCCGTCGTCCGACACGCGCAGCCGCGCGATAGCTGGCGCCGTGGCCGCCTTGTAGGCCCCGGCGGCCACGCCCCAGCCGATCAGTGTGCCATCGGCCGCCTGCATGGAGCCGGGTGCCGGGCTGCGGCGTGCCCAGCCAAAGCGATCGGCGCCGCGCGTGAGGCACTGCGCTAGGTGGCGCGAGGAGAAGGGTTTGCCCGACTGCGGGTCGACCTGCGTGTCGTTGGCCAGGCGCAGCGCCACGGGGTCCTGGCCCAGCGCATGGGCCAGTTCGTCCATGGCGCTTTCGAGCGCGAAGCAGGTGAAGTGCTCCCACGGCCCGCGCATGAAGCCCGGCGTGTGGGTGTCGGTGCGCACCAGGCTCTCGCGCCCGCGAAAATTTGCACAGGCATACATGCTGGCCGAGATCTCGGTGCACGATGAAGGGAACAAATCGTGCTGCGAGGTCTGCTGCTGCACCTCGTGCGTGACGGCCTGCAGCCGGCCCGTGGCATCGGCCCCCAGCTGCAGCCGGTGCGTGCTGGCGGGCCGAAAGCCCGAGGCGTGGAACACCTGCTCGCGCGTCACCACCAGCTTGACCGGGCGGCCCAGCCGGCGTGCTGCCAGCGCCACCAGCACCGTGTGGCCCTGCAGCGAATTCTTCTGGCCGAAGCCCCCGCCGACCGAAGGTGAGACCACGCGTACCTGATCGGGCGGCACGGCCAGCTGCCGCGCCAGGCCGTGGCGCAGTGCGCCGCTGTTCTGCGTGGATTCGTAGACCGTGAGCGCATCGCCCTGCCAGTGCGCCACCGTGCCCAGCAGCTCGATGGGGTTGGCATGCTGGGCGGGGCCGCGGTACTGCGCCTCGATGCGCACGGGGGCTGCGGCATAGGCCGCATCGGCATCGCCGCGCAGCTTGTCGGCAAAGGCCGGCTTGGGCAGCGGCAGGTCGGCCTGTGGGAGGGCTCGGTTGCCGGGTGCGGCGAAATCCACGGTGAACGGCGCTTCGTCGTACGTGGCGCGCACCTGCGCGGCGGCCTCGGTGGCCGCCTCCAGCGTATCGGCCACCACGATGGCGATGGGCTGGCCGCTGTAGGCTATGGCCGTGCCGGCCAGCGGCTGCAGGCTCTGCACGCCATAGCCCCCGCCCAGGAGGAAGCCGGCCGAGGCCAGGCCCTGCACGTCCTCGTGCGTGAGGATGAGGCGCACGCCGGGCACGGCCTGGGCCGCGCTGCGGTCGATGGAGCGCACGGTGCCGCGGCCGATGCGCGCCACCGCGAGCATGGCGTAGGCCATGCCGGGCAGGTTCTGGTCCGTGCCGTAGCGCGTGGCGCCGCGCACCTTGTCATAGGCATCCACGCGCGCGGTGTCGGGGAATTCCCTGGGGGTCTGTGTTGTCGTCGTGGTCATGCCGTGCCTGCCCGTTCCCTGGCGATGAAGAGTGCGTCGGCCACCGTCTGGCGGCCGAGCTCGATGCGAAAGCCGCTGTGCTGCCCGGCCCGCGCATCCGCGAAGGCGATGGAGCCGGCGCGCAGCGCGCTTTCGCGCGTGAGCGGCTGGCCGAGCAGCGAATCTTCGGCCTGGCGCGCGCGCCAGGGCCGGGTGGCCACGCCGCCCAGCGCAATGCGTGCGGCGCGCACGACGCCGCCCTCGATCTGCAGCGCCACGGCGGCCGATGCCAGTGCGAAGGCATAGGACTCGCGGTCGCGCAGCTTGTGGTACGTGGAGGCGCGACCCAGTGGCGAGGCCGGCACGCGGATGCGCGTGACCAGCTCGTCGGGGGCCAGCGTGGTCTCGATGTGCGGCGTGCTGCCCGGCTCGCGGTGCAGCGCCTCGATGGGAATGCTGCGCATGCCGCGCGGGCTGATGGTGTCCACCACGGCGTCGAAGGCCGTGAGCGCAATCGCCCAGTCGCCGGGGTAGACGGCATTGCAGGCGTCGCTGGCGCCCAGCAGGGCCTGGCCGCGGTCGGCGCCGTCGATGGCGGCGCAGCCGCTGCCGGGCTGGCGCTTGTTGCAGGGGTAGGCCTCGCCGCCGCGAAAGTACGCGCAGCGCGTGCGCTGCAGCAGGTTGCCGCCCACGCTGGCCATGTTGCGCAGCTGCTGCGAGGCGGCCTTCCACAGCGATTCGGCCAGCGCCGGGTAGAGCACCATGACGCGCGGATCGGCGGCCACCCGGGCCATGGGCGCGAGCGCGCCGAAGCGCAGCTCGGCGCCCGTGGTGTGGATGGCCGAGAGCTCGCGCACACCGGTGATGTCGATCACGGCGGGCGGCGCCATCACGTCCAGCTTCATCAGGTCGTACAGCGTGGTGCCGCCGGCCAGGAAGCGCGTGCCCTCGGGGGCTGCGGCCATGGCGCGCACGGCATCGGCCGCCGTGGCGGCGCGGGAGTAGGCGAAGGGGCGCATGCTCAGAACCTCCGCACCAGGGGGGCCGCCTGCTGGATGGCGCCCACGATGCCCACATAGGCGCCGCAGCGGCACAGGTTGCCGCTCATGTACTCGCGGATCTGCTCGGGCGTCTTGGCGTGCCCTTCGCGCACGCAGGCGATGGCCGCCATGATCTGGCCCGGCGTGCAGTAGCCGCACTGCAGCGCATCGTGGTCGATGAAGGCCTGCTGCATGGGGTGCAGTGCGCCGCCGGGGCCCTCGATGCCCTCGATGGTGGTCACCGCGCGCCGGTCGGCCTGCGCCGCCAGGGTGAGGCACGAGGCCACACGCTGGCCATCGAGGTGCACCGTGCAGGCGCCGCACTGGCCGTGGTCGCAGCCCTTCTTGGCGCCCGTGAGGGCCAGGTGCTCGCGCAGCGTGTCGAGCAGCGAGGTGCGCGCATCGACCACCAGGTGGACCGTTTGGCCATTGACCTGCAGGCGGATGGGCAGTTCATAGGCCGGCGCAGAGGACGGCGTTGCCGGGGCGGCATCGGCGTCCATGGCGGTGCCGCCCACCAGCACGGCGGCAGCGCTGCCGACGACCACCTCGCGGCGGTTGAGTTCGGGGCCGGCCAGGGCGGCAGGCGCCGGGGTATCGGCGTGGAGGGGCGTGTCGGAAGAGGGGGGCTTCATCGGTGTTTCCTGCTAGGGGGAAACCAGCCCAACAGCACGTGTGGCGATTGGCAGGTCGTGGTGGGGCGGATCGTATGATCGGCCCGAGCCCATGGGAAGTAGGCACTTGAAAGTGCCTCACTTACCGCGCGGAAACCGCCATGACCCTGCCTGACACCAACTACGCCCACCGCCATCCACTGCACAAGCACCCGCCGGGCCCCACCGACCCGGAGCTCGACCGGCTGGTGCGCGAGATCATCGGCCGCGTGGCCGACAAATGGACCATGCTGGCGCTGGAGGTGCTGGCCGAGCACGGGCGCCTGCGCTTCACCCGCGTGGGCGAACTGGTGGGCGACATCAGCCAGAAGATGCTGACCAAGACCCTGCGCCAGATGGAGGCCGATGGCCTGGTGGTGCGCACCGTGTTCGCCGTGGTGCCGCCGCGCGTGGAGTACGAACTGACCGAGCGCGGCCAGAGCCTGGGCGCGGCCTTCTGCGGCGTGTGGCTGTGGGCCGAGGAGCACCGCCAGGGCATCCTCGAATCGCGCCAGGCCTTCGAGGACGGCAGTAGCGCTGCCGCGGGCGGGAGCGAGCCTGCTTCCTGACGGCTGGGCTCAGTTCGGCCGTTGGCCCGTGCGGCTATTGTCGCTGCCGGGCAGCGTGTTCCAGGTGATGGGTTGCCACAGTGCCAGCTGCGCCAGCGCGGGGCTGGTGTTGACCAGGTCGGCGATCGAGTAGCGGTCGAGCTCGCGCAGGAAGACCTCGGTGGCCTGCCGCAGGGCCACCTCCAGGCCGCAGCCGCCGGTCAGCACGCAGTGGTTGTCCTCACCCAGGCACTCGACCAGCGCGAAGTCTGCCTCCAGCCGGCGCACCACCTCGCCGAGCGAGAGCCGGCGCGGGTCGGCCGCCAGGCGCATGCCGCCATTGCGCCCGCGCACCGTGTCCACCCAGCCGGTCTTGCCCAGCGCCTGGGTCACCTTCATCAGGTGGGCCTGCGAGATGCCGAAGGCCTCGGTGATGTCGGCGATGGTCACCAGCGCATCGGTGCGGGAGGCCAGCACCAGCAGCACGCGCAGGGAGTAGTCGGTGAAAACGGTCAGGCGCATGGGACAGGGCGTGGAAGCATTGCGCCCGATTGTCTCAGTTGGCGTGTGGCTGGACTGCTGCAGTGCGGCCCAGCACATCGGCAAAGCCGTGGTTCACGTCGCGGTGGCCGGCTTCGTCGGCGCGCACGGCCAGCACCACGTCGCGCAGGCGGGCGTCGGCGGGCAGCTTCCAGTAGGCGATGGCGATGTCGGGGGCGGGCACGTTCTCGACCCGGCCTTCATCGATTTCCGCAAGGTACAGCGTGTAGCTGACCACGGCCTGCTCCTCGAAGTAGCCCACCAGGCGGTGTGCCGTGCGCGACGAGACCAGGTACAGCGCGAAGAAGCAGACGAAAAACACGGCCTGCGTGAGCAAAATCACCGCGCGCTCGAACCAGTTGGGCCGGGCGATCTCGATGAAGGTCATGAGGTGCATGCGCTCGTTCTCGGCCTCGTCGAGGAGGGTGCGGATCCAGCCCTCGTCGTCCACCATCCAGCGCAGGCAGCGCAGGTGCACGAGCATGCCGCCCACCATGCCGGGCACGGCGGCCACGGTCTCGAGCACGATGGCACGGTTGCCATAGCGCTTGGCGAAGAAGGTGTCGGCGAAAAAGCGCAGTGCGAGGGTGATGAACAGGGCCAGGCGGTCCGAGAAGCCGCTGGCGGCGTGGTGCGCATCGAGGCTGCGAGCACAGTGGGGGGCGTGGTTGCCGTGGAGGCTGTGGGTATCGGTGGTCATGGTTGCATTCCAGTCAAGGGCGCTGGGATCGAATTGCCAGGTACCTGGGTGGCTGGCTGTCTACCGCGCCGCGTAAACATGTATTCAATGTATATCTTTTATCGGGCGCTGTCAATTGGGCGGCTGCCGGTGGACCGGCCGGCGCCGCCTACCGCGGCAGGGGGATCAGGACTTCCATTGCAGCCGTGCGAGCAGCGGCGCGCCGAAGAGGTTGACGAGCAGCCCCAGCATCAGCAAGGCGCCACCCGCGAAGTGCACCGGCTGCAGCGTCTCGCCAAAAGCCAGCCAGCCCGTGGTCAGGCCCACCAGGGGCACCAGCAGCGTGAAGGGCGCGATGCGGTTGACGGGGTAGCGCGAGAGCAGGAAATTCCATACCGCAAAGCCGAACAGCGTGGCTCCCCAGGCGATGTAGGCCACCGAGGCGAAGGACGCCAGGCTGAAGCCCTGCAGCGCGGCGGAGATGGCGGCAGGCCCCTCGATCAGCAGCGACAGCGCCAGCAGCGGCAGCGGTGGCACCAGGCTGGCCCAGACCACGAAGGCCAGCTGGTTCATGGGCCCGTAGCGGCCCACGGCCCGGCTCACGAGGTTGCCGCAGGCCCACATAGTGGCTGCGGCCACGGTGAGCAGAAAGCCCAGCAGCGGCATGGAAGCACCGTGTGCGCTGCCGATCAGCACCAGGCCCCCGGCGGCCAGCAGCAGGCCCGCGAGCTGGTTGCCCTGCCAGCGCTCGCGCAGCCACAGGGCCGTGAGCACCAGCGTGAAGAACGACTGCGACTGCAGCACCAGCGAGGCCAGGCCCGAGGGCATGCCCACGTGGATGGCCGTGAACAGAAAGGCGAACTGCCCCACCGACATGGTCAGGCCAAACGCCAGGTACAGCCGCAGCGGCACCTTGGGCGCCTTGAAGAACAGCAGCGCCGGGAATGCGGCGAGCAGGAAGCGCAACGCCACCAGCAGCAGTGGCGGCACGCCGGCCAAGCCGACCTTGATGACGGCGAAGTTGACGCCCCAGACCAGAATGACGAGCAGCGCGAGCACCAGGTCGCGGGGGCGCAGGGAGGAGGCTGGGGTCATGGCGCCACCCCTGGAGTGGCGGGGCGGGCGGTGGAGCGGGTCGGGCAAGGCATGCCGGAATCTTAGATGCCCTTGCGCGCCCCTGCCATGCAGGCGCCAGACCACCGGCGGTCAGAATCGGACATTCACGGCCCGTCGATCACGATGGCCCGGAAGTCGTTCACATTGGTCAGCGTGGGTCCGGTCACCACCGCGTCGCCGAGCGCGCCGAAGAAGCCGTGGCCATCGTTGCGTGCCAGTGCATCGGCGGGCCGGATGCCCAGGGCCTGTGCGCGCTGCAGCGTGGTGGGGGTGAGCTGGGCGCCAGCGATCTCCTCCTGCCCGTCCACGCCATCGGTGTCGCCCGCCAGCGCATGGATGCGCGGGTGGCCCTGCAGCGCCAGCGCCATGGACAGCAGGCATTCCACATTGCGCCCGCCGCGCCCGTCGCCGCGCACCGTGACCGTGGTCTCGCCGCCCGAGAGCAGCACGCAGGGCGCGGCAAACGGCTGCTGGCGCTGGGCCACCTGCAGCGCAATGCCGGCCAGCACCCGGCCCACGTCGCGTGCCTCGCCCTCCAGCGCATCGCCCAGGATGTACGGTGTGTAGCCGGCCTGGCGTGCCACTTCGGCAGCGGCCTCCAGGGCCATCTGGGGCGTGGCCACCATGTGCACCACGCTGCGGGCCAGATGCGGATGGTCGGGTGGGGGCGATTCGCCCTGGCCCGACTCCAGCACCTCGCGCACGGCGGGTGGCAGCGCAATGCCGTAGCGGCGCACGATGCCGAGCGCGTCGGCGCAGGTCGTGGGGTCGCCCACCGTGGGGCCCGAGGCGATGTCCATGGGCGCATCGCCCGGCACGTCCGACAGCAGCAGCGTGAGCACGCGCGCCGGGTGGCAGGCCAGCGCGAGCCGCCCGCCCTTGATGGCCGAGAGGTGGCGCCGCAGGCAGTTCATCTCGGCGATGGTGGCGCCCGACTGCAGCAGCGCACGGTTCACCTCCTGCTTCATGGCCAGGGTGATGCCGGGCAGCGGCAGGGGCAGCAGCGCCGAGCCGCCGCCAGAGATGAGGCACAGCACCAGGTCGTCCTCGCGCAGCCCGGCCACGGTGCCGAGCATGCGCTGTGCCGCCGCCATGCCGGCGGCATCGGGCACGGGGTGGGCGGCCTCCACGATCTCGATGCGCCGGCAGGGCACGGCGTAGCCATAGCGCGTGACCACCAGGCCCGAGAGCGGTCCGTCCCAGTGGTCTTCCACCGCGCGTGCCATCGCGGCCGAGGCCTTGCCCGCGCCGATCACCACCAGGCGGCCCGTGCCCAGGTCCTGCCAGGACGGCAGCTGCGGTGGCACGCACAGCGCGGGCTGCGCGCTGGCAACGGCTGCGTCGAACATGCGGCGCAGCAACTGCTGCTGGGGCGTGGCCGCCATCAGCGGGCCGGCGCCTGGCCGATCTCGAAATGCGCCAGGGTCTCCAGCGCGCGCACCAGGGCCGAGTGGTCCCAGGCCGCGCCGCCCTGCGCCACGCAGCTGTTGAACAGCTCCTGCGCCGTGGCGGTGTTGGGCAGGGCCACGCCCAAGGCGCGCGCGCTGGCCAGGGCCAGGTTCAGGTCCTTCTGGTGCAGCTCGATGCGAAAGCCGGGGTCGAAGGTGCGGCGCAGCATGCGCTCGCCATGCACTTCGAGGATCTTGGAGGACGCAAACCCGCCCATCAGCGCCTGGCGCACGCGCGCCGGGTCGGCACCGGCCTTGGCGGCGAACACCAGGGCCTCGGCCACCGCCTCGATGTTCAGCGCCACGATGATCTGGTTGGCCACCTTGGCGGTCTGCCCGTCGCCATTGCCGCCCACCAGGGTGATGTTCTTGCCCATCAGCTCGAACAGGGGCTTGATGCGCGCGAAAGCAGCGTCCGGCCCGCCCACCATGATGGACAGCGTGGCGTTCTTCGCGCCGACCTCGCCGCCCGAAACGGGGGCATCGAGGTAGTCGCAGCCCAGGGCGTTGATGCGTTGCGCGAAGTTCTTGGTGGCGATGGGCGAGATGGAGCTCATGTCCACCACGGTCTTGCCCTTGGTCAGGCCGGCAGCCACGCCGCTCTCGCTGAACAGCACGTCTTCGACATGCGGGGTGTCGGGCACCATGGTGAAAATGATGTCGGCACGCTCGGCCACGCCGCGCGCGGTCACGCACTGGGTGGCCCGGCTCTCGGCGATGGCGGGCGGCACGCGGCCGCGGGTGTGCACGAAGAGCTGGTGGCCGGCCTGGATCAAGTGCTGCGCCATGGGCGCGCCCATGGTGCCCAGGCCGATGAAACCGATCTTGAGGGAGCTGGTGGTCATTGGAAGGTGTCCTTGAAAATCATGCGTGGGTCAGGGCCGTGCGCCAGCCCAGGCCGGCCTCGGTGGTGGTGGCGGGTTTGTATTCGCAGCCGATCCAGCCCGTGTAGCCGATGGCGTCGATGTGTTTGAAGAGCCAGGGGTAATTGATCTCGCCGGTGCCCGGCTCGTTGCGGCCCGGGTTGTCGGCCAGCTGGATGTGGCCTATGCGCGCCAGGTGCTTGCGCAGCGTGGCGGCCAGCTCGCCCTCCATGCGCTGGGCGTGGTAGATGTCGTACTGCACGAAGGCGTTGCCCGCATCCACCTCGTCCAGCAGGCTCAGCGCCTGGGCCGTGGTGCTCACGAAAAAGCCCGGGATGTCGTAGGTGTTGATGGGCTCGACCAGCAGGCGCAGCCCGGCCTGGCGCAGCGCCTGCGCGGCAAAGCGCAGGTTCTCCACCAGCGTGCGGTGCAGCAGCGCCGGGTCCGCACCTTCGGGCGCCTTGCCGGCCAGGCAGTTGAGCTGCTGCACACCCAGGGCCTGGGCATAGGCGATGGCCTGCGCCACGCCGTCGCGGAACTCGGCCTCGCGCCCCGGCAGGCAGGCGATGCCGCGCTCGCCCGCACCCCAGTCGCCTGCGGGCAGGTTGTGCAGCACCAGCTGCAGGCCATGGGCGTCGAGCTGGGCACGGATCTCCTCGGCCGGCCAGGCGTAGGGGAACAGGAACTCGACGGCGGTGAAGCCCGCACGTGCGGCGGCGCCGAAGCGGTCGATGAAGGGCAGCTCGGTGAAGAGCATGGTCAGGTTGGCGGCAAAGCGGGGCATGCGGTGTCTCCTTGAATATTGTTCAGTCAAGCAATCCGGCGAGTTCCAGGCCCGCGCGGCCACCGGGGTGGCGGCAATCGATGTCCTCGAACTCGTTGACCTTGTCGATCTCGGTGCCCATGGCGATGTTGGTGACCTTCTCCAGGATCACCTCCACGACCACCGGCACCCGGTGCTCACGCGCCAGGGCCAGGGCTTCGGTGAGGGCGCTGGCGATCTTCTCGGGGTCGGTCACGCGCAGCGAGCGGCAGCCCAGGCCCTGCACCACGGCCTGGTGGTCCACGCCATAGCTGCGCAGGTCGCCCTCGCCCGGCGCCACGTTCTGGTTCTCGAAGGCCAGCTGCACGCAGTAGTCCATGTCGAAGCCGCGCTGCGCCTGGCGGATCAGGCCCAGGTAGCTGTTGTTCACCAGCACCTGCACATAGGGCAGGTTGAACTGCGCGCCCACGGCCAGCTCTTCCATCAAAAACTGGAAGTCGTAGTCCCCCGACAGCCCCACCACCGTGCGCGTGGGGTCGGCCGCCACCACGCCCAGTGCGGCCGGAATGGTCCAGCCCAGCGGGCCGGCCTGGCCGCAGTTGATCCACTGGCGCGGGCCGTAGACGTGCAGGAACTGCGCGCCCGCGATCTGGCTCAGGCCGATGGTGCTCACGTAGATGGTGTCGCGCGGCAGCACGGCATTCATCTCCTCGTACACGCGCATGGGCTTGATGGGCGTCTCGGTGAAGTGCGACTTGCGGTGCATCAGCGCCTTGCGCTCGGCGCAGCGGCCAGCCCAGTCGCTGCGCTCGGGCAGGCCGCGGGCATCCCGGCGCTCGCGTGCCACCTGCACCAGGAGCTGCAGCGCAGCGCGCGCATCGCTGACGATGCCGAAGTCGGGGTTGAACACGCGGCCGATCTGCGTGGGCTCGATGTCGATGTGCACGAACTTGCGCCCCTTGCAGTACACCTCGGGCGAGCCGGTGTGCCGGTTGGCCCAGCGGTTGCCGATGCCCATCACGAAGTCGCTGGCCAGCAAGGTGGCGTTGCCATAGCGGTGGCTGGTCTGCAGGCCGCACATGCCGGCCATCAGCGGGTGGTCGTCGGGGATGGTGCCCCAGCCCATCAGGGTGGGGATCACGGGCACGCCGGTCAGCTCGGCAAACTCCACCAGCAGGTCCGAGGCATCGGCGTTGATGATGCCGCCGCCGGCCACGATCAGCGGGCGCTCGGCAGCTTCCAGCATGTCCAGCGCCTTTTCCACCTGCCGGCGCGTGGCGGCGGGCTTGTAGACCGGCAGCGGTTCGTAGGTGTCGATGTCGAATTCGATCTCGGCCATCTGCACGTCGAAGGGCAGGTCGATCAGCACCGGACCGGGCCGGCCCGAGCGCATCAGGTGGAAGGCCTGCTGGAAGGCGCGCGGCACCAGGGCCGGCTCGCGCACCGTCACGCTCCACTTGGTGACCGGCTTGGAGATGGACTCGATGTCCACCGCCTGGAAGTCTTCCTTGTAGAGGCGGGCGCGTGGCGCCTGGCCGGTGATGCACAGGATGGGAATGCTGTCGGCGATGGCCGAGTACAGGCCGGTGATCATGTCGGTGCCGGCCGGCCCGCTGGTGCCCACGCACACGCCGATGTTGCCGGCTTTGGCGCGGGTGTAGCCCTCGGCCATGTGCGAGGCGGCCTCCACGTGGCGGGCCAGGATGTGGGTCAGCGACTGGCGCTCGCGCATCGCGGCATACAGCGGGTTGATCGCTGCGCCGGGCACGCCGAACAACTGCGTGATGCCCTCCTTTTCCATCACCAGAACGGCGGCCATGGCGGCCTTCATTGTTGCCATTGCGGGGTCTCCTGTCAGGGGTTGAGTAATTGGTGGACTGGATGCTCCGCCCAATGGCCACCGCCCGGAACCCGCATCCAGGGCATTAGCGTTATTCCCTTTTGGAATGCAATCGGCCGCAGGGCGCTGCCGATAATCGATTCCATGGATCGCCTTCTCGGAGTCAAACTGTTCGTGCGCGTGGTCGACCTGGGCTCGTTCAGCAAGGCCGCGGCCGAGATGGGCGTGGGCCAGCCCTCGGCCACCAAGCTCGTGGCCCAGCTCGAAAAGCAGCTGGGCTCGCGCCTGCTGCACCGCAGCACGCGCGGCGTGTCGCCCACCGAGATCGGCCGCCTGTACTACGACAAGTGCAAGCTCATCACCCACCATGTCGAAGAGGCCGAGACCGTGGCCGCGTTGCTGCAGTCGCAAGTGCAGGGCGGGCTGCGCATCAGCACCTCGGTGGCCTTCGGGCGGCGCGTGCTGGTGCCGCTGGTGATGCGTTTCATGCGCGAGAACCCGCGCCTGCAGATCGACCTGGTCTTCGAGGACCGCTATGTGAACCTGGTGGAGCAGGGCATCGACGTGGCCATCCGCATGGGGCGCCTGGCTGATTCGACGCTGGGCGCGCGCTACCTGGGGCTCAACCCCTGGGTGCTGGTGGCCTCGCCCGCTTACCTGGCGCAGCGCGGCATGCCGGCCGCGCCGACCGACCTGGTGCGGCACGATGCCCTCATCTACAGCACCGTGCAGGGCGATGCGCGCTGGCATTTCAGCAACGGCACGGGCGTGGCGCATGCCGTGCCGGTGGCGGGGCCGCTGCGCTCCAACAACCTCTCGGCCCTGCTGGCCGCCGCGCGCGGCGGCATGGGCATCGCGGCGTTGCCGACCTATGTGGCGCAGGGCTCGCTCGATGGCGGTGCCGTCGTTCCCTTGCTGCCTGGCTGGACCCTGCCGCCGCAGGAGATCCACGCCGTCTACCCCTCGCCGCGCATGGTGCCGGCCAAGGTGGTGAGCTTCATCGAATGGCTGCAGCAACAGATGGGCGAGCGCTGGTGGGAAATACAAAGCGGCGATCAAGCACCTTGAAAACACGCTACGCTTGCAGTCCCTTCACCGACAGCCGCTTTCTCGACCATGCGTGAGACCATCCAGACCCTCGAACCTTCCATGATCCGCGAGGTCGCCAATGCCGGCCTGGGCCGCGATGACGTGCTGGCCTTCTGGTTCGGCGAGAGCGACGAGGTCACGCCCGAAGTGGTGCGCAACGCTGCCATCGAATCCCTGCAGCGCGGCGAGACCTTCTACAGCCACAACCTGGGCCTGCCCGCGTTGCGCGAGGCCGTGGCGCGCTACACCAGCACCCTGCACCCGGCGGTGGAAGCGGGCCGCATCGCGATCACCTCGGGCGGCGTGAGCGCGCTGATGCTGGCCGTGCAGACCCTGGTGGATGCGGGCGACGAGGTGGTGGTGGTCACGCCGGTGTGGCCCAACCTGGTGGCGCAGCCGGTGATCCTGGGCGCGCGCGTGCGCACCCTGCCGCTGACTCCCGCCGATGGGCAGTGGACGCTGGACCTGGATGCCCTGTGCCGGGCCGTGACCGCCCAGACCCGGCTGCTCATCCTCAACGCCCCCAACAACCCCACGGGCTGGACGCTCACCCGCGCGGAGCAGCAGCGCATCCTGGACCACTGCCGCAGCACGGGCACCTGGATCCTGGCCGACGAGGTCTACGAGCGCCTGTACTACGAACCCACCGAGAACCGCTGCGCGCCGAGCTTTCTCGACATCGCCAGCGCCGACGACCGGCTGGTGGTGGCGCACAGTTTTTCCAAGAGCTTCCTCATGACCGGCTGGCGTCTGGGCTGGCTGGTGCTGCCGCCCGTGCTGGTGGACGGCATCGCCAAGGTCATCGAGTTCAACACCTCGTGCGCCAGCGTGTTCACCCAGCGCGCCGGCTTGGCCGCGCTGGAGCACAGTGCCGAGATCACGCCGCGCGTGGTGGCCCACCTGCAGACCTGCCGCGACACCCTGGTGCCGCTGCTGGCCCAGCTGCCAGGCGTGAAGGTGGCGGCGGCGCGCGGTGGCATGTACGCCTTCTTCCAGATCGAGGGCGTCACCGATTCACTCGCATTGGCCAAGCGCCTGGTGACCGAGGCCGGCCTGGGCCTGGCGCCGGGCAATGCCTTTGGCGCCGAGGCGCAGGGCTGGCTGCGCTGGTGCTTTGCCTCCCAGGACCCGGCACGCCTGGTCGAAGGTGTGCGCCGCCTGCGCGCCTGGCTGGAGGCCAACCCGGTGCGCTGATCCCGGCTACTGGGCGTCAGCCTGTTGGGACGGATGCGCCTGCTGGAAGGCCGGCAGCGCCTGGCAGCGCCCGTCGATGGCCACGAGCGTGGGGTAGGGCGACAGGTCCACCTCGAAGCGGCGGGCATTGAAGATCTGCGGCACCAGGCAGCAGTCCGCCAGGGTGGGCGTGTCGCCAAAGCAGAACGGCCCGGCGCCGCTGCCGGGGGCCGTGAGTTCGGTCTCCAGCGCCGCAAAGCCCTCGGCGATCCAGTGCTTGATCCAGTCGCTCTTGGCGGCATCGGCCACGCCCAGGGTGCCGCTCAGGTACTTGAGCACGCGCAGGTTGTTGAGCGGGTGGATCTCGCAGGCGACCACCAGCGCGAGCTGGCGCACGCGCGCGCGGTCGGCCGCCGCAGCGGGCAGCAGGGGCGTGCCGGGGTACTGCTCTTCCAGGTATTCGAGGATGGCCAGCGACTGGCTCACGCGCATGCCGTCCTCGCCGAACACGGGCACCAGGCCCTGTGGGTTGATGGCCTTGTACTCGGGCTTCAGGTGCTCGCCCCCGTCGCGCACCAGGTGCACGGGGATCTGGGTGGCCGTGAGGCCCTTGAGGTTGAGCGCGATGCGCACCCGGTAGGCGGCCGAGCTGCGGAAATAGGTGTAGAGAATGCGGTCCATGGGCGGAATGATAGGCCTTAGCTGAGCGCCAGATACACCCGGCCGCCGTCAATGCGCACCGGGTAAGTGCGCACTGCATCGGTCACGGGCTGGCAGGTGGGCGCGCCGCTGCGCACGTCGAACTTGCCCTGGTGCAGCGGGCATTCGATCTCGTGTCCGTCCAGAAAGCCGTCGCATAGCCGGGCATGGCCATGGGTGCACAGGTTGTCGGTGGCGTAGACGGTGCCCTCCACGCCGTAGAGCGCGATGTCGCGACCGTCCACGGCCAGGGCTATCACGTCGTCCTGCGGCACGTCGTCGAAGGCGGCCGCATCGGTCCATTGCAGGGTGGTGGTGTCGGCGCTCATGGTCGGTGTCCTAGATGGGGTAGATGATCGAGTTGGGGATCATTTCGCTGTCGTAGACAACGAGCTTCTTCGCAAACTTCAGGCCTTCGGGCGTGCGCACCACCTCGTCGATGTAGCGGCCCGTGTTGAATACCGTGGACACCTGCGAGAGCTTGGTGCGCAGCACGGCGTAGTTGGCTTCGCAGTGGATGCGCTCACCCTCCACCTTGCGCACCACGGGTGCACCGATGATGTGGCGCTGGTAGTAGGGGTCGTGGAACAGGGTCTCCTTGATGCCATAGACCCGGTCGCGCAGCATGCCCTTGCTCTCGAAGGACAGCGTGGCCAGCGGAAAGCCGCGCTCATGGTTTTCGCGCGGCTGCAGGCGGTAGCTGCAGTCGTCGGTGAAGAAGCCGGGCCACAGGTCCCAGTCGCCCGAGTCGACGGCGCTCGCGTAGTCGGCATAGAGCTGGGTCAGGGCGTAGTAGGTGGTGAAGTCCATCTCAGTCCTCCATCACTTCGCGCCAATACTGGTACATGCCGCGGATCAGCGTCTCGGTGACCATGTGGTCGGTGTCGCCCACCTCGCGCCCGCCCAGTTCGGCCAGCGCGCGGTGAAAAGGCTTTTGCTCGAAGCCCTGCTGCGAGAACTCGATCACCTCGCCATCGTCGGCCGATACGAAACCCGCCGGGCCGAACAGGTTGGCCTGGCGCAGCCGGCGCTGGGTCATCTCCTCGGTGTCGTCCGCGAAGCCGAAATGCGTCCACACGAAGTCGAAAGCGCCATGGCCTGCGGGCTGGATGTGGCGCGTGGAGACGCTGTTGACCTGCTGCTGCAGGATCACGCTGGGGAACAAGGTCATCATCACCGCCGTGGGCCCGCCCCACCAGGGCTCGGGCACGATGTCGAGGAAGCGCGGGTCTTCGAGTTGCATGCTTTCCTTGAAGCTCGACACCTGCGTGACCTGGCCGGCCTTGCCTGCCTGGCCGCGCGTGGACACCATGGCCGCGTGGCGGTGGCGCGCGTCCATTTTCAACTCGCTCTTGTTGTCCGCACGCCAGAGCCCGAAGGTCACGAACCAGGTGTGCAGCAGCCCGGGGTGGTAAGGATCCTTGATGTTCTCCTGCATCAGCTTCCAGTTGCCCGGAATGCGCTGGCGGCTGTAGCCCAGCAGGGTGAGCTGGCGGCCGTTGAACAGGCGGTCGAAGTAGCCGAGGATCTCGGGGCCGAGGAAATCCTCGAACGGTTCCACGGAGTGGTCGAACGAGGCGAACACCACGCCGCCGCGCGTGGCCACCTTGAGCCGGTTGAGCCCGTGGTCGGCCGGGTTGAAGTCGGCCGGCATGCCGCCGTGGACCTTGCCGTCCTGCTTCAAACCGCGGCGAAACGGCACGCCCTGCAGCTCGCCCTTCAAGGTGTAGTTCCATTGGTGGTAGGGGCAGACCAGCTCCTTGCGGTTGCCCGAGCGCTCGCGGCAGAACTGCATGCCGCGGTGGGCGCAGACGTTCTCGATCACGTTGATGCCGCCCTCGGCATCGCGCACCATGACCACCGAGCGTTCGCCGATCGCCGTGCGCTTGAAGTCGCCCGCGTTGGGGATCTCGGCTTCGAGGCCCACATAGCACCAGTGCTTCTGGTAGAAGAAGCGTTCGAGCTCCTTGCGGTGCAGTTCCTCGTCTGTATAGACCTTGAAGGGCACGCGGCTGGTGCCCGGGCCCTCCCACCGGGCCTGCGCCGGGAAGATGGTGGCGGGTTCGTGGTTCATGCCTGTCTCCTTGCTTGCTTGTTTGTTTCTTATGGGGGTCGCGGGCCAGTGTCAGAGCCGCTCTTCGCGCCACAAGCCCAGGGCCTTCTGCACGGGGCGGTCCGAGTACGAGAAGAGCACGGTGTCGGCCCGGGCGCGCAGGGCCAGGGTGTGCCAGGACGGCACGACGAACACGTCGCGCTCCTCGAAGGGGATGGTCTGGCCCTCGATCTCGGCATCGCCGCCGCCCTCCAGGCACACGTACACCGTGCCATCGGTGCAGCGGCAGGGCCGGGTGGCAAAGCCGGCCGGCAGGCGCTGGGCAAAGGTGCCCAGGGTGGGCATGGGCGATGCGCCGGTGGCCGGGTTCACGAAGCGCTGCTTGAAGCCCAGGTGCGCATCGGGCGTGCCCTGGGCCAGGGTCTGCAGCGCCGCGCGGGTCTGGGCGTAGGGGTAGAAAAAGAGCCGGGTCGGGTCGCCCGGGCGCGGGTTGTCGTCGTCCACGGGCAGCATGTTGGCGCCGTAGCGCGCCAGGGCGTCGCCCTCGGGCCGCTCCACGCCCTGCGAGCGCTCCAGGGACTTTTCGGCAAAGCCCGCATCCAGGAAGCGCACCAGCGGAATATCGAGACCATCGAGCCAGACCACGGGCTCGCTGCCCAGGTTGCCATGGTCATGCCAGGTCCAGGCCGGGGTGATGATGAAGTCGCCGCGGTGCATGGTCACGCGCTCGCCGTTCACTGCCGTGTAGGCGCCTTCACCGTCGAGCACCAGGCGCAGGGCCGACTGGGTGTGGCGGTGCGCGGGCGCCACCTCGCCCGGCAGGATGAGCTGCAGCCCCGCATACAGCGACTGCGTGATGCACGACTGCCCGCGCAGGCCCGGGTTCTCCAGGATCAGCACGCGGCGCTCGGCCTCTTCGGCGCTGATCAGCCGGCCCGCCTCCATCACCTGGTCGCGCACCGCTGCGTAGGACCAGCGGTGCGGTACGGCGGGCGAGCGCGGCCGGGGCGGCACCAGCGCGCCCAGCACCTCCCACAGCGGGGTCATGCTGTCGCCACCGATGCGCTCGTAGTAGGCCTTGCGGGCGGCCAGGGTCTCTGCGGAATGGGTGCGGGGCTGTTCCATGGGGCTTCCTTGTGAGGTCAAGTGCCACTGGCGTAGAAGGCGTCCGCATGGATCTGGCTGGGCAGCACGCCCATGCGGCGCACCAGCAGTGCGGTGGCCTCCACCATCGGTGGTGCGCCGCAGAGGTAGGCGCGAAACCCGGCCAGGCTCTGCCAGTCCTGCGCGATGGCATCGGTGACCAGGCCCGTGCGGCAGCCCGCAGCGCGCCCGGAGGCCAGCACCGTGTGCACGCTGAGGGCAGGGTGCTCGTGCTGCAGCGCGGCCAGCCACTCCATGCCGTAGACGTCGCGTGGCGAGCGCACGCCGAAGTACAGGTGCACCGGGTTGTGCATGCCGGCGGCCAGTGCACCACGCACGATGGACAGGATGGGCGCCAGGCCCGTGCCACCGGCTACGCAGAGCATTGGGCCGGTGTGCTGGCGCCGCAGGTAGGCCGAGCCCAGCGGTCCGCTCACGCGCACCGCATCGCCCACCTTCAGCTCCTGCGCGATGTAGCCCGTCACGCGCCCCTCGGGCACCAGCCGCACATGGAACTCCAGCTCGCCATCACCGGCCAGGCCCGCCATGGAATAGGGGCGCGCATGCGCGGGCGTGAACTGCAGCTGCGCGTACTGGCCCGGCGAAAAGTCCAGGGGCTTGGCTGGCTGCAGCAGCAGGCGCTTGATGTCGTGGGTGGCATCCTCGATGGCGAGCACGGTGGCCTTGAGCGTGCGCGCGGTGTGCACCACCACCTCGTCGGGCTCGGCGATCTCTACCGTGCAGGGCTCGGTCACGAAGGTCTGGCAGGCCAGCACATAGCCGGCATCGCCATCGGTGGCAGCGCCCAGGCGGCGCTGGGCCTCGCGGCCCGATTCGAGCACCTCGCCTTGCACCACCTTGCAGCGGCAGGTGCCGCAGCGCCCTGCCATGCAGCTGTACGACACGGGCACGTCGTTCGCGCGCAGGGCCTCCAGCAGATTCACGCCGGCCGTGGTGTGCAGGGTGCGCCCCAGCGGGCGGACGTGGATTTCCATCGTGCGTTGTCTCTTCTTCGTTCTGGATCGCGGTGCTCCCTGCGGGAGTCATGGCCGCGATGATCCGGGCCCCTTGAAAATCAGTCAACGCGATGGGGTGAATGTTGAATATCATTGAAATCAATATTCATCGGGACAGGCCATGGAGCTCAAGGACATCGATCTCAATTTGCTGGTGGTCTTCAACCAGCTGCTGGCCGAGCGCAAGGTCTCCAAGGTGGCCGAGAACCTGGGCCTGGGCCAGCCCGCGGTGAGCAATGCCCTGGCGCGCCTGCGCCGGCTGTTCGATGACGAGCTGTTCCTGCGCACCGCCAACGGCATGCAGCCCACGCCGTTCGCCGAGCAACTGGCCGAGTCGGTGGGCTATGCGCTGGGCATGATCCATGGCGCGGTGAATGCGCGCAACGCCTTCGATCCCGCCAGCAGCCAGCGCAGCTTCACGGTGGGCATGACCGACATCGGGGAGATCTATTTCCTGCCGCAGCTCATGCAGCGCATCGGCGAGCTGGCGCCGGGCGTGGCCATCAGCACCGTGCGCAACACCGCGGTCAACCTCAAGGACGCGATGGAGGCCGGCCAGGTGGACCTGGCCATTGGCCTGTTGCCGCAGCTCAAGGCCGGTTTCTTCCAGCGCCGGTTGTTCGAGCAGGACTATGTGGTGCTGCTGCGCCAGGGCCACCGGCTCGCGCAGCGCCGGCAGTTGCGTGCGGTGGACTTCTTTGCGGCCGAGCATGTGGCCGTCGTCTCGGCCGGCACCGGCCACGGCCAGGTCGACGAGATCCTGGACAAGCATTCCCCCGAGCGGCGCGTGAAGCTCAAGGTGCCGCACTTCGTAGCCATCGGCCACATCCTGCAGTCCACCGACCTCATTGCCACCGTGCCCGAGCGCCTGGCCGGGCGCATGGTGGAGCCCTTCGGGCTGGTGGCGCGCCCGCACCCGGTCAAGCTGCCGCGCATCGCCATCAACCTGTTCTGGCACGCCAAGTACCACAAGGACCCGGCCAACCAGTGGCTGCGCACGCTGGTCTTCGACCTGCACTCGGACTATGCGGGCTGGGCGCAGGGGCCGGCGCTTCAGTAGCGGTCGTCCTCGTCGCTGCCATTGCCCCAGGTGCCGACATTGGCCGACTTGAGCAGCGGTGAGGCCTGGCCCGCCATGGCCAGCTCGTCCGCCGCGGCCATGAGCTCGGGGCCGAAGCGGGCCATGCTCTTGGCCGTGAGCCGGGCCGAGGGGCCGGCGATGACCAGCACGCCCGTGGTGGGCTCGCCCTTGCGGCGCACGGGGGCCGCCATGGAACTCATGCCGGGCGCATAACCATCCTGGATCAGGCTGTAGCCGCGCTTGGCATGCGCGCGCAAGGCCGTCTGCAGCGCCTTGAGCGTGGTGGGCGCGTTGGGCCCGAACTGGCGCGGGCTGCCCAGGCCCTGTTTGGACACGCGTGCGGCGGCCTCGTCTTCGGGCAGGGTCATGAGCCAGGCATGGCCTGCGGCGCTGCACGACAGGCGCAGGTCGATGCCCATGTCCGGGTCGTACAGCAGGCCCGACTTGGCGCCCTGGGCCTTGGCCACCAGGGTCAGCCGCTCGCCGTCGACGATGGCCAGGCGCACGAGTTCCTCGGTGGTGCGCGCGAGCCGGTCGATCACGGGCTGGGCGATGTCCACCACGCCCGAGCGGCTCAAAAAACTCAGCCCCATCGAGGCCATCTTGGTGGTGAGCGCGTAGTCGCCCTTGTGCGGCATCTGGCGCACGTAGCCATAGCCGATGAGCTCGTGCAGCGTGCGGTGGCAACCGCTGCGCAGCATATTCAGGTCGGTGGATATGCGCGCCAGCGCCACGCCATCGGGGTGCGCGACCAGGTACTCCAGGATGGCCAGGGATTTTTCGAGCGCTCCGCTCATGGGGTCTCCTTCGGGTGGATGGCCACGATCATACGCAGGCTTTCAGAATTTGAATGAGTTGTAAATGTTGAATGACGTTCAGAAAATGCGAATACCATCCGCCGTCGCACCGCGAAGAACGCCCCGTTGAAGGCGCGCCGCAGCGATCACCTCCCAAGACAGAAAGGAAGAGACAAGCATGACCACATCGAACCTGCGCCGTGCGGCGCTGGCCGCCATCGGCGCCCTGGCCCTTGCCTGCACCGCACCCTCGGCGCTGGCCCAGGACATCAAGGAGCGCAACCTCAAGTTCGCCTTCAGCCTGGCCAAGGACCACCCGCTCGGGCAGGGCGCGCAGAAGTTCGCCGACCTGGTTGCGCAAAAAAGCGGCGGCAAGATCAAGGTCACGCTGTTCGCCAACGCCGTGCTCGGCAGCGACACGCAGAACCTGTCGGCCGTGCGCGGCGGTACGCTCGACTTCGCGTCCATGGCCACGGGCCTGCTCGCGGGCATCGACAAGCAGTTCATGGTGTTCGACTTTCCTTTCCTGTTCGACAGCCCGCAGGAGGCCTATGGCCTGGCCGACGGCCCGGTAGGCACCCGGCTGCAGGCGGGCCTGGCGGCGCACGGCATTGTCGGCATGGGCATCTGGGACCTGGGCTTTCGCAACATGACCAACAGCAAGCGCCCCATCGCGCGGCACGAGGACCTGCAGGGCCTCAAGCTGCGCGTGATCGCCTCGCCCATCTACCTGGACATGTTCAACACCCTAGGCGCCAACCCCGTGCCCATGACCTTCGGCGAGGTCTACGGCGCGCTGGAGTCCAAGGCCATCGACGGCCAGGACAACCCGGTGGGCGTGATCGAGTCGGCCAAGTTCGCCGAGGTGCAGAAGTACCTCTCGCTCACGCGCCACGTCTATACCGGCATGCCCGTGCTCATGAGCAAGAAGACCTGGGACGGCATGTCCGAAGCCGAGCGCAAGCTCATCACCGACGCCGCCAACGAGGCGAAACAGGAGGAGCGCCGCATCGCCCAGGCCAAGGAGGCCGAGTCCATCACCAACCTGCGCAAGACCATGCAGGTCAACGATGTGGCGCCAGCCGAGCTCGCGCGCTTGCGCCAGAAGGTGCAGCCCGTGGTCGACAAGTTCGCCAAGGAAGTTGGCGAGCCGCTGATGACCCAGGTCAACGCCGAGCTCGCGCGCATGCGCGGCGCCGGCAACAAGTGAGGGCCGGCCATGGCACTGTTGGGGCAGGCCGCCCTGGCCATGTGGTGGGACATCGCGCCCGAGCGGCGTGCCGAGTTCGAGGACTGGCACACGCATGAACACTTCCCTGAGCGCATGGGCATCCCCGGCTTCCACCGGGGCTCGCGCTGGTCCGCGGTGGATGGCGGCGAGGGTTTTTTTGTGCTGTACGAGCTGGCGGCGTACGAGACCTTGTTCTGTGATGCCTACCTGGAGCGCCTGAACGCGCCCTCGCCCTGGTCCACGCAGATGATGCCGCACCACCGCCACATGGTGCGCAGCCAGTGCCGCGTGCTGGAAAGCCGCGGCGGCGCGCTGTCACGGTATGCGCTCACGCTGCGGCTGTCGCCGGCCGAAGGTGCTACGGATCGCCTGCGCGGCCATCTGGGTGGGCTCGCGGGGTTGCTGGTGTCGCGCCCCGGCACCACTGCGGGCCACCTGCTGCGGAACCAGACCCCGCAGATCGCGGCCACCACCGAGCAGCAGATCCGCGGCGGCCCCGATCCGGCAGCCGACTGGGTCTTCATCGCCTGCGGGTACGACCGGGCGGCGCTGCAAGCGCTGGCAGGCACTGGGCTGTCGGAGGCTGCGCTGGTGGCCGCCGGCGCGCAGGCCGGCGCGCTGCGCGGCCTCTATGCACTGGCGCACTCCAACACGGCGCAGGACCTGGGTTAGCGGCCCCGCAGCGCGCGGAGGTCAGACGATGCGCAGCTTCAGGTTGGGGAAACGGTCGATGTGGATCTCGATCTCGTCGCCCTTGACCACCGGGCCCACGTTCTCGGGCGTGCCCGAGTAGATGATGTCGCCGGGCTTGAGCTCGAAGGCGCGTGACAGGCGGCTGATCTGCTCGGCCACCGACCAGATCATGTGCTGCAGCGTGGCGTTCTGCTTGGTGGTGCCGTTGACCTTGAGCCAGATGTCGCCATCTTTGATGTGGCCCACCTGGCTCACGGGATACAGCGGCCCCACGGGCGCGGACTGGTCGAACGCCTTGCCGATCTCCCAGGGCTTCTTCTGGTCACCCATCTCGCGCTGCAGGTCGCGGCGTGTCATGTCCAGGCCCAGCGAGTAGCCGAACACATGGTCCAGTGCCTTCTCGACCGGGATGTCGCGCCCGCCTTTCGAGAGGGCCACGACCAGCTCCACCTCGTAGTGGTAGTTCTTGGTGAGCGTGGGGTAGGCATGGTCGGCCACCACGCCGGGCTGCACGAACTGGATCGCGTCGGCCGGCTTCTGGAAGAAGAAGGGTGGTTCGCGCGTCGGGTCCGAGCCCATCTCGCGCGCATGGGCCGCGTAGTTGCGGCCGATGCAGTACACGCGGCGCACGGGAAACACCTGGTCGCTGCCCACGATGGGAATCGTGGTCTGCGGCAGGTCGAAGGGGGTGGCGGCCGCTTTGCTGGCGCCTGCGGGCAGGGCGCAGCCGGCGACCGCGCCGGTGGCGAGGAGGGTGGAGTGGGTCAAGATGTTGCGTCGGGGTTGGTCCATGGGCTTTGTCTCCTGTGGCTGTTGTCGTGTGCACAGCGATTGTTGGTGCCTGCGACCGCCGCAACTTGCACGCAGCTACGCCGAAACTGGACACAGCCGCACACCACGGTGTGGCCGCTACCATTGGCGCATGCCCTCGCCGCCCCGACCGAACGCTCATGCCCGCCTGTACGGCATGCAGGAGCGCGCCGAGCACCTGGACTTCGACATCCGCTTCCAGGGCGCGCGCGACGTGCTCAGCCGCCCTCACCGGCACGAGTATTTCCAGATCCAGGTGAGCCTGGAAGGCGGCGACCGGCAGGTGGTGGGCACGGCCACACGGCCCTTCGGCGCGGGCACGCTGAGCTTCGTGCTGCCCTACCGCATGCACGTGGTACCGCACCCCGTGGGCGCGCGCTATGCCATCATCAACTTCGACCAGCGCTTTCTCTGGCCCGAGCTCGACGTGCTCGCGCTCGACCTGGAGGACGTGGGCATGGCCCAGCACCCGGAGCTCGCGCCCTTCCTGTTCCAGGAGCAGCTGGACTTCGTGTTCGGCCCCGAGGACTTCGCGCAGATCCGCCAGTGGCTCGATGCCCTGGTGGCGCACAACCAGCCGCGCACGCTGGGCTCGGCGGCCAGCATCCGCGGCATCCTGCTGCAGCTGCTGGGCCTGGCTTGCACGCGCTTTGCCGCCGACCTGCACGCCCAGGCCGCGCGCCACCACCGGCAGGGCGGGGTGCACCACGATGCGCTGCAGCGCGCGCTGCGCCACCTGCGTGAGCATTCGCACGAGGACCTTTCGCTCACCAACACGGCCACGGCCGTGGCGCTGTCGCCCAATTACCTCGCGCACTTGCTCAAGAAGCAGACCGGGCGCACCTTCACCGAGCTGCTCACCGAGCGGCGCCTGGAGCATGCGCGCGAGCTGCTGGCCGGCTCCGACACGCTGATCCGCGAGATCGCGCACCAGAGCGGCTTCCATGACGAGGCCTATTTCAGCCGCCGCTTCCGGCAGGACGTGGGCTTGACCCCGCGCCAGTTCCGCCAGCAGGCCCGCAGTCGGGGGTGAGCCTCAGGCGGGCAGGGGGTGGCCCGTGCGTTCACCCAGGGCCTGCAGCTCGGCGCGCAAACCCGCAGGCAGTGGAATGCCATCACGGCTGCGCTGCTGCTCGCACATGGCCTGGCGCTGGCCCGGGTAGCGCGCGTTCAGTCCGGCGGCCTGCAGGTAGGTCTGCAGCCAGGCGGACACGCTGGCATCGAAGGCCTCGCGCCCGGTGGTCAGTGCCGGGTTGATCACCAGGGCGAAGGCGCTGGCGTTGGCAGCGGACCCTGCCGTGCCGGTGGCCGCACCCGGCGCCGACGCGATACCGCCCATGCTCGCTGCCAGGCACTCCACCAGCATGGCCAGGCCCAGGCCCTTATGGCCGGCAATCGGCTGCATGGCGCCTTGCATCGTCGCCCCGCTGTCGCACCCGTTGGCCCGGCGCCGGCGCTGCGCGTTCGAGGACACGCTGGGCTTCGACCAGGTGGGCCTGCCGGCATCGACGGCGGTGCACACCATGCTGGCGCGGGCCGCGGCCATCATCGGGCGGCCCATCAACTACCGGGCGGTGGTCAGCACCTTCGATGCCTCGATGCGCTGCGTGCGCGCCGGCCTGGGCATCGCGGTGGTGCCGCGCGAGGTGGCCGAACCGGTGGCCGCCAGCCTGGGCATCCGCGTGCTGCCGCTCACGGACGACTGGGCCCAGCGGCGCTTCGCCATCTGCTTCAACGATGAAAAGCGGCTCTCACCGGCCGCGCGCATGCTGGTGGAGCACCTGCACCAGGTGGCCCTGGACGAGGCTCAGGCCGCGGGATAAATGCTGCGCACCCGGCCGAAGAGGCGCACCAGGCCCAGCAGGGCATCGATGTTCGGCGAAGGCTCGCCCACGCGGCGGCCGATCTCCTGCACCGCCGCCACGATGGCGTCGATCTCCAGCGCGCGGCCGGCCTCCGCGTCCTGCAGCATCGAGGTCTTGAACGCGCCGAGCTTGCGCGTCACGGCGTGGCGCTCCTCGGGGCTCTGTGCGATCGGGCAGCCGATGTGTGCGCCGATGCGCCCGGCCTCCTGCATGGCGGCGGTGCAGAAGCCGCGCACCAGCTCGTCGTCGAGCAGGCGGTCCACGGTGGCCCCGGTGATGGCCGAGACCGGGTTCATGGTCATGTTGCCCCACAGCTTGTACCAGATGTCGTAGCGCACATCGGCCGAGTGCGTGGCCTCGAAGCCGGCGTGGTTCAGCAGGTCCGCCAGGCGCTGCACGCGCTCCCTGCGGCCGCCACCGGGCTCGCCGATGACCAGGCCGCGCCCCATGCGGTGCTGCACCAGCCCGGGTTCGGGCGTGGAAGTGGCGGCATGCACCACGCAGCCCACCACGTGGTGCAAAGGGATGGCGCTGGCGATGCGGCCGCCCGGGTCCACGCTGGCCAGCGGCTCGCCGCCCCAGCCCGGCAGGCCCTGGCAGAACCACCAGGGCACGCCGTTCATGGCGGGCAGCACCAGCGTCTCGGGCCCCAGCAGCGGGGCGATGCCCTGCGCCACGCCCGCCAGTGCCGGGCCCTTGACGGCGATGACCACCAGGTCCTGCACGCCCAGGTCCGCCGGCCGGTCCGTGGCGTGCGCTGGCGCCTGCACCAGCCCGTCCGCGGTCTGCAGGCGCCAGCCGTGGTGGTTGAGCGCGGCCAGCGTGGCGCCGCGCGCCACGGCACTCACCTGGGCACCGCCGGCCGCCGCCAGCCTGGTGCCGATGAATCCGCCGATGGCGCCCGCGCCGATGATGCAGACCTTCATGGATGTTGCCTCTGTAGTGGATGAGGCGCGCGAGTCTGCCCGGCTTTGTGGCGCCACACAATCAATCCTTTCTGATCGATTGATTAGCGCAGCTCAACAGTGGCCTACCCCTTGGCCATCTGCGCCAGCATCAGGTCCAGGTTCTGCACGGCCGCACCCGAGGCGCCCTTGCCCAGGTTGTCGAACACCGCGGCCAGCAGCATCTGGCCGTGCTGCTGGTTGGCGAACACGGACAGGCGCAGCTGGTTGCTGCCGTTCAGCGCCTCCGGGTCCAGGTGCTCGGTGGACTCGGCCTCGGCCAGCCCCGTCACCTCCACATGGCGCTGGCCTGCATAGTGCTGCGCCAGGGCCTGGTGGATCTTCTCGGCGCTGGTGCCTGCGGGCAGGCTGCGCAGTTGCAGGGGAATGGTCAGCACGATGCCCTGGCGGAAGGCGCCATAGGCCGGCAGGAAGAAGGGGCGCGCCGACAGGCCGGCGTAGCGCTCGATCTCGGGCGTGTGCTTGTGCGCCAGGCGCAGGCCATAGACCTGGAAGGCGGGCGCCTTTGCTCCTGGGGCCTCGTGCTCCTGCACGCGGGCCCGCCCGCCGCCGGAATAGCCCGACACGGCATGGATCGCCAGGGGGTGGTCCGCGGGCACCAGGCCGGCCTGCACCAGCGGGCGCAGCAGCGCGATGGCGCCCGTGGGGTAACAGCCGGGGTTGGTCACGCGCTTTGCACTGGCGATGCGCTCGGCCTGGCCGGCGTCCATCTCGGGAAAGCCGTAGACCCAGCCGGCATCGGTGCGGTGTGCCGAACTCGCGTCGATCACGCGCACGGCTGGGTTGGTAACCGAGGCGGCAGCCTCGCGCGCCGGGCCGTCGGGCAGGCACAGCACGGCGATGTCGCTGGCGTTGATGGCCTCGGCGCGGCGCGCGGGGTCCTTGCGGTCCTGCTCGGGCAGGGTCAACAGGCGCAGGTCGGTGCGGCCGTGCAGGCGTTCGTGGATCTGCAGGCCGGTGGTGCCCTGGTCGCCATCGATGAAGACGAGGGGTGCGTTGCTGTTCATGCGGGATGCTCCTGGTGCGTGCCAAATGGGGGATGCGCAATCTTCAGGCGCTGCATAGAATTTGAAAAGTTGAATTTCACAAACATATGGATCAGGATTTCTGAACGACATGCGTGAACTGAACCTGGACCGATTGCGCACCCTGGTCACCATCGCCGACCTGGGATCGTTTGCCGAGGCCGCGCGCGTGCTGCACCTGGCGGCCCCCACAGTGAGCCTGCACATGGCCGACCTGGAGGCGCAGGTGGGCGCGCCGCTGCTGCTGCGCAAGCGCGGCGAGGTGCGCGCCACCGGCGTGGGCGAGGCCCTGGTCGAGCGCGCCCGGCGCCTGCTGGCCGATGCCGATGAAACCCTGGCCCTGGTGCAGCGCCAGGTGCAGGGCCTGGCGGGCCGGGTGCGGCTCGGGGCCTCCACCGGCGCCATCGCCCACCTGCTGCCGCAGGCGCTGGAGGTGCTGGGCCGGGAGCACCCGGACATCGACGTGCAGGTGGCGGTGCTGACCTCGCAGGACACCATGGTCCGCCTGGCCGGTGGCACGCTCGATGTGGGCCTGGTGGCGCTGCCCCAGCCCACCGTGCAGGGGGTGCAGGTGGAGCCCTGGCGGCGCGACCCGGTCATGGCCTTCGTGCCCGCCAAGTGGCAGGCGCCGACGCGCGCCACGCCGCACTGGCTGGCGGGCCAGCCGCTGATCCTCAACGACGAAGGCACCAGCCTCTCGCGCCTGACGGGTGAGTGGTTCGCGCTGGCCGGCGAGCAGCCCAGGGCGCGCATCCAGCTCAACTACAACGACGCGATCAAGAGCCTGGTGGCCGCCGGCTATGGCGCCACGCTGCTGCCGCACGAGGCGGCAGCCAGCACGCCACCGGACCCGCGCATCAGCATGCTGGCGCTGCGCCCTGCGCTCTGGCGCCCCCTGGGGCTGGCCCACCGTGCCGGCATGTTGGAGAAGGCCACGCAGCATGTGCTGGACGTGCTGAGGCAGCAGCGCCAGGTGTGATCGCAAGGGATGGAGACAGGCAAGAAAAAAGCCCGGGCAATGCATCTGCATCGCCTGGGCTTTTGATCAGAAACCTGAAACGACTGCTCCGGGAACACCCGTTGCAGGCCTCTTCTTTTTTCTCTGCGCCCCATGCGGCCGGGGGCTGCACGGTGCGCAGGGATGGGGCCGATCAGGCCGTTGCGTCCTTGAGCTTCTTGAGCGCGCGGGTCTTGATCTTCACGCTGGCGGGCTTGGCGGGGAACCAGCGCTCGGCACCGGTGAACGGGTCCTTGCCGAAGCGCTTCTTCTTGGCCGCCACTTGCTGCAGGCCGATCTTCAGCACGCCAGGCAGCGTGAATTCGCCGGAGCCCTTCTTGTGCACGGAGCCCAGGATGGCGGCTTCGAGCGCTGCCAGCACGGCCTTGGCGGCCTTGGGGTCCACGCCCGACTGCTCGGCCAGGTGGGCCACCAGGGTCGTCTTGTTGAAGGCGGCCTTGATGGGCTTGAGCGCTGCAGGCGTTGCCGCTGCGGCGGGTGCAGCCTTTTTCGCTGCAGGTGCTGCGGCCTTCTTGGCAGCAGGCGCTGCCTTCTTGGCGACAGGTGCCGCGGCCTTCTTGGCCACGGGTGCTGCAGCCTTCTTCGCTGCGGGTGCTGCCTTGGGTGCAGCGGTGGTTTTCTTTGCAGTTGCCATGATGTTGATTCTTTGTTTTCGAGAGTTGCAATGGGCCCCCTCGCATATGCAAGGAGGTGCGCGATTTTAGAAGCACTGCGCGCACGAATGCTATAGGACAAGACCGCAGAACCTCAGCGGCCTTTGCGCAGCGTGATTTTTACAACGCTTGCGCGGCCGCTTTTGCGCCATCACGCCACCAGAAACTCCGAGGGTGGGCGCCCCAGCCGTTTGCGGAACATGGTGGAAAAGGCCCCCGGGCTCTCGTAGCCCAGGTCCAGTGCCACCGTGGTCACGGCGTCGCCGCGCGACAGGCGCGACAGCGCGGCGAGCAGGCAGGCCTGCTGGCGCCACGCGCCGAACGACATGCCGGTCTGCAGGCGAAAGAAGCGGGTGAAGTTGCGCTCGCTCTTGTGCAGCTGCCGCGCCCAGTGGGCAGGCGAGGCATGCACATCGGGCTGGTGCAGGAAGCCCGCGCACAGCGCTGCCAGCGCCGGGTCCTGCGGCATGGGCGCAAACAAGGGCAGGACCGGCGCGCGCTCCAGTTCGTGCAGGACCAGTTGCACCAGGGCGCCGTCGCGCCCGCGCTGCTCGTACTCGGCCGGCAGATCGGCCGAGTCCAGCAGCAACTGGCGCAGCAGTGGCGAGACCTGCAGCACCTCGCACTGGCGGGCCTGCCGTGGCACGGCGCGCGGCTCGATGTACAGGCTGCGCGTGCTCACCCCCACCATGCGCACGCGGTGCGGCTTGCCCGCTGGTATCCACACGCCGCTGCTGGGCGGCACGACCCAGGCGCCATCTCCGGTGCCGACTTCCATGGTGCCCGTGGCGCCGTAGAGAAACTGCGCGCGCCGGTGGCTGTGCGTGTCGAGCAGGGTGCCGGCAGGGTAGTCGGTGGCAATGGCCAGCACTGGCCGGTCCACCGCGTCGACGGTGTGCAGGGGGATGTTGCGCATGGGCCTGGGTGGATGGCTGAAACGCAAACATTATTGACCTGGCGGCGAAAGCCGGCCAAGCCATTCCTGCCTAAGCTGGCACCGTGTTCGCAGCAATGGGAGGATGTGCGCATGGAGTTCTACCTGGTCCTGGCCGTGTTCGGTACCCTGGCCGGTGTCACCACCGTGCTCTTCGGCTTCGGTGGCGGCTTTGTCGTCGTGCCCGTGCTCTACCGCACGCTGGTGCACCTGCACGGGGCGGACAGCGCGGTCGGCCAGTCGGCCATGCAGGTCGCGGTGGCCACCTCCACCTGCGTGATGATCGTCGGTGCAGGGCTGGCCACGCGGCGCCACCACCGCGCCGGCAATGTGGACTGGGCGCAGGTGCGGCCGTTGCTGGTCTTCATCGCCGTGGGCGCGGTGGCGGGGGCGGCTGCCGCCAGCGTGCTGCGCAGCGACTGGGTGCGCTGGGCCTTCGTCGTGTACCTGGCGCTCACCATCCTCGACGGGCTGCTGCGCCCGGGTTTCATCCGGCCGCGCGTGGCCCAGGCCCAGCAGGCGGCCAGGCCGCGGCCCTCGGGTCCGCTCACGGCCTTGCTCGGGCTGGTCATTGGGGCGGTTGCCGCTTTCCTGGGCGTGGGCGGCAGCGTGATGACCGTGCCGCTCATGCGCCGGCGCGGTGCGCCCATGGTGCAGGCCACGGCCGCGGCCAACCCGCTGTCGCTGCCGGTGGCGCTGGCCGGCACCGCCACCTACGTGCTGCTGGCCTGGGACCAGCCCGTGCCGCTGGGCGCCTGGCATGCCGGCTTCGTCGACCTCAGGGCCTTTGCCGTGCTGGTCGTGGGCTCCTGGCTCGGCATCCGCCTGGGTGGGCGCTTCGTAGGTCGCCTGCCCGACGGGCTGCACGCCAAGGTCTACCTGGCGCTGCTCGCGGTGGTGCTGCTGGCCATGCTCATGCGCTGACGACCACGTCCGCGCGCGGCGGTGTCGCGTGCAGGGCGTGCACGTCGTCCTCGCGCTGGGCCAGCACCGCGCCCTGGTTGATGTAGCCCTTGTCGGTGATCTCGCCCGCATCCGCGTCGGGCGGCGTGCGCAGCACCAGCGCCCGCGTGGGGCATTGCGACGAGCCCGCGCCCGCATCGCGCCGGGCCTGCATCACGGCGCGCAGGGCCTGTTCCAGCCGTTCGCTCTCGCCCGCGCCGGCGGCCGATGGGAAGACCAGCATGCCCACCTCATCGCGGTCGTGCCCGGTGAGCACGATGTCCTGCACCAGCGGCGCCAGCTGCGAGACCAGCTCCACGCGCAGCGTGCCCACCGAGACCCAGCTGCCCGTGGACAGCTTGAAGTCCTCGGCCACGCGGCCGTTGAAGACCACGCCGCGCTCCGGCCGCTCGGCATCGGCCAGGGTGCCCGCATCGCCGATGCGGTAGAAGCCGTCTTCGTCGAACGCTGCCGCCGTCTCGCGCGGCGCATGGCGGTAGCCCGGGAACACCGACACGCCCTTGACACGCATCTCCAGCTTGCCGCCATTGGGGACCAGCTTGAGCGTGAGCCCGGGCAGCGGCGCGCCAATGCAGCCCGCGCCCTGCATGCGCCAGTGGGCCGTGGTGATCGCCGGGGCGGTCTCGGTGGCGCCCCAGGAGGTGGTGAGCCACAGCGGCTGCGTGGGCCGGGCGCGCGCGGCCACGGCTTCGAGCCTCTGCCAGGTGGAGGGCGCGAGCGCCGCCGCCGCATAGAAGGCCAGGCGCAGGCGCGAGAACACCTCGGCGGCCAGGGCCGGGTCGGCCTCCAGCGCGGGCAGCAGCATGTCGAAGCCGCGCGGCACGTTGAACAGCAGGGTGGGCCGCACCTCGCGCAGGTTGCGCACGGTCTTCTCGATCAGGCCGGGTGCGGGCCGGCCCTCGTCGATGTAGAGCGCGCCGCCATGGCACAGCACCATGTTCAGGTTGTGGTTGCCGCCGAAGGTATGGCTCCAGGGCAGCCAGTCCACCAGCACCGGCTTCTCATGGTCGAGAAAGCGCCAGGTCTGCGCAATCATCTGCTGGTTGGCGCAGAGCATGCGGTGGGTGTTGATCACCACCTTGGGCCGGCCGGTGGAGCCCGAGGTCAGCAGGTACTTGGCATGGTCGTCGGGCGTGATCGCCTCGAAGGACTGCATCACCGCCGGCGTTTCCCGGCCCGCGAGCAGTTGCGCAAAACCGAGGGCGCCCGGGACCTCCTGGGCATTGCGGCTGAAGACCTGCCTGGCATTGCCGGTGTAGCCTTCCAAGGCTGGTGCATAGGCGCGGGCGTCCGACGCATAGACTAGGCAGGGGTCCAGCGCCGCCAGCATGCTGTGCAGGCGCCCCGGGTCGCGCGAGCGCGCATAGGCGCTCGACAGCGAGCACGGCGTGCGGCCGATGTGCATGGCGGCGAGCATCAGCACGGCATGGTCCACCGCGTTGTCCGAGAGGATGGCGATGGGCCGGCCCGCGGGCAGGTCCATGTCGAGCAGCGACTGGGCCACCGCCCCCACGGCCTGGCGCAGTTGCGCGTAGCTCAGGTGGCGCCAGTCTGCGCCGCTGTCGTCGCGCTCGGCCAGCGCCAGGGCGTCGGGCGTCTCGCGCGCCCAGCGCTCCAGCCACTCGCCCACGCAGCGCGCGTAGGGGCCCAGCGGCTCGGGCGAGTGCAGGGTGAAGGCGCCATCGGCCAAAGGGGTGAGCACCGTGCGGGAGGGTGCCAGTTCGGCGGGGTCGTCGACGAAGTCGGGGTGCATCGTGTGGTCTCTTGTCGTTGTGGGGCTGGACTCAATCCAGGTGTGCCGACGACTGCTTGGCGCGGATCAGGTCCAGCAGCAGGGCATCGCGCGTGCGCGCCAGGTCCTCGGTGCTGCGCTCGCCCAGTTCCTCGGCCACACCTTGCACCACCTGCTGCTTCAAGGCCTCGGTCATCGCGGGCGTGCCCAGGTCCTGCCACCAGCTCTCGATGGGGCCGCCCAGGTGGGCCAGCACGTGGGCCACGCCGCCCGCACCGCCCGAGAGGTGCAGGTTCATGAACGGGCCCATCAGAGCCCAGCGCAGGCCGGGGCCCTGGGCAATGGCGGTGTCGATGTCGGCCACCGTGGCCACGCCCTCGTTCACCAGGTGGAAGGCCTCGCGCCACAGCGCGGCCTGCAGCCGGTTGGCGATGTGGCCCTTGATCTCGCGGCGCACCTGGATGGGGCGCTTGCCGATGGCGGTGTAGAAGGCCATGGCGCGCGCGATGGCCTCGGGCGTGGTCTTTTCCCCGCCGCCCACCTCCACCAGCGGAATCATGTGCGGTGGGTTGAATGGGTGGCCCAGCACCACGCGCCCGGGCCGTGCGCACAGCGCCTGCATGGCTGTGACCGACAGGCCCGAGGAGCTCGACGCCAGGATGGCATGCGCCGGCGCAGAGGCATCGATCTGGTGAAACAGGTCGGCCTTGAAGTCGGCGCGTTCCGGTCCGCTCTCCTGCACGAAGTCGGCCGTGGCCACCGCATCCTCCAGCCGGGCGTGGAAGGCCAGGCGTGACAGGCTGGCGCCCGGCGCCAGCCCCTGGCGTTCCAGCGTGGGCCAATGGGCGGCCACGGCCTCTCGCAGGCGCTCCTCGGCGCCGGGAGAGGGATCGGTCGCCTCCACGTCCAGCCCGCGCGCCAGGAAATAGGCGGCCCAGCTGGCGCCGATGACACCGGTGGCCACCACGGCGACGCGCTCCACGGTCGAATCCATGCGGGGGGCTCCTTTCAGGACTCGGCCGTAAAGCCGATTTTCTTGACCAGAGGGCCCCAGCGGTCGAATTCCGCGTGCTGCGAGGCCGCCATTTCCGCCGCTGTGGAGCCTTGGGCGATCAGGCCCACCACGGCCAGGCTGTCGATGACGGCCTTTTCCTTGATCGCTGCGTTGATCGCGGCATTGGCCGCGGCCACCACGGCGGCCGGCGTCTTGGCCGGCGCGTAGAAGCCGAACCATTCCTCGGTGGTCAGCTCGGGAAAGCCCTGTTCGGCAAAGGTCGCGACCTCGGGCGAGAACGGCGAGCGTGCCTTGCCCGAGGTGGCGATCAGCCGCAGCTTGCCCGCCTTGTGGTTGGGGATGAAGTCGCCGCTCGGCGTCACCATCGCCGCGATCTGGCCACCCACCACATCGGTCACTCCGGGCACCGAGCCGCGGTAGGGCACGTGCTTGAGGTCCACTCCGTTGTTGATGCCCAGCAGCGCGCCGATGAAGTGCGGCGTGGAGCCCGCCGCGGGCGAGCCGTAGTTGGCCTGGCCCGGGTTGGCCTTGGCCCAGGCCAGGAAGTCCTTCACCGTCTTCACCGAGGCCGGCACCAGCGGTCCCACGGCCAGGCCGTGGTGCATGATGGCCGCGATGGACACAGGCACGAAGTCCTTGACCGGGTCGTAGCTGAGCTTGCTGTAGATGTGCGGATAGATCGAGGTGCACGAGAACGGCGAGAGCGTGAGCACGCTGCCATCGGTCGCTGCGCCCCGCAGCGATTCGAGCGCGATGCGCCCGCCCGCGCCGGGCTTGTTCTCCACCACGCCGGCATTGCGCGTGTAGGCCGAGCCCGCGAGCTTCTCGCCCACGCGGCGGGCCACGCTGTCGCCCGAGCTGCCGGCCGGAAAGCCGTAGAGGATCTTCACCTGCTCGATGCCCTGGGCGAAGGCCGCCAGGGGCGAGAGCGAGCCCAGCGCAGCAGCAGCGCCCAGGTGGCCCAGGAAGTGGCGGCGGGTGGTGTGTGTCGTCATCGTCATGTCTCCTCGTTGTGGTCTTGGGGTGGTCGGTTCAATGCCCCGGGTCGGTCAACCCAGGGCAAACTCGGGGCGCGGGCCGTCCACGCGCGGCAGGCCCATCAGCGCGCGGGCCTCGGCCGGCGTGGCGGGCTCCATGTCCAGCTCGCGGATGATGCGCACGATGCGCTCGGTGAGCTGCACGTTGGTGGCCAACTCGCCCTGGCGAAAGTACAGGTTGTCCTCCAGCCCCACGCGCGCATGGCCGCCCAGCAGCAGGGCGGCGACGTTGGCTTCGAGCTGCGAGGGGCCGATGCCACTCACGCAGAACAAACTGTTCCTGGGCAGCGTGTCCACCATCATCTGCAGAAAGCGTGGCGAGTAGGGCATGGCGTTCTGGAAGGCGCGGTGCACGTTCATCACCAGGTTGATGAAGTGCGGGCCGTCGCCGTCGTGCCCCTCCTCGATCAGCGTTGTGGTGTCCTGCAGGATGTGGGTGGGGCTGAACACCTCCCACTCGGGCTTGATGCCGCGCGCCTTCATGCCGGCGGCCAGTTCGCGCCCGCGGCTGAGCGGCGTGTCCATCAGGATCTCGCGGCCGTCGAAGGAGAGGTTCAGCGTGGTCGCGTCCAGCGTGCACATCTCGGCCCCCGCGTCCATGCCCTTGATGCGCTCTTTCCAGGCGATCTCCCAGCGGCCGCCGGGCAGGGGCTTGACCATGTCGCCGTGCACGCCGCCGCCGGTGGAGTTGTTGAGCACGATGTCGCAGCCCTTGGCGCGGATGCGGCTGTTGATGTCGCGGTACACGTTGGCGTCGCAGGTGGCGCCGTCGTCGGGCCGGCGGGCATGGATCGCCACTACGCTGGCGCCGGCATTCCAGCAGCGCTCCACGTCGTCGGCGATCTCGGCCGGCTGGGTGGGCAGGTGGGGGTTTTGCGACTTGTGGGCCATGCCCCCCGTGGGGGCGATGGTGACTATGACTTTGCGCTTGCTCATCGGGGTCCTGGTGGAGAATTGCGGGGTGCTCCGCATTGTTTTTCTGGGCACCTTTCCACTCAGTCATCGCGATGACATTTGAGGGCAGGGTATACGCGGGGCCAGTGCTTTTTCCGGGAGAAACCCACTTTGTCACCCCCTGCGACACGGCCTTCCACCACCAGCCTGCTGGCTGCGTCGGCCTGGTTCCCGCTGCTCGATGCACCCGCGCAGCAGCGCGTGCTCGACGATGTGCGCGAGGTGGAGGTGACCGCGGGCGGTGCGCTGTGCCGCCGCGGCGACGTGCCCCTGCACTGGTACGGCGCCATCGAGGGGTTGCTCAAGTGGTCCGTCACCTCGTCCGATGGCCGCGCCGTGACCCTGGGCGGCCTGTCGGCCGGCAGCTGGTTCGGCGAGGGCACGTTGCTGCGCGCCCTGCCGCGCACGGCCGACATCATCGCCCTGCGGCCCAGCCGCGTGGCGGTGCTGCCGGTGGAGACTTTCTCGTGGCTGCATGCCACGCAGCGCAGTTTCGACCACTTCCTGCTGCGCCAGATCAACGAGCGCATGCACTGGTTCCTGGGCACCTTCACGGCCCACCACCTGCTCGACACCGACAGCCAGGTGGCGCGCGCGCTGGCTGGGCTGTTCCACCCGTTTCTCTACCCTGGCATGGACCGGCACCTGCAGATCTCGCAGGAGGAGATCGCCAACCTCACCGGCGTGTCGCGCCAGCGCTGCAATGCGGCGTTGAAGCGGCTGCAGGAGTCGGGCATTTTGCAGATCGAGTACGGCGGCATCACCGTGCTCGACCTGCCGGGGCTCAGGCGCTACGTGGAGTGAGCAAAAAGTCCGTGGCCGCAGCGATCACCGCGTCGGGCTGGTCGCGGTGCGGCGAGTGGCCGCAGGCGGGCAGCTCCAGCAGCGTTGTGCCCGGCACCCGGCGCGCGATCCCGCGGATCTGCTCCAGCGTGCCGTACTCGTCGTCCACGCCCTGGATGGCGAGCACCGGCGCGCGGATGGCGGCGATCTCGGCCTCGATGTTCCATTGCCGAAAGGGCGGGTGCAGCCAGATGCGGTTCCAGCCCCAGAAGGCCGAGTCGGCGTCATCGTGGTAGCGGCCGAGCTTGGCGGGCAGGTCGGTGCGCTGGTAGGCATCGCGTGCGATCTCGATGTTGGCGATGGTCACGTCTTCCACAAAGATGTGCGGCGCCATCAGCACCAGGCCGCGCACTGCATCGGGGAAGCGCGCCGCGTACAGCAGCGCGATGGAGCCGCCGTCGCTGTGGCCCAGCAGCCAGGGGGGCTCGGTGATGCCCAGCGCCTCGAAGAAAGCGGGCAGCACCTCGTGCGCCTGGCGGTGCATGAAGTCCACGTCCCAGGTTTCGTCAGGTTCGCGCGGGGTCGAGCGGCCATAGGCCGGACGCGAGAACACCAGGCCGCGCACACCGGCCGCGTTGCACAGGCGCTCGGGGAAATCCTTCCACATCGCCACCGAGCCCAGGCCCTCGTGCAGGAACACGAGCAGCGGGGCAGCGCTGCGCTCGGGCTCGATCCACTGGTGCTCGATGTGCACCGTGCGGCCGCGCCAGGCGATGCTGGCGAACCCCGTGGCGGGAGACGACGCCTGCGCCGTCACGCGCGGGCCTCCTTCTCGCGCAGGCGAAAGCGCTGGATCTTGCCGGTGGCGGTCTTGGGCAGCTCCTCGATGAACTCGATGAAGCGGGGGTACTTGTAGGCCGCCAGGCGCTCTTTCACGAAAGCCTGCAGCGCCTGCGCGTCCACCTGGTGGCCCTGCTTGAGCACCACGTAGGCCTTGGTCTTGGTCAGGCCCTCGCCGTCCTGCACGCCGATCACGGCCGATTCGAGCACGGCGGGGTGCTGCATCAGCGTGGCCTCCACCTCGAAGGGCGAGACGTAGATGCCGCTGACCTTGAGCATGTCGTCGCTGCGGCCGGCGTAGGTGTAGTAGCCGTCGGTGTCGCGCGTGTACTTGTCGCCGCTCTTGGTCCAGCCGCCCTGGAAGGTCTCGCGCGACTTCTCACGGTTGGCCCAGTACATCAGCGCCGCGCTCGGTCCGCGGATGTACAGGTCGCCCACCTCGCCATCGGGCACGGGGCGGCCGTCCTCGCCGCGCAGCTCCACCTCGTAGCCCTCCACCGGCTTGCCGGTGGTGCCGTAGCGCACGTCGCCCGGGCGGTTGGAGATGAAGATGTGCAGCATCTCGGTGGAGCCGATGCCGTCGATGATCTCGCAGCCGAAATGCGCCTTGAAGCGCTGGGCGATCTCGCCCGGCAGCGCCTCTCCGGCAGACGAGCACATGCGCAGCGCCACGGCCTCGCGTGTCGGCAGCGCGGGCGAGGCCAGCATGCCGGCAAAGCCCGTGGGCGCGCCGAAGAACACCGTGGGGCGGTGCTGCGTCCAGCGGCGGAAGGTGGCGTCGGGCGTGGGCCGCTCGGCCATCAGCACCACGGTGGCGCCCACCGAGAGCGGGAAGGTCAGCGCATTGCCCAGGCCGTAGGCGAAGTACATCTTGGCGGCCGAGAAGCAGACGTCGTCCTCGGTCAGGCCGAGCACGGGCTTGCCGTAGAGCTCGGCCGTCCACCACAGGTTGGCATGGGTGTGCACCGTGCCCTTGGGCTTGCCGGTGGAGCCCGAGGAATAGAGCCAGAAGCCGGGGTCGTCTGCCGCGGTGCTGACCGGCGCAGCGAGCGGCGTGGCCTGCGCCAGCGAGGCATCGAAGTCCTGCGCGCCTTCGGGCAGCGGCCCGGTGGGCTGCGAGACGAGCAGGGTGCGCACCTCGTGCGGCGCGCGGCCCATGGCGTCCTGCAGCACCGCCAGCAGCGCGCCCGAGACGATGGCCGCCTGGGCGCGGCTGTGGTCCAGCATGTAGGCGTAGTCATCGGCCGTGAGCAGGGTGTTCACCGCCACCGGCACCACGCCCGCGTACAGGCAGCCCAGGAAGGCCACGGGCCAGTCGCTGCTGTCGTGCATGAGCAGCAGCACGCGCTCTTCACGGCGCACGCCGGCGCTGGCGAGGGCCGATGCCAGGCGACGGGCGCGGTCTTCGAGCGCGCCGTAAGCCAGGCTGCCGCGGTCGTCGATGTAGGCCGTGCGCTGCGCGCGGTCCCGGTTCAGGTCGAACAGGTGCTGGGCGAAATTGAATCGTGGGGGCAGGCTCATGGTGTTGTCTCCTTGGGGCCTCTCGGGTCGATGCGCGTTGTGTGTCGCGTCTTGTGTGGATGTCAGAGTCCCAGTGCCGCCAGCACGCCAGGGCTGGCCTGCACGGCCGTGCGCTGGTGGTAGAAATCGAGCGCGCGCAGGCCGCCCAGCTCCGCGCCGCCGCCCGCGCGGCCCGGGCCGCCGTGCTGCGACATGGGCATCACGTTGCCGTGGCCGCTGTGCGCCTGCGCCACATCGGGCGTGACCACATGCACGCGGCCATGGCTGGCGGCCACGGCCAGTGCGGTCTGCGCCAGTGCGGTTTCGTCGCTGCCATAGAGCGAGGTGACCAGCGAACCCTGGCCCCGGTGCGTGAGCGCGATGGCATGCGCGCTGTCGCGGTAGGGCAGCAGCGTGGCCACAGGGCCGAAGACCTCCACGTCGTGCACCGCCTGCGCCGCATCGGCATCGCGCGCGCCCAGCAGCACCGGGCCGATGCAAGCGGCCACGGCCGGGTCGGCATCCACCAGCGGCCGGTCGCGCCCGTCGTGCAGCACGGCTGTCTGCGCCTGCAGCGCGGCCAGGCCTTCGCGCACGGCAGACAGCTGGGCCCGGCTGACCAGCGAGCCCATGCGCACGCCCTCGTTGCGCGGGTTGCCCACGCTGATGCCGGCGAGCTTGGCGCCAATGGCCTCGGCCGCGGCGTCGTACACCTCGGCCGGCACCAGGATGCGGCGGATCGCCGTGCACTTCTGGCCCGACTTCACCGTCATTTCGCGCACCACCTCGCGCACCAGCAGGTTGAAGGCCTCGCTGCCCGGGGCCTCGCCCGGCAGCAGCACGGCGCTGTTGAGGCTGTCGGCCTCGATGTTGGCGCGCACCGAGCGCCGGGCCACGGCCGGGTGCGAGCGGATCACGCCGGCCGTTTCGGCCGAGCCCGTGAACGACACCACGTCGAAGGGCTGCAGCTGGTCCATGAGCCCGGCCGAGCTGCCGGCGATGACCGACAGCGCGCCCGCAGGCAGCACGCCCGCGTCCACCACGTCCTTGACCATGCGTTGGGTGAGCCAGGCCGTGGCCGTGGCGGGCTTGACGATGACCGGCACGCCCGAGAGCAGGGCCGGCGCAGCCTTTTCCCACAGCCCCCAGGACGGGAAGTTGAAGGCATTGATGAACAGCGCCACACCCTGCGTGGGTACCGAGAGGTGCTGCGACTGGAAGGCCGGGTCCTTGCCCAGTCGGGCCGCATCTCCGTCGCGCAGCGCGCGGGCATCGCCCAGGGCGTCGCCCCATTTGGCGTACTGGCCCAGGGTGAAGATGGCGCCGTCGATGTCCACGCCCGAGTCGTTCTTCACCGTGCCGGCATTGGCCGTGGCGATCTCGTAATAGGCATCGCGGTGGGCCAGCAGCACCTTGACGATGGCGGCCAGCAGCGCCGCGCGCTCGCGGTAGGTCAGCGCGCGCAGCGCCGCACCCCCTTGCTGGCGCGCAAAGCTGAATGTCTCGGCCAGGTCGAGCCCGGTGGCGTCCACGTGCACCAGTTCGTTGCCCAGCACCGGGTCGAACAGCGGCGTGCCGTTGCCAGTGCCTGCCTGCCAGCGGCCGGCAGCGTAGTTGGAGAGAAGTTCGGTCATGGATATATATGGAAGAAGATGGGCGAACGGATTTCAGGTGCGCGTGAACTGGATCTGGCCTTCGGGCAGCAGGTAGAGCACCAGCGCGCGGCCCTGGGCCACGGTAGGGCGGTGGGCCGTGCCGGGGCCGTAGACGCACCAGCCCGCAGGCCGGCCATCGAAGGTGGCGGCACTGTCGGCCATGGGCATGATCAGGTCGATCTCGCCGTTCGGGTGCGTGTGGTGTGGGCCGGCCAGGTCCTGCATGTCGACCACGTCCACCGAAAAGCGATGCAGCGCGTCCTCGGCCTTGAACACCCGGCCGTACTTGATGCCGCCGCCCTCGCGCTCGCACAGCCAGCCTTCGGCCACGCCGGTGAGGCAGGCGTCGCGCAGCTGCGCATAGGTGGCGCTGCCGGCACCGTGGGCGGTGTTGAGCCACTGGTCCAGCGCCTTATCGAGCGGCCGGCCTTCGAGCTGCGCGGTGAGGTCGGCCAACAGGGCGTGGAAGGCATCCTTGCTGGAGGGGGTGGTGGCGGGCGTCATCATGGGGCGGGCTTTCAGGGGAAAGGCGGGCTGGGCAGGGCGTCTGTGCGCCGCTTGCCACGGAAAATGATTGCCTTGCAGGATCGCGCGACGTGCAGTATCTTGCGTGCACAGGGAAGATAAACCTCTGAGTGATCTTCGTCAAGCACTATAGTGCATATTTATTGGGGCTGCCGGACCGCAGACAATCGGGTGGTGTGAACAAGGACGCGCATGAATGAGCAAGACGACGCAGTGCTGGCCACTGCGCCCATCGACGGCAACGGCGCTGCGGCGCCTGGCGGCGAGGCCCGCAACCCGCTGCTGACGGCGCTGGGCGAGCGCGTGCGCAACCTGCGCGCGCAGCGCGGGCTCACGCGCAAGGCCGTGGCGATTGCGGCCGATGTGTCCGAGCGCCACCTGGCCAACCTGGAGTACGGCACGGGCAATGCCTCCATCCTGGTGCTGCAGCAGGTGGCGGGTGCACTGCACTGCTCGCTGGCCGAGCTGGTGGGCGATGTCACGACCAGCTCGCCCGAGTGGCTGCTGATCCGTGAGCTGCTGGAAAACCGCAGCGAGGCCGACCTGCGCCGTGTGCGCCTGGCGCTGGGCGAACTGCTGGGTACGGCCTCGGTCGACCCGGCCCGGCACAGCCGCATTGCCCTGGTGGGGCTGCGCGGCGCGGGCAAGTCCACGCTGGGCCAAATGCTGGCGGACGACCTGGAACTGCCCTTCGTGGAGCTGAGCCGCGAGATCGAGAAGCTGGCAGGCTGCAGCGTGCGTGAGATCCACGACCTCTACGGTACCAACGCCTACCGCCGCTACGAGCGCCGCGCGCTCGAGGAAACCATCCAGATCTACAGCGAGGTGGTCATCGCCACCCCGGGCGGCATCGTCTCCGACCCGGCCACCTTCAACGAGCTGCTGGCGCACTGCACCACGGTGTGGCTGCAGGCCGCGCCCGAAGAGCACATGGGCCGTGTGGCCGCGCAGGGCGACACCCGCCCCATGGCCGCCAGCAAGGAGGCCATGGACGACCTGCGCCGCATCCTGAGCGGGCGCGCGGCCTTCTATTCCAAGGCCGACCTCTCGGTGGATACCAGCGGCAAGAGCCTGGCCCAGGCGTTCCAAGGACTGCGCTCGGTGGCCAGACAGTCCATGAGCGCCTCCTGAGCGGCGCTCCCTCCACCGGCGGGCCGTAGCCGCCACACCTTTCGCAACGAAAAAGAGTACTCCAGGCATTGACGCGTCCGTAAACATGCAGCATGATGCATGTCACTGAAATCAAAAGCTGCATTATTTTTCTTGTTCCGAGGTTTGCAGCTGCTACCGGCCCCACAGGAGACATGCCATGACCGCCACCACCACCAGCGCCCCGGCGCGCGTCGACTACCGCACCGAACCCGGCCAGTACCGCCACTGGTCGCTCAGCGTCGAGGGCGCCGTTGCGCGTCTGTCGCTCAACATCGCCGAGGACGGTGGCATCCGCCCCGGCTACAAGCTCAAGCTCAACAGCTACGACCTGGGCGTGGACATCGAGCTCAACGACGCGCTCAACCGCGTGCGCTTCGAGCACCCCGGGGTGCGCAGCGTGGTCGTCACCAGCGGCAAGGACCGCATCTTCTGCTCGGGTGCCAACATCTTCATGCTGGGTGTCTCCAGCCACGCCTGGAAGGTGAACTTCTGCAAGTTCACCAACGAGACGCGCAACGGCATCGAGGATTCGTCGAAGCACTCGGGCCTCAAGTTCCTGGCCGCCGTCAACGGCGCCTGCGCTGGCGGCGGCTACGAGCTGGCCCTGGCCTGCGACGAGATCCTGCTGGTGGACGACCGCTCGTCCGCCGTCTCGCTGCCCGAGGTGCCGCTGCTGGGCGTGCTGCCCGGCACCGGCGGCCTGACCCGCGTGACCGACAAGCGCCACGTGCGCCACGACCTGGCCGACATCTTCTGCACCAGTGTCGAAGGCGTGCGCGGCCAGCGCGCGGTGGAATGGCGCCTGGTGGATGCGGTGGCCAAGCCCGCCCAGTTCGCTGCCGCCGTGCAGGACCGCGCCGTGCAGCTTGCTGCGGGCAGCGACCGCCCGGCCGGTGCCAAGGGCGTGGCCCTGACCCGCCTGGAGCGCGAAGACGGTGTCGACAGCCTGGGCTACTCCCACGTGCAGGTGCAGATCGACCGCGCCAAGCGCACCGCCACCCTCACCGTGAAGGCGCCCAGCGGCGCGCAGCCTGCCGACATCGCCGCCATCGAGGCGGCCGGCACGGCCTGGTGGCCGCTGGCCCTGGCGCGCGAGCTCGACGATGCCATCCTCAACCTGCGCACCAACGAGCTCGACATCGGCACCTGGCTGCTCAAGACCGAGGGCGATGCCAAGGCCGTGCTCGCCTCCGACGCCGTGATGCTGGCCCACCAGGACCACTGGCTGGTGCGCGAGACCATCGGCGCGCTGCGCCGCGCGTTGGCGCGGCTGGACGTGTCCTCGCGCACCTTGTTCGCCGTGGTGCAGGAGGGCTCGTGCTTCGCCGGCACCCTGGCCGAGCTGGCCTTCGCGGCCGACCGCACCTACATGCTGGCCCTGCCCGACGATGCAGAGCGTGCACCCAAGCTCACGCTCAACGAATTCAACTTCGGCTTCTTCCCCATGGTCAACGACCAGAGCCGCCTGCAGCGCCGTTTCTATGAAGAGGCCGCACCGCTGGACGCCGCGCGCGCCGCGGCCGGCAAGCCGCTCGACGCCGACGAGGCCCTGGCCCTGGGCCTCGTGACCGCTGCGCCCGACGACATCGACTGGGACGACGAGTTGCGCATGGCCATCGAGGAACGCGCCGCCATGTCGCCCGACGCCCTGACCGGCCTGGAAGCCAACCTGCGCTTTGCCAGCAAGGAGAACATGGCCACGCGCATCTTCGGCCGGCTCACCGCCTGGCAGAACTGGATCTTCAACCGACCCAACGCCGTGGGCGACAAGGGCGCGCTCAAGGTCTACGGCACCGGCGAGAAGGCCGGCTTCGACTTGAACCGCGTCTGACCCCGCCGCCCCAACCATCCAAGGAGCAACGATGAGCACGATCAACTACAGCGAGAAGATCCCCAACAACGTCAACCTCGGCGAAGACCGCACCCTGCAGCGCGCGCTCGAAGGCTGGCAGCCCAACTTCATCAACTGGTGGGACGACGTGGGCCCCGAGGGCTCGACCAACCACGAGGTCTACCTGCGCACCGCCGTGAGCGTGGACCCGCAGGGCTGGGCCCAGTTCGGCCACGTGAAGATGCGCGACTACCGCTGGGGCATCTTCCTGAACCCGGGCGATGCCAACCGCGAGATCCACTTCGGCGACCACAAGGGCGAGAAGGCCTGGCAGGACGTGCCCGGCGAGCACCGCGCCAACCTGCGCCGCATCATCGTGACGCAAGGCGACACCGAGCCCGCCTCGGTCGAGCAGCAACGCCACCTGGGCCTCACGGCGCCCAGCATGTACGACCTGCGCAACCTGTTCCAGATCAACGTGGAAGAGGGCCGCCACCTCTGGGCCATGGTCTACCTGCTGCACAAGCACTTCGGCCGCGACGGCCGCGAAGAGGCCGAGGCCCTGCTGCAGCGCACCTCGGGTGACGAGAACAACCCGCGCATTCTGGGGGCCTTCAACGAGGCCACGCCCGACTGGCTGGCGTTCTTCATGTTCACCTACTTCACGGACCGCGATGGCAAGTTCCAGCTTTCGGCCTTGGCCGAAAGCGCGTTCGACCCGCTGGCGCGCACCACCAAGTTCATGCTGACCGAAGAGGCGCACCACATGTTCGTGGGCGAGAGCGGCGTCTCGCGCGTGCTGGCCCGCACTGCCCAGGTGATGAACGAGCTCAAGACCGACGACCCGCAGAAGGTGCGTGCCGCCGGCGCCATCGACCTGGGCACGGTGCAGCGCTACCTGAACTTCCACTACAGCGTCACCATCGACCTGTTCGGTGCCGACCAGTCCAGCAACGCCGCCATCTTCTACAGCTCGGGCCTCAAGGGCCGCTACGAGGAGGGCAAGCGCACCGACGACCACGTGCTCAAGGGCCAGACCTACAAGGTGCTGGAGGTGCGTGACGGCCAGCTCCTCGAGAAGGAAGTGCCCATGCTCAACGCCCTGAACGAGGTGCTGCGCGACGATTTCATCAAGGACTCGGTCGCCGGCGTGGGCCGCTGGAACAAGGTGCTGGAAAAGGCCGGAATCCCCACCCGCCTGGTGGTGCCGCACAAGGCCTTCAACCGCCAGATCGGCGCGCTCGCGGGCATCAAGATGTCGCCCGAAGGCCGCGTGGTCAACGAGATGGAATGGGCCGCCAAGAAGGACGAATGGCTGCCCAGCCCCGAGGACTTCGCCTTCGTCGCGTCGCTCATGGGCCGTGTGGTCGAGCCCGGCCAGTTCGCCGGCTGGATCGCGCCGCCGGTGATGGGCATCAACCGCCAGCCGGTCGATTTCGAGTACGTGCGTTTCGGCTGATGGACAAAGAAACGCCCTCGGGGTATGAACGAGGGCAGGGATGAGGGCAGGCCCCACGAAAACCAGACGCCCCATCCCAACCCCCTGGTGGGGGGTGACACAGGAGAACCATATGGACATGGCCGTTGAAGCCGGGGTCATCAAGCAGCATTTGATCGACCCGGAAATCTGCATCCGCTGCAACACCTGCGAGGCGACCTGCCCCGTCAACGCGATCACGCACGATGACAACAACTACGTCGTGCGCGCCGACATCTGCAATGGCTGCATGGCCTGCATCTCGCCGTGCCCCACAGGCTCCATCGACAACTGGCGCACCATGCCGCTGGTGCGCGCCTATTCCATCGAGGAGCAGCTGACCTGGGAGTCGCTGCCCGCCGAACTCTCGCCCGAGGAACTGGCGGCCGCCGGCGTCGATGCCGACACCGCAAAGGCCCCTGCCGCTGCACCCGCCGCCGTGGCCACGGCAGAACCCGGCGTGCAGCCCCAGCCGCCCCTGCACCGCGGCGCCACCGTGCCGCCCTGGTCGGCCGCGCACGCCTACACCAACCTCTACCCGCCCAAGGCGCCTACCACGGCCACCGTGGTCGGCAACTTCAACTGCACCGAGGCCGGCTTCGAGAGCGAGACCCACCACGTGGTGCTCGACTTCGGCAGCCTGCCGTTTCCGGTGCTGGAGGGCCAGTCCATCGGCATCATTCCCCCGGGCACCGATGCCCTGGGCAAGCGCCACCATGCGCGCCAGTATTCGATCGCCAGCGCGCGCAACGGCGAGCGGCCGGGCTACAACAACCTGGCGCTCACCGTCAAGCGCGTCACCTCCGACCACGACGGCACCCCGGTGCGCGGCGTGGCATCGAACTACGTCTGCGACCTGCAGGTGGGCGACAAGGTGGAGGTGGTGGGGCCGTTCGGCCACTCCTTCCTGATGCCCAACCACCCCAAGTCGCATGTGGTGATGATCTGCACCGGCACGGGCAGCGCGCCCATGCGCGCCATGACCGAGTGGCGCCGGCGCCTGCGCAAGAGCGGCAAGTTCGAGGGCGGCAAGCTGATGCTGTTCTTTGGCGCGCGCACGCAGCAGGAGCTGCCCTACTTCGGCCCGCTGCAAAGCCTGCCCAAGGACTTCATCGACATCAACCTGGCCTTCTCGCGCACCCCGGGCCAGCCCCGGCGCTATGTGCAGGACCTGATGCGCGAGCGCGCACCCGACCTGGCCGGGCTGCTGCGCGACGGCAACAGCCACTTCTATGTCTGCGGCCTCAAGAGCATGGAAGAGGGCGTGGTGCTCGCCCTGCGCGACGTGGCGGCCGATGCGGGCCTGGATTGGGAGGCCCTGGCGGCCACCCTGGCGCGCGAAGGGCGCCTGCATCTGGAGACGTACTAGCCACCCGTCAAGCTGGCCAGGCCTTCCTGCTTGACCAGCTCCTCGTACCACTGCTGGTAGCCTGCGCTGCTCGGGTGCAGGCCGTCGGCCGCATGCAGCTCGTCGGCACGTTGCACGAACGGGTCCTGTGCGCGCGGCTTGAGCAGGCGCACATAGCGCACGCCGCTGTCGAGGGCCACGGTCTGCGCGGTGGCATGCAGCCGCTTGGAGCGGCTTTCCATGAACCATGACACTGGCGGCACGAACAGGGGCGCATGGCCGACGTTGCCGCAGGGCATTAGCACCACCTGCCTGCCGCGCGCCTTGGCCGTGCGGATGGCCTGCTCCATGTGGCCGTGCAGCTGCTGTTCCGACGTCAACCGGATCACGTCATTGCCACCGGCGAGCACCAGCACCAGGTCATAGCCCGTGCCGGCACGCTCGAGCTGGCCCTGCACGTCCTCGAACTTGGCGCCATTGGAGGCCAGGTTGTCGATCTGCCAGCGCGGGTGGGCCATGCCGATGCGCCCGGCCAGGCTGTCCTCGGGGCGGGCTGCGCCGGTGCCCACGGCCGTGCTGTCGCCGACCACGAGGATGCGCCGCTCGGGCTGGGCCGGTTGGGCGGTGTAGGGGCGCGAGGCCTTGGCCAGGTCCGAGGCCGTCATCAGGCGCCAGGGCGCGCAGCCCGTGAGCAGCAGGGCGCCTGCCGCGATGGCGGCCAAGGTCCACCAGCGGGGCCGCAGGGCGTGAAGGGGGGGCTGGTGGGCAGGGGTGGGCATGGGGCGATGGTGCAGGGCGACACAGGTCGATACTGCAGAGTACGCGCCGAAACCGGCGCTGGATGTCGGCTGCCTCAATGCCTGTGCGTAGGACGCGGGGCCACGCCGGTCTGCTCCTGCGTGCGGGGCCTATTTCTTGAACACCACGGCCTCCAGCCCCATGCGCTGGATGGCCTGCGCGGCCGTGTCGGCCTCGGCCTTGGAGTCGAAGGGGCCCACGCGCACGCGGATGCGGGTGCCCTTGGCGCTTTCCAGCGGCTGGCGGAAGGCCGGCAGGCCTTCGTTGAGCAGGCGCGACTGCGTCTTGCGCGCATTGGCCTCTTCGGCGAACAGGCCGACGTTGATGTAGAAGCCCGGTGCGCTGCCCACCATGGCGAGTTCGGGGTCGCTGGCCGCCGATGCGGGCGGCCGCGCCGGTGCAGGGGTGGATGCCTTGCTGGCGGCCTTGCCCGCGGCAACAGGCGCCGCGGGTTTGGACGCTGGGGTGGCCGGGCTGCCGGCCTTGGCCTTGGTGCCCGCAGCCGATGTGGCAGCTGCGGGCGCTGGAGCGGCCGACGGTGCCGGCTTGCTGGCGGTGGCGGCCGGTGCCGTCGCCTTGGGGGCTGGGGCGGAAGCGGCAGCGGCGGCCGGTGGCGCGGCCTTGGCTGCCGGCGGGGCCGGTGGTGGCACGGGCGGCGCAGCGGCCGCGGGGCTGCTGGCCGGCTGGCGGCGTGATGCCGCGGTGGGCGCGGCCACGGGGGCGGGTGCGGACGCCACGGCGGTGCTGCCCGCGGGCGCGGAGGAGGCGGCCTGCGCGCTGGCGGGGGCCGCGGCGCTGGGCGGTGCCAGTGCTTCCGATGGGGCGGGCGGCGCAGAGGCAGCGCTGCGCAGCACCGACACGGCGGCCAGCCCGGAGGTGGGGTTGGATGCCGGGGCGGCAGGGGCAGAAGAGGCCAAGGTGGCCGGGGCGGCAGCCCTGGCAGGCTCCGCCGCGCCACCCGGCGGGAACAGCATGTAGGCCAGCAGGGCCGTGGCCACCACGACCACATGCCCGATGACCACGCTGCTCAGCCGCTGGCGTGAACTGGCCTGGCGCTCCAGCAGCGCTGCAGCCTCGGGCACGGTGCGCGAGGCCGACAGGGCGCGCGCAATGCGCTTGCGGATCTCGGTGTGCAGCACGGCGTTGGCGAACAGCCCGGGCAGCGCGCAACTGAACAACGCGATGGCCGCCAGGATGCCCCACTCCACCGGTTGGGGCCAGTTCAGGAACTGCCGGCCCAGGCCGAAGACCAGCAGCGCCAGCCCCTCGGCCGCGGCCACATAGACCAGGGCTGCGCCCCACAGCTGGCGAAACACCAGCCAGCTCAGCGTGAACAGCGCGGCCGGCCAGTTCCAGGTGGTGGTGGTGCGCCCCGCATCGTCGAAGCGCGCAAAGATGGGCAGGTAGTGCTCGGTATTCACCGGGCCCAGGGCCACGCGGTACAGCGCCGTCATGGCGTTGTCCGACGGAGAGTCCAGCGACATGGGTGCTATGGCGTTGGCAGGGTCCAGTGTCAAGGGCATGCCCGATTCTGGCATGGGCCATGGCCCCTGTAAAAGAGGGAAGTGGCCGCCAGATTGGCGGTTCAAAGGTCGATCAGGCGCCACCCCTGACCATGGACATGACCTTGGCTGCATCCAGGGTCGCCGCCTTTTCGCGGATCTGCGGCAGGTACTGGGCCTGCAGGTCCTTGGCCGGGCCGAGCATGCCCTGGAAGCTCTCGCGCAGCACGGCCGTGCTCATCACCCGGCCGCCTGCGTAGTAGCGCCTGGCCACCTGGCCCAGGGCGTAGGTGGTGGCGAACGAAAAGGCCATGCCCGTGGCCGCCTGGCCGATGCCGCCGATGGTGCGGCCCGCCACCTTGCCCAGCAGGCCGCCGAGCAGCTTGCGGCCGAACTGCTCGATGTACTGCGAGGCCATGCCCACGCCGGCCGCCGCGATGAAATCCTTGATGTGGCCCTGGTCCAGCTCCACGCCATGGGCCTTGCCGACGGCGTAGACCATCTTGACCTGCATGGGGATGATGGCCATCGACGCCCAGGACTGCGGCAGCAGCTCCAGCGCGCCGCACAGCAGCGCGTAGTTCAGGATGCTCTTGTCCAGTTCGGCGTCGGAGACCTGCGCTGCAGCGCCGCGCACGGGCAGGGCCGCCGCGGCCGCCGTGCCCACGGCCACGGGCGCCAGGCCGCGCGCGATGGGGGCAGCGCGCTCGGCCACTTCCACGAGGGCATCGGCCTGCTGCTCGAAGGCCGCGGTGTCACCGTCACCGAGCTGCAGCCAGCCCTTGAGCTGCGCCAGGAAGGCGCGCTCGGCCTCTGTCTGGCGCCCGTCCACGTCGCAGACGCAGACCGCCATTTCGTAGGCCAGCTGGCGCAGGCCCGGCTCGGTCAGCGCCGCGGCGGCGGCCTGGGCGCTGGTGCGCTGCAGCAGCACGTCCTGGACCAGGCGCGGCAGGTCGATGGCCGGCGCGTCCTGCGCCAGCGATTGGGCGATGCGCCGGATCTCCTCGCGCTCGCTGTCGCCCTTGTGGCCATCGGCGAAGGCGGCGAACAGGGCGATGGTGAGGATGGATTGCTGCTGGTCGATTTGCATGGTGGCGTGGCTCCTGAGGAAGCCATGGGTGGCAGGACAGGGGTGCAGTGTGGCAAACCCGGGCTTTTCCATCACTGCGGTGGGGGCTTGCAGGGGCTCCAATGGCCGTACCGCTGCAAGGACGCGCCAATCGTCCTAGGATATTGGCCAACCTATCTGACCTTCTGGTGACCGCATGACCACAGCCCTCAAGATCGATTTCGTCTCCGACGTCTCCTGCCCCTGGTGCATCATCGGCCTCAAGTCGCTGGAGCAGGCGGCCGAGCGCCTCAAGGGCGACGTTGCGCTCGACCTGCACTTCCAGCCTTTCGAGCTCAACCCCCAGATGGCCCCCGAAGGCCAGGACATCGCCGAGCACCTGCACGAGAAGTACGGCGCCACGCCCGAGCAGAGCCAGAAGAACCGCGACGCCATCGCCGCGCGCGGTGCGGCCCTGGGCTTCACCTTCAACATGGCGCAGCGCAGCCGCATCTACAACACTTTCGACGCCCACCGCCTGCTGCACTGGGCCGAGGAAGAGGGGGACAAGCAGCCTGCCCTGAAGCATGCACTGTTCAAGGCCTACTTCACCGACGGCCAGAGCCCCGGCGACCATGAGGTGCTGGCGCGCGTGGCCGCCGGGGTGGGGCTCGACGAGGCCGAGGCCCGCGCCGTGCTGGCATCGGACCGGTACGCTGACGCCGTGCGCGAGCGCGAGCAGTTCTACCTGCAGCAGGGCATCCACTCGGTGCCGGCCATCATCATCAACGACCGCCACCTGATCTCGGGCGGCCAGCCGCCCGAAGTCTTCGAGCAGGCCCTGCGCCAGATCGCATCCGGAAAAGCATGAAGAAAGGGCGCCGCGGCGCCCTTTGTTGATTTACTTCAGTGGAATCGGCATCGCCCGGTCCACCGGCACGGCCGTCACGCTGTTCTGCGGCGAGCCGTCCACCAATTTTTCGGAGTAGGTCAGGTAGACCAGCGTGTTGCGCGCCGGGTCCACCATGCGCACCACGCGCAGGCGCTTGAACAGGATCGACAGGCGTTCGCTGAACACCTCCTCCTGCTTGCGCAGCGGCGCAGGGAAGCTCACCGGCCCGGTCTGGCGGCAGGCGATCGAGGCTTCGGAGCGGTCTTCCGCCAGGCCCAGCGATCCCTTGATGCCGCCCGTGCGGGCGCGCGAGACATAGCAGGTCACGCCCGCCACGGCCGGGTCGTCGTAGGCCTCGACGATGATGTCGTGGTCGCGGCCCAGCAGCTTGAAGGCCGTGTCCACCGTGCCGATCTTGTCGGGCGCGGCGCTGGCGGCGCCCGCCAGCAGCGTGAAGGCGGCCAGGGTCGCCATGCGCAGTGCAGCGCGCGTCATGCCGTGGTCCCGGCTTCGGCGCAGCGCTTGGCCAGGTGGGCCAGGGCTTCCTCGACCTGGTCGACCAGCACCAGGCACAGGTCGCCCGGCTGCAGGCGGGAAAGGGCCGTGTCGATGGCGATGAACTCGCCGCGGATCTCTTCCACGTGCGTGGTGCGTGCCGCGCCGGCCAGGCCTTCGCGCAGCAGGGCCATCACCTCGCCGTCGCCACGGCCGCGCTGGGCCGCATCCTGGTACAGGATCACGTCGTCGAACGCGCCACCCAGGATCACGGTCTGCTCGCGGATGTCCTCGTCGCGCCGGTCACCGGCACCGCTGATGACCACGCTGCGGCGCTTGCCGGGCAGGGCGTCCACGGCAGCCACCAGGGCACGCATGGCGTCGGGGTTGTGACCGTAGTCGGCGATCACCGTGGCGCCGTTGTGGTCCATGATGTTGAAGCGCCCCGGTGCGTTGTCGCTGTCGTTCACGAAGCCCGACAGGCCGCGGCGGATGGTCTGCCATGGCAGGCCGGCGCCCCAGGCGGCGGCCACCGAGGCCATGACGTTCTCGACCTGGAAGCCGATGCGGCCATTGCGCGTGATCGGCACGTCGCGCAGGTGGATGGTCTCGCGCCACGAGCCTTCCGAGGCCACGATGGAGTCGCCATCCACGTACACCGTGCGGTTGCCCTGGGCGCGGTGCGTGGCCATCACGGGGTGGTGGCGGTCGCTCGCGAAGTAGATGATCTTGCCCGGGCAGGCCGGAGCCATGGCCGCCACGATGGGGTCGGCGGCGTTGAGCACGCCATAGCCGTCGGTGGCCACGTTCTGCACGATCACGCGCTTGAGCACGGCCAGGTCTTCCACCGTGGTGATGTAGTTCAGGCCCAGGTGGTCGCCCGCCCCGATGTTGGTGACCACCGCCACCTGGCAGCGGTCGAAGCCCAGGCCTTCGCGCAGGATGCCGCCGCGCGCGGTCTCGAACACGGCCGCGTCCACCTCGGGGTGCAGCAGCACGTTGCGCGCGCTCTTGGGGCCGCTGCAGTCGCCGCTGTCGATCTGGCGGCCATTGACGTACACGCCGTCGGTGTTGGTCATGCCCACGCGCAGGCCCTGGGCCGTGAACAGGTGGGCGATCAGGCGCGCCGTGGTGGTCTTGCCGTTGGTGCCGGTCACGGCCACCGTGGGGATGCGGCCGTCATCTCCATGGGCATAGAGCTTGTCCACCATGGCCTGGCCCACGTTGCGCGGCTTGCCGTACGAGGGCGCCAGGTGCATGCGCAGGCCGGGTGCGGCGTTCACTTCCACGAAGCCGCCGCCTTGCTCCTCCAGCGGGCGCAGCACGGTCTCGGCGACCATGTCCACGCCGCAGATGTGCAGGCCTACCATCTGGGCCGCGGCAATGGCGCGGGCGGCGACTTCGGGGTGCACGTCGTCGGTCACGTCGGTGGCGGTGCCGCCGGTGGACAGGTTGGCGTTGTTGCGCAGGATCACGCGCTGGCCCTTGGGCGGCACGGAGTCGGGCGTCAGGTCCTGGGCCGCCAGGCGGGCTACGGCGATCTCGTCCAGGCGGATCTTGGTCAGCGAGGTGGCATGGCCCTCGCCGCGGCGCGGGTCGAGGTTGACCTGCTCGACCAGTTCGCGCACCGTGTGCTGGCCGTCGCCCAGCACCTGGGGCGGCTCGCGGCGCGCTGCGGCCACGAGCTGGTCGCCCACCACCAGCAGGCGGAAGTCGTGGCCGGGCAGGAAGCGCTCGACCATCACCGTGCCGTACTCGGCCGCGTTGCGGTAGGCGGCATCGAGCTGGGCGCGGTCGGTGATGTTCACCGTGACGCCCTTGCCCTGGTTGCCGTCCTGGGGCTTGACCACCACGGGCAGGCCCACCTTCTGGGCCACTTCCCAGGCCTCGTCGATGCTTTCGACGGGCTTGCCCAGCGGCACGGGCACGCCGGCCGCATGCAGCAGGCGCTTGGTCAGGTCCTTGTCCTGGCCGATGGATTCGGCCACGGCGCTGGTGGAGTCCACCTCGGCGGCCTGAATGCGGCGCTGCTTGGAGCCCCAGCCGAACTGCACCAGGCTGCCCCGCGTGAGGCGCCGGTAGGGAATGCCGCGCGCCACGGCCGCGTCCACGATGGATCCCGTGCTCGGGCCCAGGCGCTCGTCCTCGTCGAGCTCGCGCAGGTCGGCAACGGCCTTTTCTGCGTCGAAGCTGCCCTGGCCCAGTGCGGCCTGGATCAGCTGCTGCGCGTCCTCGAAGGCCTTGCGGCCCACGGCCTCTTCGCTGTACTCCACCACCACCTGGTAGACGCCAGCGTCGGTGGTGGCCGTGGTGCGCGCAAAAGTTACGCGGCAGCCGGCCTGGGCCTGCAGGGCCAGGGCGGCGGTCTGCAGCACATGGGCCAGCGAGATGTCGCCGTCGCCGCCCTCGGGGTGCAGCGCGCCGATGGCGGGGAACAGGGCGCGCAGGCGCGCCTCGAACCCGTCCATCTGGCGGATGGCACGTTCGTTCTCATCGCAGGCCACGACGGCCTCGATGGCCATGTGGCGGCTCCACAGGTTGGGGCCGCGCAGGGCCCGGGTGCGGGATACATCCATGGAAATTCTCTTTCTCAGTGTCCGTCGGGGCGCGCAGGCCCCGGAGTCATCACATCTGTTGGGTTGCTCGGCGTCAGTTTCACCCGAAGGGCAGCAATGCCTGAGGTGCATGCAACCGGCGCGGCGAAGGCCAGTGCCCCCGTGCAAGGGCCGCCCCGCCGCACTGGGGGCGTCCCCCTCCCGACTCGCGCAGCGAGTCGAGAGAGGGGGAAGGCGCGAAGCGACTCAGGGGGTGTTTATTCATGTACGCAGACCGGGCGGCGGCGGCAGGTCGGGCTCGAAGGTCTTGACGCCGGCACCGATCAGGTCTGGCGCGATGTCCAGGGCCCAGGCGGCGCCCACGGCGGCCAGCAAGGCCTCGGTGTCGGGCACCACGGCATTGCGGCCGAAGGTCAGCTCGGCCAGCGTGCCCAGCACATGCTCGGCGCTGCCGGTGGCCAGCACCACGCGGCCGTTCTTGACGACCACGGCACGGCCGTTGTCCTTGGCGCGGTGTTCGGTGATCGCGGGCAGTGCAGGGTCCTGCGCGTACAGCACCACGTCGCCATCGCACAGGCGGGCCAGGTCGACCACCTGCTCCTCGGCGGCGTTGAGCACGGCGGCACCGTCGGCGAGCACCACGTCCACCTGGGTGCGCAGCACCTTGGTCATCTGGTCCTGCTCGTGCACGTCGAACTCGGCCAGGGTGGCCACACCGTCCATGTCGGTCACCACGCCCACCTTGCAGCGGTCGTAGGCCAGGCCGTCGCGCAGGATGGTGCGGGCGTCGTTCTCGATCACGGCGGCCTGCACCATCTGGTTCATCAGCAGGCGGTGGGCGGCCTCCCAGTGGGCGCTTTCGGTGACGTCCACGTGGCGGCGGTCCAGGAACAGGCCATCGCGGCAGGCCACGCCCGTGTGGCGGCCGCTCAGGTGCAGCAGCCAGGCCACGAGGCGGGAGATGGTGGCGGTGTTGCGCGTGCCGGCCACGCCCACCACGGGGATGCGGCCGGCCGTGCCCTCGGCATGGTCTTCGGTCGGGAACAGGTGCTCCACGATGGCCTGGCCCACGGGGCGCGGGGCTCCCACGGCGGGCTTCAGGTGCATCAGCAGGCCGGGGCCGGCGTTGACCTCGACGATGGCGCCGCCCTGCGCGTGCAGCGGCTTGGAGATATCGAGCGCGACCATGTCGATGCCCGCGATATCCAGGCCCACCACCTTGGCAGCGAGCTGGGCGATGTAGGCGACCTCGGGGTGCACGTCGTCCGTGCAGTCCACGGCCACGTTGCCGTTGCGCTGCACGACGATGGTCCGGCCGGCGGCAGGCACGGAGTCGGCATCGAGGTCCTGGCGCTTGAGCTCCAGTTGCACCTTGGTGTCGGTGGCCAGGTCGATGATCTCGAGCGGGTATTCCTCCTCGTAGCCGCGGCGAGGGTCGGAGTTGAGCTGGCTGTCGATGAGTTCCTTGACGGTGGAGCGGCCGTTGCCGGTGATGCTGACCACCTCGCCGCGCGCGGCGGCCACCACCTTGCCGCCCACCACCAGCAGGCGGTGCTCGTCGCCGGGGATGAAGCTCTCGACCATCACGTCGCTGCCCTCGGGGTAGGCCACATGGTAGGCCGCCTCGATGTCTGCCTGCTTGCGCAGGTCCAGGGTCACGCCGCGGCCATGGTTGCCGTCCGAGGGCTTGACCACCACGGGCAGACCGATGTCCTGCGCTGCTTCCCAGGCTTCCTCGGGGCTGTTGACCACCTGGCCTTCGGGGATGGGCACGCCGCAGGCCTTGAGCAGGCCCTTGGTCAGGTCCTTGTCGCTGGCGATGCCTTCGGCGATGGCGCTGGTGAATTCGGTCTCGGCGGTCCAGATGCGGCGCTGGCTGGCGCCGTAGCCCAGCTGCACCAGGTTGCCGTCGTTCAGGCGGATGTGGGGGATGCTGCGGTCGGTGGCGGCCGTGACGATGCAGGCCGTGCTGGGGCCCAGGTACTGATCGTCCACCTCGGTGCGCACGCGCGCCACGGCGGCGGCCACGTCAAAGGGCTCGTCGTTGATGGCCGACATCAGCAGGCGGTGGCCCTGGGCCAGGGCTACGCGGGCCACCTGCTCGTCACGCGCCCGGAAGACCATGCGGTACACGCCGCGCTGCGAGGTGCTGCGCGTCTGGCCGAAGCCCGTGGGCATGCCGGCCAGGTTGAGCAGTTCGATCACGATGTGCTCCAGCACGTGGCCGCACCAGGTGCCTTCCTCCAGTCGCTGAAGGAAGCCGCCGCGCTCACCCACGCCGCAGTGGTGCTCGATCAGGGCCGGCAGCCAGGCCGTCAGGCGCTCATTGAGGCCGGGCAGGGTGTGCGAGGGATGGTCTTCCAGCACACCCAGGTCCAGCCAGACTTCCAGCACGGGCCGGTAGGTCCAGATGTTGGGTCCACGCAGGTAGTTGATGCGAAGCAGTTGGATGTCGTTGAATTTCGCCATGGGTTGCAGCGGGTAGGGGTTCCGGCCTTTCGGGGCTATGCGGGGGAGGACAACGAGAATATGGGGGAACATTGTGCTCCACTCGGATGGCAGCATTGGCTGTCAGCCAGGGAGCCATCGCAGACGTTACAGGTGGATGCCTTGGCGTCCTTGCGTGCAGTATCGGGGAGAATTCGCCCTGTGGCGCAATCGGTGACCGCTGGCTGCCAGGGGCGCAAATACCAATCCAACATGCAACATCACCATTCTGTGGACGCCTCCGGTGTCTTTTCCGGCCCCCTGGGGGCCGATCTGCGGGCCATGCTCGCTTCCCAAGAGAACGTGCTGGCCACGTTACAGGTTGACCTGAGCGGCGAACTGCGTTTCGCCACGGGCTGGGTGGTGGTGACTTCCGAGCGCCTGCTGGCCTGCGATCCTGGCACCAGCGCCTGGCGCGCATGGCCGCGGGCCCCGGGCCTTGCGCTGCGCATGCACGACCACGGCGGCATCGGGGCGCTGGAGCTGCACGATGCCGATGCGCGGCTGGCGCTGTGGCGCTTCACCCTGGGCCAGCATGCCCAGGCGCTGCGCCTGGTGCAGCGCTTCGAGCAGCCCGCCGGCGCCGCGCAGGCGGACGAGGCCACCTGCCCCCAGTGCCACGCCCCCCTGCCCCCCGATACCGAGGAGTGCCCCGCCTGCGCACGCGCCCAGCCGCCGCAGACCTCCACCTGGGTGCTGCTGCGCCTGTGGCGCTTTGCCCGGCCCTACCGCAAGCAACTGGCCGCGGGCTTCTGCCTGACGCTGGCCTCCACGGCGGCCACGCTGGTGCCGCCCTACCTGACCATCCCGCTGATGGACGACATCCTGATCCCGTTCCAGAACGGGCAGAAGATCGAGCCCGGCCTGGTGCTGCTGTACCTCAGCGGCCTGCTGGCGTCGGCCCTGGCGGCCTGGGGCCTGTCCTGGGCGCGCACCTACATCCTGGCGCTGGTGTCCGAGCGCATCGGCGCCGACCTGCGTACCACCACCTACGAGCATTTGCTGCGCCTGTCGCTCGACTACTTCGGCGGCAAGCGCACCGGCGACCTCATGGCGCGCATCGGCTCGGAGACGGACCGCATCAACGTTTTCCTTTCGTTGCATGCGCTGGACTTCGTGACCGATGTGCTCATGATCATGATGACGGCGGCCATCCTGTTCTCCATCAACCCCTGGCTGGCCCTGGTCACGCTGGTGCCGCTGCCCTTCATCGCCTGGATGATCCACACCGTGCGCGACCGCCTGCGCACCGGCTTCGAGAAGATCGACCGCGTCTGGTCCGAGGTCACCAACGTGCTGGCCGACACCATCCCCGGCATCCGCGTGGTCAAGGCCTTCGCCCAGGAAAAGCGCGAGGCCCAGCGCTTTCGCGATGCCAACCAGCACAACCTGGAGGTCAACGACAAGCTCAACAAGACCTGGTCGCTGTTCACCCCCACGGTGTCGCTGCTCACCGAGATCGGCCTGCTCGTGGTCTGGGCCTTCGGCATCTGGCTGGTCTCGCGCAACCAGATCACGGTGGGTGTGCTCACCGCCTTCATCGCCTACATCGGGCGCTTCTACAGCCGGCTCGATTCCATGAGCCGCATCGTCTCGGTCACGCAGAAGGCCGCCGCCGGCGCCAAGCGCATCTTCGACATCCTGGACCACGTGAGCAACGTGCCCGACCCGGCCCAGCCGGTCCAGGTGGACAAGGTGCAGGGCGCCATCGCCATGCGCAACGTGGGCTTCCGCTACGGCAGCCGCGCGGTGATCAAGGGGCTGGACCTGGACATCCGCCCCGGCGAGATGATCGGCCTGGTGGGCCACAGCGGCTCGGGCAAGAGCACCCTGGTGAACCTGATCAGCCGCTTCTACGACGTGAGCGACGGCTCCATCCAGGTCGATGGCGTGGACATCCGCCGCTTCGCCGTGGCCGACTACCGGCGCCACATCGGCCTGGTGCTGCAGGAACCCTTCCTGTTCTTCGGCACCATTGCCGAGAACATCGCCTACGGCAAGCCCGAGGCCACGCGCGAGGAGATCGTCGCGGCTGCCCGCGCAGCGCATGCGCATGAATTCATCCTGCGCCTGCCGCACGGCTATGACTCGCTGGTGGGCGAGCGCGGCCAGGGCCTGTCGGGCGGCGAGCGCCAGCGCATCAGCATCGCGCGTGCGCTGCTGATCGACCCGCGCATCCTGATCCTGGACGAGGCCACCTCGGCGGTGGACACCGAGACCGAGAAGGAAATCCAGAAGGCCCTGGACAACCTGGTGCAGGGCCGCACCACGATCGCCATCGCCCACCGCCTGTCCACCCTGCGCAAGGCCGACCGCCTGGTGGTGATGGACCGCGGCGAGGTGGTGGAGGTGGGGCCGCACGACGAGCTCATGGAGAAACAGGGCGCCTACTGGCGGCTGTACGAAGCCCAGGCCCGCCGTGCCGAAGAGGACGCCCAGGCCGCCGGCGTGATCATCGACAGCAGCCTGCTGCACCCGGCCCACCCTGCGGGCAGCGCCTGAGCGCCGCCCTTCGACGGACAACGACACCGCCATGACCGACCTGACGACCCCTTCCCCGACCCGCCCGCTGCAGCTGCACCGCAATCCGCACGGACGCCTGGTGCTGACCCAGCCCGACGGCACCGTGCACGAGGGCGTGGTGCCCGTGCGCGCCTTTCCCATCGCCGCCCCGGCCGAAGGCCTGTCCCTGGTGGGCAGCGACGGCCACGAGCTGGTGTGGCTGGACCGCCTCGACCAGCTGCCCCCGGCCGGGCGCACCCTGGTCGAAGAGGAGCTGGCGGTGCGGGAGTTTGTGCCCACTATCGAAAAAATTACTGCCGTATCGAGTTTTTCGACCCCCAGCACCTGGGATGTGGAGACCGACCGGGGCCCCGCGCGCCTGGTGCTCAAGGCCGAGGAAGACATCCGCCGGCTCGGCGGGCGCACCCGTCTGCTGATTGCTGCCGGTGAGGGCGTGCAGTTCAAGGTGCCCGACACCACGCTGCTCGATCGCCAGTCGCGCCGCTTCCTCGAACGCTTTCTCTGAGAACCTGTTTACGGTCTCGCAGGGGATTGCGCTCCAACCCCTCGGGCAGTGGCCTTGGCGGGCGGTCTGCGGCGTTGCGGCGCTTGTTGATAGCCGGGCTATCAACTGCGCACCGCGCCTAGCATCCCTTCCCGCCAAAGCCGCTGCGCGACCCCTGGGAGATCGTAAACAGGTTCTGGCCCGCACCCGCCCGCCGCCTGCTTCGTGTGGGCGGCGGGCTTTTTTTCGCCTGAACACCGCTTAAAAACTAGGGGTAAACCCTTAATTTTGGGCTTAAAGCCAAAAAAGACCTCAATTTCCCCTTTTGTTTGCCGTTATGAATGTACGAAGAGTCCGGAAGTGCCTCTGTCCATTCCATCCACCACCTGGGGCCTGCCATGCAAATGCCACCTGTTGATCGATCGCCGACCTGGCGTCCTCCGGGCGCCGATTTGTATTCCACCGGCGCCTCGGGGGCGCCGCCGATACGCCCTGTGAATGCGCCGCTGCCCGTCGAGTCCATGGACCGGCTCGGGGAGGGGGCCATCGTGCGCGAGCCCGACAAGCCTTCGGCGCCCGAGGCGCCGAACCGCGACTGGACCGAGGTGAAGAAGAAGGAAACGGTGGAAGAGCCGCCCGAGCCGCCGCCGGAGCCCATCTACAAGCAGTTGCTCGAGTTCATCCAGTCCATGTGGCGTGCCAGCGGCAGCGCCGTGGAAATGGCTCAGGACATCAACAAGGTGACCCTGCAGGAGCGCCTGGCCCAGCAGGTCAAGAACGAACCGCTGACCTACTCGGACCCCAAGGTCAAGCGCACGGCAGGGTTGTGAATCGGCTGGCAGGCTGAGGCGCCGCGACGGCGCCAGGGGATATCGTTTTTTTTGCTATCGAACGGTAGCGGGTGGGGTCAGGGAGCGCTGGCTGCAGGAGCGGGAGCAGCAGGCGTCTGTTGTTTCGCGCGATCCCGTTCGGCGCGGTACTTGGCCGCAAAAGCGCGCACCTCTGCGTACGAGACAAAGCCGTCATGGTCGGTGTCGGCCTCATCGAAGGCATTGGCCAGGCGCGGGAACAGTTTCACTTCGGTCCGGCTGAGCTTGCCGTCGCCGTTGAAATCCAGCATCTTGAACTCGCGGATGGCCTTGGCTTCGCCCTTGGACAGGCCTTCGGTGTCGGCCGGTGGGGGCGCCGCCGGTGCCTGGGCCAGCGCCATGCTGCTGCAAAGCAGGGCGGCGGCTGCGCCCCATGCCAATAGGTTCATCTTCATGCGTTCTGTTCTCTGTTCCTGTTGCGGGACCATGGTCGCACAGATGCGGGCGCACGGTGTTCATTGCAACCGGTCAGAGGCCTTCTTTCGCGGCAAGTTGCACACCATTGCACAACTTTGCACACCGCCAGGGCCGGCCCTTCAGTCTGCCAGCAGCGTGACGGGGTTGGACACCCCGCTGTTCACATGGCCCGCCGGCACATGCAGCGAGGCCGAGGTGACATGGCCGGTCTGGTCGTCGAAGAAGAAGTCGGGCTCGAACTCGCGCAGGAACTCCCCTTTTTGCAGGCCGCCGAGGAACATCGCTTCATCGACTGCGATGTCCCAGTCCATCAGCGTGCGGATGGCGCGTTCGTGGGCGGGCGCGCTGCGTGCCGTGACCAGCGCGGTGCGGATGCGCATGCCCGTGCCGCCCGCGTGCTGCAGCCGGTGCAGGGCCGCGAGCAGGGGCTTGAAGGGACCATCGGGCAGCGGCTGCGCCGCCTTGTCGCTCTCGTGCCGCTGGAAGGCGGCCAGGCCCTCGGCCTGGTAGACGCGCTCGGCCTCGTCGGAGAACAGCACCGCGTCGCCGTCGAAGGCGATGCGCACTTCATGGGGGTTGGAGTCGCCGGCACGCACCGATTCGGTCAGCACGCGCGCCGCCGGGTAGCCCAGGTGCAGCGCCTGGCGCACGTCGGCCTCGTTGGCCGAGAGGAACAGGTGGGCCCCCAGCGGTCGCAGGTAGCGGAACGGATCACGCCCCTGGGTGAACACGCCGCGCTGCACCATGGGCAGGCCGTGGGCCAGGCAGGAGCGGAACACGCGCATGCCGCTCACCGGGTCGTTGCGCGAGAGCAGCACCACCTCCACCCGCTGGTGCTCGGTGGTGTTGAAGGCCAGCAGCTTGCGCACCAGCGAAAAGGCCACGCCCGGCGCCGCCGGAATGTCGATGCGCTGGCGCTGCATCTCCACGTAGGCGCGGTCGTCCGTGTCGTCGAAGACGCTGTTTTCTTCCTCGAAATTGAACAGTGCGCGCGAGGAGATCGCGACCACCAGCTTGTCGTCCAGGGTGACGGCCATGGTGTGTGTCTACTTGACGAACTGGTTGAGCTGGATGATGGGCAGCATCACGGCCAAGACGATGGCCATCACCACCAGGCCCATGGCTACGATCAGCAGGGGCTCCAGGATGGTCGCCAGCTGCATGGAGCGGCGCTGCACCTCGACCGACAACTGGGTGGCGGCGCGCTGCAGCATCACCGGCAACTGGCCCGTCTGTTCGCCCAGGCGCGCGAACATCGACAGCAGGCCCGGAAAGCGCTTCTTCTGCGCCAGGGCCGAGGCCAACGGTGCACCCTCGCGCACCAGCACCAGGGCATCGAGCGCGTCGGCCCGCAGGGCGCGGTTGTTCAGGGTCTCGGCCGCGGCCTGCAGCGCGCGCAGGATGGGCACGCCGGCACTGGCCAGCATGGCCAGCGTGCTGGCAAAGCGCGCCGCGTTGTAGCCGCGCGCGAGCTTGCCCACCAGGGGCAGGTTGAGCCAGGCAGCGTCGAAGCGCTCGCGCACGCTCTCCGATTTCAGCGACCAGCGCAGGCCCAGCGCGCCGATGACCAGTGCGCCGAACAGGGCCAGCCCGTAGCTGCGCACCAGGGCGCTGATGCCCAGCATCACGGTGGTGATGAGGGGCAGGGCGCGCTTGGAGCCGGCGAACACGCTGGCCACCTGGGGCACCACATAGCCCAGCAGGAACATCACGATGGCGATTGCCACCAGGGTCACGATGGCCGGGTAGAGCGCCGCGCCTATGAGCTTGGCCTTGAGCGCCTGGCGGTCTTCCAGGTCGTCGGCCAGGCGTTCGAGCACCAGGCCCAGGTTGCCGCTATGCTCGCCGGCACCGATCACGGCGCAGTAGATGTCGGAAAACTCGCGCGGGTGCTGGCCCAGCGCGCGGGCGAAGGTGGCGCCGGCATTCACCTCGGCGCGCAGGGCGGCCACCAGGTGGCGCTGGCGGTCGTCGTCGGCCTCGTCCGAGAGGGCGCTCAGGGCGCGCTCCAGCGGCAGGCCGGAACTCACCAGCCCGGCGATCTGCCGGGTCCAGATGGCCAGGCCGGTGGCGTTGAACACCGGCCGGGTGAACAGGCTGCGGTTCCAGCCCTGGGCAGCGCCGTCCCGGGAATGCCCGGTCTGGACCTGCTCCACTGCAATCGGCACCAGGGCCTGCGCGCGCAGCTGGGTGCGGGCGGACTTGGCGGTGTCGGCCTCCATCAGGCCTTTGCGGGTCTGGCCCTGGGCGTCCAGGGCTTCAAAGGAAAAAGCGGGCATGCAGCAGGTGGTGGGTGGGCGGTTGGGAAGTGCACGAAGGGGCACCCTCGTCAGCCACGATGGTAGCGGCAACCGGCATGTTGCCCCGCAAGCTTGTCCTCAAACCTTACATGGCGCCGATGCGCCGCGCTGCGTTGCAGATCCCTGCGCTACGGCGGGGACGCCCATTGCACACGGAAAGAGACGCCTTTTCCGCCGATACCGGCCCCGATTTCCACGCCCGCGCCAATGCGCCGTGCCGCTGACCGGACCACGGCCAGCCCCAGACCGGAACCGCTCGCGCCGGCATCGGGTCCGCGCACGAAGCGTTCGAAGACCGCTTCGCGCAACTGCGGGGCAATGCCGGGGCCGTCGTCACGCACCTCGAGCACAAGGCGCCCGACATGCTGGCCCAGTTGCAACTCCACGCGCCCGCCATGGCGGCCATAGCGGATGGCATTGCCGACCAGGTTGTCGGTGATGGATTCGAACACCTGCAGCGGCCCGCGGCTGGGCAGCCGGTCGGGCCCGAGGTAGCACAGCTCGACGTCCCGCGCCGCCGCCGGGCCCGCGTGGGCCGCCAGGCAGTCGCGGGCGATGTCCGCCAGGTCCACGGCGGCAGGCGCGTGCGCCGCGTCCGCATCGAGCCGTGCGAGCGCCAGCAACTGCCCCACCAGGCGGCCGGCGCGCTCGACGCCGTTGCCCAGGCGCTCGGCCGCCGCGCGGCGCTCCTCGTCGCTGGCGCTGTGCAGCAGCAGGTCGCGCTGCGTGCCGATCACGGCCAGCGGGGTGCGCAGCTCGTGCGCCGCATCCGCGAGGAAGTTGCGCTCGCGCTGCAGCAGTGCGCGCAGCCGCGCCAGCGTGGCATTGAGTTCGCGCACCACCGGTGCCAGTTCGGCATGGGGCGCACTCACCGCCAGCGCCTCCAGGTTCCCAGGCGACCGCTGCGCGAGCTCGCGGGACAGCTGGCGCAGCGGGCGCAGGCCCGTGTGCACCGACACCCAGACCGGCAGCAGCACCAGGGGAAAAGCCACCAGCAAGGGCTGCAGCAGCCCCTCGCTGCTGATCATCACCGAGTCGAAGTTCAGGTGCCGGCTGTGCAGGGACTGGGTCACCTCGATCCGGTAGCGCCCATCGGCCGAGCGCAGCCGGTAGACGCGGTGGGGCTGGGCGCCGCCCTGGTCGGCATAGCCCTCGGGGCCGTCCGCCGGGGTATCGGCCACGCTGCCGCCCTGTGCCAGCAGCCGCCCCTGTGTATCGCGCACCCGGAACCCGAGGAATCCTTCGGGGTAGCTGAGCAACTCGGTATCGCTTTGGATGCGCGCGTCCAGGCCTTCGAGCGCCGCCGTGAAACGCGCCCCGTCGCCTGCGGCAGCGCTGGCCAGGCGGTCGATGCTGCGCGCCAGGGCCAGCATCTCGCGGTCGAAGCTGCCTGTTTCCCGAGCATAGACCATGGAGTGGCCGAGCGCGTAGATCGCCACCCAGACGAGTGCACAGGCCAGCAGCAGCGACAGCAACAGGCGCCGGGCGATGGACGGGCGCAGCAGGGAGGGCAGCGCCATCATGGCTGCAGCCCGGCGATGCGGTAGCCCACGCCACGCATGGTGCGGATGCAGTCCTCGCCCAGCTTGCGGCGCAGGTTGTGGATATGCCATTCGAGCGCGCTGAACTCCATCGGCTCGCCCAGGGGCGCCAGGGCCCGTGCCAGCCGGTGCTTGGGCACCACGTCGCCACCGTGGCGCGCGAGTTCGACCACGATGGCGAATTCGCGTGGCGACAGCGGCACCGGCCCGTCTTCGGTGCGCACCTCGCGCTGGCGCATGTCGATGGTGAGCGGGCCCACGCTCCAGGTGCTCGACGACTGCCCGGCTGCGCGCCGCGTCACGGCCTGGATCCGGCTCGCCAGTTCTGCCACCTGCACGGGCTTGATGACATAGTCGTCGGCTCCTGCATCGAGCCCGGCGATGCGCATCTCCAGCGCATCGCGCGCGGTCAGCACGATGACCGGCAACGCGATCCCGGTGCGCCGCCAGCCGCGCAGCAGGGACAGGCCTTCGCCGTCGGGCAGGCCCAGGTCGAGCACGGCGCAGGCAAAGGGCAGGGGCTCGTCGCCGCTGGCCTCGCACAGGGCCCGGGCCTGGCCGAGGCTGCGCACCCATTCGCTGCTCAGCCCATGGGCCTTGAGGGCCTTCTGCAGGTCGCTGCCCAGGTCCAGGTCGTCTTCGATGAGAAGGAGGTGCATGTCGGAAGTCCCTTCTTAGATCGTAAACACGTTCTTAGGTGGGGCGAAGCTTATGCCAGGCGGGCAAAGCGGGCGCAAAGGAAGCCCTGCCTAGCATGCGCAGGTTTTCCACCACCCCATGGAGCGACCGCTGTGCGCCTTGTCCGAACGATGCCCCTTTCCCTGATCGCCCTGTTGCTTGTCGGGGCCCTGCTGTCCGCCTGTGGCGGCGGCGACGACGCCCCGTCCCGCGAGCACGCCGCGGTCCAGGCCCTGCTGGAGCAGGCGGTACCGCCTGCCGCGCCACCCGGGGCGCTGGTGGCGGTGCGGGACGCCTCGGGGCGCACCACCCGCTACGCCGCGGGCCTGGGGGCGGTGGCGCCGGCCACCCCCATGCGGCCCGAAGACCGCTTTCGCGCCGGCAGCGTCCTCAAGCTGATGGTCGCCACGGTGGTGCTGCAGCTGGTTGAGGAGGGGCGGCTGGCGCTCGGCACGCCGCTCACCCGCTTGCTGCCGGCCGGGCGCATCGCCGGCTTCGAGCACCGCGGCGCCATCACCCTGGAACACCTGCTCAACCACACCAGCGGACTGGGCGACACGGCCTTCAGCGAAGCCCATGACGCCGATGTGCTGGCCCAGCCGGCGCGCCTGCGCAGCGAACAGGAGTACCTGGACATGGCGCTGCTGGAGGGCCAGCGGCTGCCTGGCGAACATGCCTATGCCAACACCAACTACATCCTGCTCGGCCTGGTGATCGAGCAGGCCACGGGCAAGAGCTGGCGCAGCCAGGTGCGCGAGCGCCTGCTCACCCGCCTGGGCCTGGCCGATTCTTCGCTGCCCGAGCCTGCGGACCTGGAGATGCCAACGCCGTTCGCCCATGGCTACCAGCCCATGGCAGGCGCAGGCCTGCTGGATGTCAGCCGCATCTCCCCCTCGATGGCCGGTGCGGCAGGCGGCCATGCCCTGGTGACGACCACGGCCGACCTGGCGCGCTTTGCCGCCGCGCTGTTCGGCGGCGAGCTCTATCGCCTGCCGGGCACCCTGGCGCAAATGCTGCGCTTCGTGCCGGCCGAGCCCATCGGCGACATGGCCTATGCCTACGGCCTGGGGGTCATGCGCCACCAGTTGCCCGATGGCACGGTGTTCCTGGGCCATGGGGGCTCCACCGCCGGCTATTCCTGCGCGATTCTTTACGACCCTGTGCGCCGGCTGACCGTGGTGGTCGCGCGCAATGCGCCGGACCTTGAAGCCACCTACCTGGAGGTGGCGATGCCGGTGGCGCGCGCCCTGCAGGCGCAACGCTGAGGTTTCAGGCCGGTACGCCGGCCTGCAGCGCCGCATGGGCCTGCGCCGCGATCTCCAGCGAACGCAGGCGCAGCGCCGGGTCGTACACGTCGCTCACCAGCATCAACTCGTTGGCGCCGGTCTCACGCACCAGGTCGGCCAGGCCGGCCTGCACCGTCTCGGGCCCACCGATCACCGCGGCCGCCAGGAAGTCGCCGATGGCGGCACGCTCCTGCGGCTGCAGGCGTGCCGCGAAGTTCTCCACCGGCGGCAGCAGCAGGCGCCGGTCGCCGGTGAGGATGCCCAGCACGCGCTGGTAGGTGCTGCTGGCCAGGAACTCGGCCTCCTCGTCGGTCGGTGCCGCGATCAGCGGCACGCCGATGGCCAGGTAGGGCTTGGGCCAGGCGGCCGAGGGGCGGTACAGGTTGCGGTACAGGTCGATGGCCTGGTGCAGCAGGCGCGGCGCGAAATGCGAGGCGAAGGCATAGGGCAGGCCGCGCTCGGCCGCCAGCTGCGCCGAGAACAGGCTCGATCCCAGCAGCCAGATCGGCACGTTCGTTCCGGCCCCGGGCGTGGCCACCAGGCGCTGGCCCGGTTCAGCCGGGGAGAACAGGCGCTGCAGCTCGGCCACGTCCTGCGGAAAGTCGTCGGCGGTTTCCACGCGGCTGCGGCGCAGCGCGCGCATGGTCGCCGGGTCGGTGCCGGGCGCGCGGCCCAGGCCCAGGTCGATGCGGCCGGGGTAGAGCTCGGCCAGCGTGCCGAAGGCTTCGGCCACCACCAGCGGCGCATGGTTGGGCAGCATCACGCCGCCCGACCCCACGCGGATGCGCGAGGTGCCGCCCGCGATGTGCCCCACCAGCACGGCGGTTGCCGAGCTGGCGATGCCTGCCATGTTGTGGTGCTCGGCCAGCCAGTAGCGGGCGAAACCGAGCTTTTCGGCGTGCTGTGCGGTGCGCAGGGCGATCTGCAGCGCCTCGGCCACGGTGCCGCCGTCGCGGACGGCAACCAGGTCCAGCATGGACAGGGCGGTGCGGGGGGAAACAGGTTCAGTCATGTGCCCATTGTGGTCCGGCACGGCCGGTACCGCTTGCACCGGGGCCGAGAGCCGAGGCTGGCAGCAGGGCTGCACTGCACACGCCGACAGGGGTATGCGATTTTTTGGTAGCCAAAAGGCAAAACGCTACACAGAATGTTTCAAATGGCGTGGCGTCTCTTGCACAGGGGCCCGCCCGCACACCAAAAAACGGGATGGAAAATGGGTTTCTTCAGCCGACTGTTCAAGATGCGGGAGCAGGACCCGACCAGTCCAGACACCACCTGGGCCATGGAAGACAACGGCAGCGAACTCGTGCTGGACGCGGAGTACGCCACCATGCTCATGACCGAGATCGATATCGACGCGGCCATTTCCAGCCATGAGCGCTGGCGCCTGCAGCTGCAGGACATGATCAATGGCCGTTCCAACGAGGTCATGCGCCCCGAGCGCATCTGCCAGGACGACCGCTGCGACCTGGGCCGCTGGCTCAACGGCACGGGCCGCGTGCGGCTGGGCCACTACCCGGCCTTCGGCATGCTGGTGGCGCGCCACAAGTACTTCCACCAGCAGGCGGCCGCTGTGGTCACCCTGTTCCAGGCGGGGCAAAAGCCCCAGGCCGTGCAGTTGCTCAACAGCAGCTGCCGCCATGCGTCGAACCAGGTGCTGCTGCTGCTGAAAGAACTCAAGCGAGGCCTCGGCAGCAGCTGAACTGCGACGCCTTTCCGGCTCAGTAACTCCTGCCGCCCTTGTACATGGCGTGCTGGCGGCGTTGCAGCGTCCCGACCTCGCTCAAGCGGGCCATGGCAGCGCCCGCATGGGCGTGGGTGATGGCCATGCCCAGGCCGTCGGCGGCGTCGGTGCCGGGCAGGCCGGGCAGGCTCAGCAGGCGGCGCACCATTTCCTGCACCTGGGGCTTGGTCGCACGCCCATGGCCGACCACGGCCTTCTTCATCTGCAGCGCGGTGTACTCGGCCACGGGCAGGTTGCTGGCCACCAGCGCGGTGATGCAGGCACCGCGGGCCTGGCCCAGCAGCAGGGTGGACTGTGGGTTCACGTTGACGAAGACGATCTCGACCGAGGAAGTATCGGGTTGGTAGCGCGCCACCACCTCGGTGATGCCGTCGAACAGCATCTTCAGGCGCCCGGGCAGGTCGCCCAGGGCCAGCGTGGTCGTGCGGATGGTGCCGCTGGCCACGTAGCTCAGTCGGTGGCCGTCCATGTCCACCACGCCGAAGCCCGTGGTCTGCAGGCCCGGATCGATCCCCAGGATCCTCATAGCCCGAAGTACCAGCGCACCGAATGGAAGAACACCGGTGCCGCGAAGCACAGCGCGTCGACCCGGTCGAGCAGGCCACCGGCCCCCGTGACCGACATGCCCTGCATGCCCCAGCTGGTGATGCCGCGGTCGCGCTTGAGCGCCTTCATCACCAGGTGCCCGAGGCTGCCGGCCACGCAGGCCAGCAGGGCCATGCCCAGCGCCTGGCCGGGCTTGAAGGGGGTGATGAAGGTCAGCAGGCCACCCACCAGGCCCCCCACGGCCACGCCTGCGAGCCAGCTCACCCACTGGAAGCTCTGGCTCACCTGGGGCGCCACGGGCTTGTGCGGAAAGCGCCGGCCCAGCAGATGCTGCACCACCATGCAGGTCTGCACCACGAACACCAGGAAGAACACCAAGAAGGCGCCCTTGTCCTTGTAGCCCGGGAAGTCGAGCAGCAGCAGCGCCGGCACATGGCTCATGCCGTAGACGCAGACCATGATGCCCCACTGCAGCTTGGCGTTGCGCTCCAGGAAGCGCTGCGGGTCGTTAGCCAGCGCGCTCACCACGGGCAGCGCCAGGAACACGTAGACCGGGATGAACACCGTGAACAGGTCGAAATGCCGGCTGCCCACGATCCAGAACTGCAGCGGCAGCACCACGAAGAAGGCCAGCACCAGGCTGCGGTGGTCGCCCCGGCGCGTGGGCGAGAGCGTGATGAACTCGCGCAGCGCGAAAAAGCCCACGATGGCGAAGAGCACGGTGGCCACGGCGTCACCCAGCGCCCAGCCGATCCAGAACACGGTGGCCATGACCCAGGAGGTCTTGAGCAGGCCCCAGAAGCGCTTGGCCTCCAGGGCCTCGGCCTCGGCCTGCGGGTCGTCGCTGGACTGCTCGCGCAGCATGCGCGCGTAGGCCCAAATGGTGGTGATCGACAGGATGCCGAACACCACCAGGAACAGGGCACCAATCTGCTGGGTCGCGGTGAGATTGCGAAGAAAGTTGTTCATTTCACACTTCCCGCAAAGCGATGACCGCGCGGCGCGCGCGGTCCAGGAACGGCCGGCGCTCTTCGTCGGCGGCCAGCTCGATCGGCGCGCCGAAGGTCACCGAGCACAGGATGGGCACGGGCACGACTTCGCCCTTGGGCATCACGCGCTGCACGTTGTTGATCCAGGCCGGCACCAGCACCACCTGCGGGAACATCTGCGCCAGCTTGTACAGGCCGGACTTGAAGGGCTGGGGCTCCTCGCCATGGCCGCGCGTGCCCTCGGGAAAGATCACGATGGAGTCGCCGCTCTGCAGCGCCTTCACCAGCGGCGCGAGCGGGTCGTTCTCGGGCAGCGCCGCGCGCAGCTCCTCGGGGGTCGGCGGTCGGGGCGGTGCCTCGGGTGCCGGGTCCGGCCCGCCGGCGGCAGCGGTTTCCGCCTCGGGCAGGGCCGCGCCCACCGGTGCCGCCTCCACAGGCGCCGGGCGTGCCGGCGTGGCCTGGCGGTCCACATACACCGCATTGAACACGGCGGTGGTGATCCACTGGCGAAACGGTGTCTTGGTCCAGTAGTCCTTGGCGGCGATCGGGCGGGTGATGCTGCGCAATTCCTCGGGCAGGGCCGCCCAGATCAGCACCATGTCGGCATGGCTCTGGTGGTTGGCGAAGTAGATGCGCTGCTCCGCCTTGGGCGGGCAACCATACCAGCGGGCCTGGGAGCCGGTCAGGAACCGCACTATTCCCAGAAGGAGGAGACTCATCAACTTGGCAAGCATGGCGCGGATGATACGGGCGAACCCGCGCGCCCTTGGCGAGCCGGGCCACAGGCGGCGGTCGCCCGCCAGACTGCGGGGGCCGGCCACTGGACCCTGGCTGCGGCGCGACAGTATCATCCGGGCCCACGCTGCTCCATGAAAAAGCCCCAAGTCTTCACCGTCCACGATGTCGCCCGCATGGCCGGCGTGTCCGCCATGACGGTGTCACGCGCGCTGAACCATCCCGAGCGCGTGGCCCCCGCCACGCTGCTCAAGGTGCGCGAGGTGGTCAGCCAGACGGGCTTCGTTCCCAATGGCATGGCGGGTGGCCTGCGCTCCTCGCGTGCCCGGCTGGTGGCCGCAGTGTTGCCGACGCTGACGGGCCCGGTGTTCCAGGAAACCGTGCGCGCGCTGAACCAGGCGCTGGACGAGCGAGGCTACCAGCTGATGCTCGGCCAGAGCGGCTACGACGCCTCGCGCGAGGACGCGCTGCTCGACGCCATCATCCGGCGCCGGCCCGATGGCATCGTGCTGACCGGCATCATGCATTCGGTGGAAGGTCGGCGCCAGTTGCTGGCTGCGGGCATTCCGGTGGTCGAGACGTGGGACCTGACACCCACCCCCATCGACATGCTGGTGGGCTTCTCGCACGAGCGCATCGGCGAGTCGGTCTGCCATTTCCTGTACCAGCGCGGCTACCGCCAGCCCCTGCTGCTCGGTGCCAACGATGACCGGGCGCGCCTGCGCATGGGCGGGTTCCGGCGCGCGGCCCGGGAGCTGGGCCTGGCGGCCGAGGTGCCGGCGGTGCTGGTGCCGGCGCCCACCACGCTGGGGTCGGGGCGCAGCGGGCTGGTGGCGGCGCTGGCCGCCCACCCCGGGACCGATGCGGTGTTCTGCAGTTCGGACATGCTGGCCCTGGGGGTGCTGATCGAGGCCCAGGCGCGCGGCCTGTCGGTGCCCGGGCAACTGGCCGTCGTGGGCCTGGGCGACCTGGAGTTCGCCGCCAGCCTGCAGCCGGCATTGACCACGGTGCGCATCGACGGCACCCGCATCGGCCGCACGGCGGCGCAGTTCATCGACGACCGCGCGGAAGGCCGCACGGTCGACACGCCCATCGTCGACATCGGCTTCGAGATCGTCTCACGCGCCAGCGCCTGAACACGGCCTGCTAGGGCGTGTGGGCCGTCGTGCGGGTTTCGAGAAAGGCCTTGAGCTGGTCGGCCGCCAGGGGCCGGCTGAACAGATAGCCCTGGTAGGCGTGGCAGCCGTGTTCGGCCAGGAACTGCTGCTGGCTCTCGTTCTCCACCCCCTCGGCGATGACGTGCAGCCCCAGGCTCTGGGCCAGTGCCACGATGGTCCGCACGATGGCGGCATCGTTGGGGTCGCTCAGCAGGTCGCGCACGAAGGACTGGTCGATCTTGAGCTGGTCGAGCGGCAAGCGCTTGAGGTAGTAGAGCGACGAGTACCCGGTGCCGAAGTCGTCGAGCGAGAAGCAGACGCCGCGGCGCTTCAAGGCAGCCATCTTGGTGACCGTCTCCTCCATGTCGCTGACCAGCAGGCTTTCGGTGAGCTCGAGCTTGAGCCGGCGCGGGTTGGCGCCGGCCTTGTCGAGCACGGCCAGCACCTGGTCGACAAAGTCGGGGTGGCGGAACTGCAGCACGCTGACATTGACTGCGACGGTGAGCCCGGCGGTCTCCGGCCGGGCCGACCACGCGGCGATCTGTGCGCACGCGGCCTCCAGCACCCAGCGGCCCAGGGGCAGGATGCTGCCCGTCTCCTCGGCCAGCGGGATGAACACCGCCGGCGACACCATGCCGCGCTGCGGGTGCTTCCAGCGCAGCAGCGCCTCGACGCCCAGCATCTCGCCCTGGCTGTCCACCTGGGGCTGCCAGTGCAGCAGGAACTCGTTTTGTGCGAGCGCCTGGCGCAGGTCGCTTTCCAGCGCGGCGCGGGCCGTCATGGCCTGCTGCATGTCGGGGTCGAAGAAGCGCAGGGTGTTGCGGCCTGCGGTCTTGGCCTGGTACATGGCCAGGTCCGCGCGCTTGAGCAGCTCGCCCACCTCCTCGGTCTGGGCGAAGGGCGCTATGCCGATGCTGCAGGTGCCGCGGTGCTCGTAGCCCATCAGGTCGAACGGCTGGTTCAAGGCGTTCAGGACGTTCTCTGCAACCGTGCGGCCCTGCACGGCGGTCTCGCTCGCGCTCCCGCTGAGCTGCTCCAGCATCACGACGAACTCGTCGCCGCCCAGGCGTGCCACCGTGTCGGTCTCGCGCACGCAACCCTTCAGGCGCGTGGCGACCTGCTGCAGCAGCAGGTCGCCCTTGTCATGCCCGAGCGTGTCGTTCAAGGTCTTGAAGTTGTCCAGGTCGATGAACAGCAGGGCGCCCCCACGGCCGTTGCGTGCGCTCGCGACGAGCGCGTGCTGCAGCCGGTCGACCAGCCGGATGCGGTTGGGCAGGCCGGTCAGCGGGTCGAAGAACGCGAGCTTCTGTATCTGCAGCTCGGTCACCTTGCGCTGCGTGATGTCGGTGTTGATGGCCAGGATCGAGCGCGGCATGCCGTGCTCGTCGCGCACCAGCGTCCAGTGCGCCTCCACCGTGAGGGTGCTGCCATCCTTGCGGTGCTGGGTGAATTCACCGTTCCACTCCCCCAGGGCCAGCACGTTGCGGATCGCCTGCTGGTAGGCGTGGGCATCGTCGTAGAGCAGGTGCGAGATCGAGCGGCCGATGGCCTCCTGTGGCGTCCAGCCGTAGAGGCGCTGTGCGCTGCGGTTCCAGAACAGCACCCGGTCCTCCAGGCAGCGCACGATGATGGCGTCCTGGGCCTTGTCCAGCAGCGACGCCTGGTCGCGGATCTGCGCGTCGGCCTCCTGGCGCTCGATCTCGGCCGCCGCGCGCGTGGCGAAAATGTGCAGCGTGGACGCCATCATGGCATCGAGCTCGCGGCTGCTGTCGAACAGCAGGGCCATCGCGCCCAGCGGGCGGCCCGATGCGCTGTCCAGCCGGCGCCAGATGCAGGTGTGGGCCTGCAGCCCTGGCAGCAGCCGGGTCGCGAACTGCGCCACCACCGCCCCTTGCACGGTGCCGTGCGTCTCCCGCAGGGCCGGTGCCAGCGGCGATCCTTCCAGGGCGAAGTCGAAGTCGGCGACGGCCCGGTCCTGCGCCAGCGCCGCCAGCATATGGGCCTGCGGCGCCTGGGCCGGCCGGTTCTCTCCACCTGTGCGCAGGCGTGCCACGAAGCCTCCACAGGCCCCCAGCGTCTCGGTGCCGCTGCGCACCAGCTGCTCGAAGAAGGCCGCCCCCGTGCCGGCGGAGACCGCTGCCGCGACCTTCGCCACCGCGGCCTGCAGGGCCTGCTGGCGGGCCTGGGCACGCAGGCCTTCGATGCCGAACGCCAGGTCGTTGGCCAGGTCCTGCAGGAGCTTGGCCTCTTCGGCCCCGATCACCACCGGCTCCTTGGCGCACAGGCCCAGCAGGCCCAGCGCGCCACCGGCGCGGCCCAGGGGCAGGAAGGCCGCGCCCAGAAAGCCGTGCGCCAGCGCCATGCGCGCCCAGGGTTCAGGCGCTGGCAGGTGGGCCAGGTTCTCGGCCACCGCCAGTTGCCCGCTGGCCAGCGCCTGTTCGATGGTGCGGCGCAGGCCGGCCTGCGAGGGGTCGTCCCAGGCGCCTTCCAGGGTCGTGAGCAGGCCACTGCCGTCTCCGACCCGGGCGGCCAGTTGCAGGCTGCCGCCGCCGCGCAGCCACCCGGCCCAGGCCATGTCGTAGCCGCCGATCTCCACCGTGATGCGACAGACCTCCTCGATCAGGGCCTGCTCGGTGCCGGCCCGGATCTGCACCTCGTTGCAGGCGCTCAGCATGCGCTGGGCCCGGTTGGCGCGGGCCAGTTCGCGCTCGGCGCGCACGCGCAGGCTCACGTCGTTGGCGAGCACCAGGCGGGCGCGCCGGCCATTGAAATCGACCAGGTCGGCCGAGATCTCTGTGTCGATGACCGAGCCATCCTTGCGCCGATGGCGCCGCTTGATGCCGGTGACCTTTTGCACCTCCTCCGTGCTGCGCAGGGTCTTTTCCCACTCGGGGCTGTCCTCGGGCAGCCACAGGTCCCGCACGTCCATGGCGAGAAACTCCTGCTCGCTGTACCCGTAGTGCAGCACCGCCGCCTGGTTCACGGCCAGGATCTGGCGCGAGCGCAGGTCCGACACCCACATGGGAAAAGGGTTGTGGTCGAACAGCAGCCGGTATTGTTCCCCCGAGGCCCGCCATTGCGACGTGGTGCCATGCCGAGCGAGGGTGGCGCCCAGCGATTCCCCCAGGACCTGCAGGCCGGGCAGCGCCGGCTCGGTGAAGGCACCCCGCGGGCCGGACACCGCGCAGACCCAGCCGAGGACGTCGGCGGCGGCGGTGCGCAGCGGGGCCATCAGCAGGGACACCGGTGCGCCGGCCTGTGCGACATCGGTCCAGAGCAGGGCCGGGTGGCTGTGGTCGCCGGGGCTGGACCGGTCGGGGGCTGCGCCGGGCCAGGCCAGGGCATCGCCCACCGCCGCCGCGATCTCGCCGCTGACCGCACGGCAGTGAAAGTCGCCGCCGTCCTCGCGCAGGTAGATGGCGCAACCCGCAGCCTCGGTCAACGCGCGCGCCCAGCCGGCCATGCGGGCGAGGATTTCGCCGCGGGCCAGGCCAAAGTCCAGCGCCAGCATCTCCTGCTGCAGGCGCACGAGGCGGGCAAGGGCCGCGGCATCTTCGCTGGCAGGCCGCAAGGGGTCTTCGGGGAGCAGGCCCATGGTGTCCTCTTTACCTTGGATGGGGGGCGCGGGCGGCGGAGCAACGGTGCCCCTGCAGCCGTCCGGGCTGTCCCCACTCTACCGCGCCGGATGCCGGTGCCGGCCCGCGCATGGCAAAGAAGGCGCCACCCTGCGTGGCGCACCGCCTGAGATTCGAGAGGGTCATGTTTCTACCCACCGACCCGGCCTGGGTGCCGCTGCGGCTTGAAAAAAGGCTGCACGGATGGGGGTTGGCCGGTACAAGTGCGCTATTGGTTTGCATGGGCACTTGGGGTGAGAATGTAAGCAAATGAATCACCATTGAAAAGACAAGATTCTTCGGTGGGTGATCAATCAATTTGATCACCAACGGTGTTGCAGGGGCCGATACACAGGTACTGGAGTGGTATGGCGACCGATTCCCTGATCAAATTTAATCTTCGGCAGTTGGGCGTATTCCGCTGCGTGGCGGAGAGTGGCGGCATCCGTGCCGCCGCGCGCCGGCTGGGCCTGACCCAGCCCGCCGTCACGCACGCCATGCGCGAGCTCGAGCAGGGCCTCGGGGTCGATCTCTTCGTGCGCAGCGCCAAGGGGGTGCGCCTCACGCCGGCGGGTGAAGCCCTGCTGCTGCGGACCCAGCGCATCCTGCACGAGGCGCAAAGCGCCCAGGCGGAGCTCGAACAGATGGGCGGGGGCCAGGGCGGGCGGCTGCGCATCGCCCTGAGTGCCGCCGCCAGCAGCGTACTGCCGCAGGCCCTGGTCGATTTCCGGGCACTGCGCCCCGACGTGGTGCTGGAGCTGCGCGAGATGACCTGGCCCACCCGCCTGGACGGCTGGAAAGAGGGGGAGTACGACTTTGCCGTGCTCGTGCAGGCCGATGTGCCGCACCAGGACGCCCTGGAGCGGGAGCCCCTGTTCTCCATCCCCGCGGTGCTGGCGGTGCGCACCGGGCATCCGCTGGCCGGTGCGCGTTCCGTCACCGCGCTGGCACAGGCGCTGTGGCTGGCACCCGGCTATGGCATGGACGTGCTGGACCGGCTGTTCGCGCAGCAGCACACGCCGCCGCCGCGGGACATCATCTACTGCCACTCCGTGTCGATCGCCCTGTCGCTGCTGCGGGCCACCGATGCCGTCGGCGTGGTCTCCTCGCACCTGTTCCTGGACGAGGGCGCCAGCCGGGGGCTGGTGGCGCTCGGGGTCGCGGAGCCCCTTCCGGCGGCCCAGGTCTGCGTGGTGATCCGGGACCGCCAGGCCCTGACACCGGCCGCCCGGCTGTTCATCGACTGCCTGCGCCAGGCGGCTGCCAAGGCCTCGTGAGCGGCGCGCGCCGCCGGGCGGTATGCTTGGCGCATCGGCTTTCCACCCCACCTGCCCATGACCATGATTCCACGTCCCCTGGCCCTCGCGCTGCTGGTGCTCCTTGCCGGGCCAGCCGCGGCAGAGCCGATGCCGGGGCTGTGGGAGCGGCGCTTCACGGGTTTCCTGCCGGACCCCGTGTCGGGGGTGGAGAAACGCTGGGCCGAGCCTGCCGATACGCGCTGCCTGTCCGAAGCCGACCTGCGCAAGCTGCCGTTTCTCACGGCAGCGGCCAGCAAGGTGGCCCACGAGCGGGACGGCGGCAGTTGCACGGTGTCGGGCGAAGCACACCCCCGCGAAGCCGCTTCCTGGAGCCTGGTGTGCAAGGAGGCCGGCGGGCGTGCCGTGGAGACGCGGATGTCGGTCGAGATCTCGGACGCGCGGATCGTTTCTCAGTCCCGCAGGATCACACCGGACAACGTGCCCGGCGCGCAGGATGTGCGGGTCGAAGTCCGGATGACGCGCCTGGGCGATTGCGACGGCGGCACCGCGAAAAAACCCTGATGGCGCCCAGGCCTGGCGAAGCAGGGCGGGCGCCGCATACAACGCAGGGCTGTGGCGATAAAACACCATCCCCGCACGCCGCGCTTGAAAACACCAGCGCTCGCCCGTAGCATTCGCCCTCTTTCAAAAACCTCACCTCGCGAGACCGACATGCCCCGCACCCCTCGTTCCTGCTGAACGACACGCCACACGAAGCCCGCGGCCTCAAGCCCCGGGTTATGCCGCTCGTGTGGGCCTGCGGACAAGCCAGCCAGTATTTCCCTCGCCGCCATCGCGGCCGGATGCTGAGCCCGCTGCCTTGATCCTGCCATCTCCGGTCACCCGCTGACCGCCTGCGTCGTCTTCGGCCCCTGTCCCAGGCACCGTTGCCTGGTTCCCTGCCTGCCGGAGACTTCCATGACGCAACCCTCTTTGCACAACCGCGAACTCGCGAAATATCCCCGTACGCCCCATTTGCAGGGCTCCCGCTACCAGCCCGGCGACAAGGGCGACCCCGTGCCCTACGCCGAACTGCTGGGCAAGACCCTGGTGGTCGAGGAAAAGCTCGATGCCGCCAATGCCGGCCTGAGCTTCGACGCCGCGGGCCAACTGCTGCTGCAGTCGCGCGGCCACTACCTCGACGTGGACCGCCTGGGCGGCCGCGAGCGCCAGTTCAACCTGTTCAAGCAATGGGCCCGCGCGCAAGAGGGCCGGCTGCTCGGCGTGCTCGAAGACCGCTATGTGATGTACGGCGAGTTCATGCACGCCAAGCACTCGGTCTACTACGACGCGCTGCCGCACCTGTTCTGCGAGTTCGATGTCTGGGACCGTCAGGTAGAGGCCTTCCTCGACACGCCCGCCCGGCATGCCCTGCTGGCTGGCGTGCCCGTGGTGTCGGTGCCGGTGCTCTACACCGGGCGGGCCCCGCCGCGCATGCAGGCACTGCAGGCCCTGGTGGGGCCATCGCTGGCGCGCACTGGACAGTGGCGCGCCGCTTTCGAGGACGAGGTGGCGCGCCAGGGCCTGGATCGGGCCCTGTGCTGGCAGCAGACCGACCGGTCCGAGCTGGCCGAAGGCCTGTACATCAAGGTGGAGGAGGGTGGGCGGACCGTGGGGCGCTTCAAGCTCGTGCGGCCGGACTTCATCCAGACCATCCTTGATTCGCAGTCGCACCACAGCGAGCGCCCGGTGGTCCCCAACCGCCTGCGTGCGGGCGTGGACCTGTTCGGCCCCGAGGTCGACAAGCGCTGGCCCATGGCGGGCGGCGGACGCCTCTGAACCCCAACGGCGGGCATGGCCCGCCCAGGAGAATTGCATGACGATGTTTGAATGGAAAGACGTGCAGGGCCTGGTCCCTGCCGCAGGCGGTGCGCCCGATCTGGCCGCCTGCCTCGATGCCTTCCCGCAGCTGCGGCTGGCCGCCACCACGCCGCAGGACCCCGTGTTCCATGCGGAAGGGGATGTGTGGACCCACACGGCCATGGTGCTGCGCTGCCTGCTGGACAGTGCGGACTATGCCGCGCTCGCGCGGGCCGACCAGGAGGTGGTGTTCCTCGCTGCGCTGCTGCACGACGTGGCCAAGTGCTGCACTACCGTGGTGGACGAGGCCACAGGCCGCATTTCGCAGCCTGGCCACTCGCGCAAGGGCTCCATCGACGCACGCATCGCGCTGTGGGATGCGGGCGCGCCGCTGGCCGTGCGCGAGGCCATCTGCCGTCTGATCGCCGTGCACCAGGTGCCCTTCTTCGCGCTGGAGACCTCGCGCAAGGGCAGCTCGCCGGAGTTCACCGTGCGCCAGCTGTCCTGGCAGGTGGATCTGCACCTGCTGGCTCTGCTGGCCGAGGCGGACATGCGCGGGCGCATCTGCCCCGACCCGCAGCGCACGCTCGACGCCATCGAGCTGTTCCGTGAGCTGGCGCGCGAGGAGCGCTGCTACGGCCAGCCGCGCGCCTTTGCCGACGCGCACACGGCCCTGTGCTACTTTCGCGGGGCCAACGTGCACCCGGACTATGCGCTGCACCAGGAGCCGGGTTCGCGCGTGGTGGTGATGTGCGGCCTGCCGGCCTCGGGCAAGGACACCTGGGTCGCCGCCCACCACCCCCGGCTGCCTGTGGTGTCGTTCGACGACGCGCGCGCGCAGCTGGGGTTGCGCCACGGCAAGAACGAGGGCCTTGTGGCCCACCATGCGGTGGAGCAGGCCAAGGCCCTGCTGCGCACGCACGCGCCCTTCGTGTGGAACGCCACCCACCTGTCGGACCAGATGCGCGCCAAGACGCTGGACCTGTGCCTGGCCTACCATGCCGAAGTGGAGGTCGTGTACCTGGAGCAGCCGCGCGCCCAGTTGCTGGCGCGCAACCAGCGGCGTGACACCTCGCTGACCAACAAGCGCCTGCTGGAGATGCTGCTGCGCTGGGAGGTGCCTTTGCCCACCGAAGCGCACGCAGTGCATTACACCCAGATCCGGTAGACCCAGAACGCCTCCTCGCGCTGAATGCCGTCGTACAGCGCCTGCGGCGCATAGCCGGTGATGCGCCGCGTGACGCGGCACAGGTGCGACTGGTCCGAAAAGCCGGCGCCCGCGGCCACCTCGGCCCAGCGCACTGGGGACTCGGCCGCGTCCGCTGCGAGGGTGTCGAAGAAGGCCTGCTCGGCCTTGCCGAAGCCGCGCAGCTCGCGCAGCGGCAGGCCGGCCCAGCGCTTGATGCGCCGCTCCAGCTGGCGCAGGCTGCGGCCGGGCGCCGAGTGCGCGGCGCGCTGCGCCAGGTGCGTGGCCCAGTCGCCATAGCGCTGCGTGGCCGAGGCGGGGCCGGGCCTGCAGGCCTGCCAGCGCGGCAGCAAAAACCGCTCCAGGCAGTCCATGCGGGACGCATCGTCGGCCTGGTGCTGCACCGCCTCGCACATGGCCAGCCAGTCGCGCGGCAGCAGCGTGGCGGCGTCCACCGTGCGGTCGGTCAGGTCCTCGGGCGCCAGGCCGGTGAGCAGGTGCAGCGCATCGGGCATGAACATCACCATCATGGCGTGCGTGGGTTCGGCGCACCAACTGGTCGAGGGCCGGGTCTGCGGACCCGCCAGCACCCAGCGCCCCGCGAAGGGCTCGCGCGGACTGTGCAGGTCCGGCATGCTGCCGGCCCGCCCGGGCACCAGGCACTCGCTGCGGCCCGTGAACCACCAGCTCAGGCTGCACAGCGGCGTGGCGGGAAAACGGTTGATGCGCTGTGCATCGCTGAGCGCATGGCCCAGCGTGCTGCGCACGATGGTGCCGCGCACGCAGGCCGAGAGGCCGGCGTGCGGCAGCCAGAGCTGGCCCGAGGGGATCAGTCCGTCGGGCTGCCGCGCAGAAGGGGGTGCCAGGATGGCCATGGAGCCCGAGTGTAGGGGAGCCGTGGTGTCGCAATCGTTCAATACAGCGCGGTGCGGTGCGCACCACCATGCGGGCATGAACACGACCCTTGCCAACGACCTGGCGCATGCCGCCGCCCCACCCGTCCCGCAGCCATCGGGCCCCTCATCACGCTGGTGGGGCCTGCCGCTGCTGCGCGCCATGCGCGCCGACTACCTGGGCTTTGTCACGCGGCTGCAGCGCGAGCATGGCGACCTCACGCGCATGCGCCTGGTCAACGAGGACGCGTGGGATCTCATGTCCCCCGACCTCGTGCGCGAGGCCCTGGTCACCCATGCCGACCACCTGGTGCGCTGGGAACGTGGCATCGAGGTGTTCGCGCAGGTCTTCGGCCAGAGCGTGCTGGTGACCGAGGGCGGTACCTGGCAGCGGCAGCGCCGCATGCTGATGCCGGCCTTTGCGCCCAGGCGGGTGGCAGGCTATGCGCAGCTGATGACCGGCGCCGCGCAGGCCGCTCTGGACGCTGCCGTGCCGACCGGCCAGGCCGAGGCCCTGGTGGGCATGGACGGGCTGTGGTCGGGTGTGGCCATGGACGTGATTCTGCGCACCCTGTTCGGCGAGTCGGCCAAGGAGGACGCACGCGACGCCGCCTGGGCCACGCAGGCCCTGTCGGCCACGGCGTTCTCGGAGATGTTCATGCCCTTCACCCTGCCCGACTGGCTGCCCCTGCCCGGCAAGGCCGCCAAGCGCCGCGCGCTGCGCCTGCTGCGGGGGCTGGTGCAGCGCCACATCGATCGGCGCCAGGCGCAGCAGGGGCTGGCGGGCACGGCGGAGCGCACCGACCTGCTGCAGATGCTGCTGGCGCTGCGCGACGAGGCCACGGGCGAGGCCCTGTCGCCGCAGGAGGTGTTCGACCAGTGCATGGTCAGTTTCCAGGCCGGGCACGAGACCAGCGCCACCGCGCTGCTGTGGTGGAGCCGGCTGATGGCCGAACACCCCGGGGCTGCGCAGCGTGCACAGGCTGAAGTGGATGCCGTGCTGCAGGGCCATGTGCCGGGCCCGGAGCACCTGGCGCAACTGCCCTGGCTCTCGGCCACCCTGAAGGAAGCCATCCGCCTGTACCCGCCCGTCGCGGCGGTGATGAGCCGGCGCACCACGGCCCCCATCACGCTGGGCGGTGTGGCCGTGCCCCAGGGGGCCTTGCTGCGCATCACCCCCTGGGTGCTGCACCGCGATGCGCGCTGGTTCGCGCAGCCCGAGTGCTTCCTGCCCGATCGTTTCGTCGAGGGGGCTCCCGACATACCCCGCGGGGCTTGGATTCCTTTTGGCCTGGGTCCGCGCGTGTGCATCGGCCAGCACTTCGCGATGCTGGAGATGGTGCTGCTGGCCGCCATGCTGCTGCAGCGCTATGCCTTGCGGGTGCCCGAGGGGGCAGCGCCGCTGCGGCCGCAACTGCACGTGACCCTGCGGCCGGAGCAGCCGGTGCAGTTGCTGCTCAGCCGGCGCGCTTGAAGCTCACGGCAGCTCCGCGCTGTTCATGCGCGCCAATATCGTGCGCGTGCGCCCGGCCAGGTAGGCCGATCCCGGCGTTTTCTCGAAGCGCTTGGGCGCCGGCAGCATCACGGCCAGGCGGGCCGCCTCGCCCGGGGCCAGGCGGTTGGCGCTCTTGCGAAAGTAGTGCTGGGCCGCGGCCTCGGCGCCGAACACGCCTTCGCCCCACTCCACGCTGTTGAGGTAGATCTCCAGGATGCGTTCCTTGCTCAGCAGCTGCTCGAGCAGCAGCGTGAGCACGAACTCCTGGCCCTTGCGCAGCAGGGTGCGCTCGCCCGAGAGCAGCAGGTTCTTGGCCAGTTGCTGGGTGATGGTGGAGCCGCCGCGGATCTTGGGCGCGCGCTGGGGCCGGTCGGGCGCGCGGGTCTGGGCCTTGGCGGCCTGGGCTTCGGCCTTGGCGTTGCGCTCCCAGGCCTTCTCGATGGCGGCCCAGTCCACGCCATCGTGGTTCGCGAAGCCGTCGTCCTCGGAGGCGATCACGGCGCGCTTCAGGTGGTCCGATATTTCGCCATAGGACATCCACTGCTGGCGCCAGCGCACGTGGCCGTTGGCGGCCACCTGCACCCAGGCCTCGGAGCGCTGGAAGCTGGTGGATTCGGGATTCACCACCACCATGGCCGCGATGCGCAGCACGAAGAACAGCTGCAGCGCCAGGGCGGCGAACACCACCAGGCCCAGCCAGCGCAGCACGGCTTTCATGTGCGGGTTCTTTTCCTGGCCAGGGTTCAGTGCTGGGGCTGCAGCGCCAGTTGCGCCTGCAGTTCGGCCAGCACCTGGGCCGAGGGCGGGCGCACGCCGCGCCAGAAGGCGAAGGCCTCGGCCGCCTGTTCCACGAGCATGCCCAGGCCGTCGCGCGGCACCGCGCCTTGCGCGGCCGCCCAGTCGAGGAAGCCCTGGGCCGCGGGGCCGTACATCATGTCGTAGGCCAGGCTGCCCGGGCGCAGCACGCTGGCCGCCACGGGCACTGCATCGCCGGCCAGGCTGCTGGCCGTGGCATTGATGACCACGTCGAAGTCGCCGGGCACGGCAGCCAGCGTGCTGGCCGCGAGCTGCGCACCCAGCTCTTTGGCCAGGGCCTGGTGCGACTGCACCAGCGCCTGGGCCTTGGCCAGGGTGCGGTTGGCAATGGTGATGTGGCGTGCACCCGCTTGCAGCAGCGGTCCGAGCACGCCGGCTGCGGCGCCTCCGGCGCCCACCAGCAGCACGCTGGCACCCTGCAGGGCCACGCCGGCATTGCGCGTGATGTCGGCCACCAGGCCCAGGCCGTCGGTGTTGTCGCAGTGGATGCTGCCTTCCGGCCGGAAAGCGAGGGTATTGGCCGCACCCGCGAGCTGTACGCGCTCGCTGCAATGCGTGGCCAGCAGCGGCGCCTCGGTCTTGAACGGCACGGTGACATTGCAGCCGCGCCCGCCCTGGGCCGCGAAGTCGTGCACGCCCTCTGCAAAGCCATCGAGCGCCACCAGGCGCCGCTCGTAGACCAGGTGCTCACCGGTCAGCTCGGCAAAGCGCGCGTGGATGGCGGGCGAGCGGCTGTGCGCCACCGGGTTGCCCATCACGCAGTACAGATCGGTGGCTTGGCTCATCTCAAACAATGCAAGGGGTGGGGCGCTTCTGCCAGGGCGTCGCGCGGGATTCAGCGGACGGTGGTTTCCAGCGTCTGGTCGCGGGTGAAGCGAAAGCGCGCCACCATGGCGATCTGGTCGGCCTTGGCGCGCATCTCCGTATTGAAGCTGCCAAATGGGCCGGCAGCGCGGGCGATGGCCTCGGCGCGGCGGTCCAGCGTGGCATTGCCCGAACCCTGGACGATCTCGGTTTCGAGCACGCGGCCGTCGTGGTTCACGGTGACGATCATCGTCAGCTCGCCATAGAGCTTCCTGCCGGCCTGCTCGGGGAAGTTTTCGGTGCCCTTGTCCTCGACCTTGCGGCGCAGCGCGTCGTAGTAGATCGCATAGGCCTCTTCGCGCGTGGCAGGGCTGATGTAGCGCTTCTTGGGCCGCGAGTTCTCTTCGTTGATGCGCTTTTCGATCTCGGCCAGCAGCTTGACCAGTTGGCGGCGCTTCTCGTCCTGCGCCGACTGTTCGGCGCTCTGGCTGGGCTTGCGCGGGTCGGGTGGTGGCATGCTGGCTAGTTGCTTGCGCAGCTGCGTGAGCAGCTGGGTCTGCTGCTCCTGCATCGCATCCATCTTGCGCTGGGCTTCCTCGAAATCGTCCCCCATTGCGGTCAGTGCCGAGTAGGGCAGGGGGCTGGTGGCCCGGCCTTTTTCCGCATCGCCGCCGCCGGCCAGGTTGGACTGGGCGATGGCCTGGGCTTTCTCCGGCCGCTCGTTGGACTTGGCATTCACCAGGATGACTTCGAGAGGCGTGTCCTGGAACACGCGGTTGAAGCCCTCCGGGTCGATGAAGCGCACGGTGATGAGCGCCGCATGCACGGCGATCGATACGCCGAGCGCAAGCTGCAGCGTGCTGAAGGTGCGGAGGAAGGCAGGCAGTTTCACGGCGTCAGATTATCAGCGCTCGCGGGCGCTTCGGCTTCGTTCACATCCACCGCGATGGCGATCGGGCCGGCCACGGTGTCGTCATCCTCCTCCGCTGCCTCGTCGGCACCGGTCTCGGCAGTGTCGCTATCGAGGCGTTCCAGCACCGTGCCATGGATGTCGAGCGTGATCTCGTCGATCTCGCCAAGCTTCACGCGCAGGCGGGCCCCGCGCGGCAGGTTCTGGGCACCCAGCACCGGGAACACCAGCGGAATGTCGTCCGCCCGTACCAGGAAGCTGCCGCCCGGGCCTTCCTTGAAGACCGTGGCGGTCAGCTCGGTGAGGCCGTGCTGCTGCACGTACTTCAGGGTCCAGAAGCGTTCCATGCCGGCCTGGTAGCCGTTGTAGGCGCTGTAGGCCCCATCGAAGCTGCTGATGATGGAGAACAGGTCCGCATCCTTGGGCTTGAACGGCGCGGCCAGTGCCGCCGTCTTGCCGTGGCGCGCGCAGGCGATGATCTGCCACTGGTTGACCAGGTCGGTGTAGCGGCGCAGCGGCGAGGTCGCCCAGGAATAGCATTTCACGCCGATGCCGGCGTGGGGCAGCGCCTTGGTGCCCATGCGCACCTTCACGCCCGGGGCCATGCTGGCCTGGCTGCGGTAGATGCCGGGCACGCCGAGCTCGGCCATCCAGGCGCCCCAGGTGCTGTTGGCCACGATGGCAGCCTCGGCCACGATCAGGTCCAGCGGCGCGCCGCGCCGGCGCGTGGTGATCTGCACCTGCTCCGAGCCATTGGGCTCGCCGCGGTCGTTGCCCACCAGGCGGAAGTTGTAGTCCGGCCGGTTGAAGTTCTCGGGCTTGCCGCGCACCACCTCGCGCTGCGCCTTGAGGCTCTGGGCCAGGCGGAACAGGAAGGACAGCTCGCCGCGCCGCACGGCCAGCTCCGCGGGCGTGCCCTCCACCTGCACGCTGGGGTCGGTCAGCCAGGCCTCGGTCACGATGTGGTCGAGCTGGTCGTGGCGCAGGTTGGCTGCCACCGGCACGCGCTCCAGGCGGGTTTCGGTGGACAGGATCTCCAGCGTGGTCTCGTTGATGGTCACGTACAGCGACACGGCCGGGTTGGCGCGGCCTTCGTCCAGCGTGTAGATCTGCACGACCTCGTCGGGCAGCATGGTGATCTTGTAGCCCGGCATGTAGACCGTGGACAGGCGCGCGCGACCGACCTGGTCGATGGCGCTGCCCGGCTGCACGGCCAGGCCGGGCGCTGCGATGTGGATGCCCAGCACCACGGTGCCCGTGCCCAGGCCCTGGACCGAGAGCGCATCGTCGATTTCCGTGGTCTGCGAGTCATCGATCGAATAGGCCTGCACACTGGCCAGCGGCAGGTCGTCCGGTGGCTGGGGGGCCGCCAGGTTCGGGAAACCCGTGCCCTTGGGGAAGTTCTCGAACAGAAAGCGCTTCCAGTGGAACTGGTAGGCCGAGTCGATGGCACCGGCCTTTTGCAGCAGGTCCAGCGGGGCGGTGTGCGTGGCGCGGCTGGCCTCGACCACGGCCTTGTACTCGGGCGCGTTCTTGTCGGGCTTGAACAATATCTTGTAGAGCTGGTCGCGGATGGGCTGGGGGCATTCCCCCCGGCCCAGGGCCGCGGCCCATTCGTCGATCTGGGCCAGCACGGCCTTTTTCTTCTCGATGGCGGCCAGCGCCTGCTGCAGGATCTCGGCCGGCGCCTTCTTGAAGCGGCCCTTGCCCGCGCGGCGGAAGTAATGCGGCGCCTCGTACAGGCGGAACAGCGCACCGGCCTGCTGGACCAGCGTGGCGTTCTCGGAGAAATAGTCGCGCGCCAGGTCGGCAAAGCCGAAATCGTCCTCGGGCGCGAACTCCCAGGCCAGGTCCAGCTCGATGGTTTCGGCCACGGCCTGCGCCTGGGCCACCAGCTCGGCCGGGGCGGGTTTCTCGAACTTCAACAGGACGTTGGCGGCCTTGACCTTGACCCGCTTGCCCGAATCGAGCTCGACTTGGGCCGAGCTCTCGGCCTCGGACAGGATACGGCCGGCCATGAACTTGCCGGCTTCTTCAAACAATGCGTGCATGGACGGCATTGTCCCATGGGTGCCTGGGCGTCTCTTGCGGCGGTATCAGGACTTTGCCAGGCCCATGCAGTCCAGGGGGGTGGCAATGGCCGGAATGTTGGTGGCGTCCGGGCCCTGGGCGGTCATCTTGTCCGGTACCTTGGCCTTGCCGCAGACCCAGGCAATGGGCACCTGGGGGAAATCCGGCACGATGGCCGGCCGCAGGGTCAGGACCTTGCCCGCGATGGCCTTGTTGGCCTTGTTGCCATAGACGATGTTCACCGCCCCGCCGGCCACGGTGACCTTGGCCACGTTGGTGCTGACGATGCGGTCCTCGGGCGGCAGGCCGGCGGCGGCATTGTCGGCGGGCATGGTTTTCTTGAGCGCGTAGTGCACGGCCACGGCCTGCTTGACGAACTCCACCATGGCCTGGCCCTCCTTCACCTGGGTGCGCAGCACCCGGTCCTGGTACGAGGGCAGGGCCATCAGGGCCAGCACGGCGACGACGGCGACGACCATCATCATCTCGATCATCGTGAAGCCCCGCGGGTGAAGGGGGAGCGAAAAGGCTGTGTGCTGCGGGTGGGTCATGTCGGTGGTGCACGCCGGTGAGGGCGGGGCTGCAGGAGGCATCGATGGGGCTGAATATAAGGGCTGGCGTCCCGGCCCCTGGGCCCGCACTCGCCGTGTGGCCGGCGCGCCACGGGGCGGGGCTCTATGATTCGCGGCTTCCTTCACCGTGCAACCCGCCCCTCGCCCGCCTCCCCGATGCCGATCGCTGCCATTGCCGCACCGCTGACTTTGCTGGCAGTGGCCCTGCCCTTCCTGTTCTCCATCACCAGCCCTCCGTCCACCAATGTCTGGCCGCTGCTGGCCTCGTGGTCGTGCATCACGCTGCTGGCGGCGCTGGCATGGCTGCGCGCACTGCGCTCGCGCCGCCACCCGGACCTGCGCGTTGGCGGCACCACGGCAGCCACCTGGCTGGCACTGGGGCTGCTGCTGGCCGCGGTCGTGGGGGGCGTGATCTGCCTCGTGCAGTACTTCGGGGGCGATGTGGGTCTGGCGCCCTGGATCAATGCCTCCACCCCCGGCCAGGCGGTGGGCAACCTGCGCCAGCGCAACCAGCAGGCCACGCTGGTGGCGCTGGGGGCCTGGGCGCTGGCCTGGGCGGTGGCGCAGTGGCATGCCCGCGCACAAGGCGATGGGCGCCCCCGGGAGTTGCCGCTTCCCGAGAGCCTGGTGGGCCTGGCCTTCGGCATGGCATTGACCGTGCTGGCCCTGGCCAGCGCCGCCACCTCCTCGCGCACCGGCGCCGTGCAGTGGCTGGTCATCGTGGTGCTGCTGCTGTGGTGGCGCCGCTCGCTCGGTCGCATGGCGATCGCCGTGGCGCTGGGTGGGGTGGTGCTCTACATTGCGGCGGCCTGGCTGCTGCCGCTGGCGCTGCACAGCTTCAGCGGTGTTCAGGCCGAGGGCCTGTTCAACCGTTTCTCCGGGGATTCCCACCAGTGCACCAGCCGCCGCGTGCTCTGGTCCAACGTGCTCACCCTGATCGCGCAGAAGCCCTGGACGGGTTGGGGCTGGAACGAACTCGACTACGCGCACTACACCACCCTGTTCCCCGGCGAACGTTTTTGCGTGCTGCTGGACAATGCCCACAACCTGCCCCTGCACCTGGCCGTGGAGCTGGGCCTGCCGGCGGCCGTGCTGCTGTGCGGCGCGGCGCTGGCGTTCATCCTGCGGGCTCGGCCCTGGAGCGAGACCGACCCCGTGCGCCAGCTGGCCTGGGGCATCCTGGCCCTCATCGGCGCGCACAGCATGCTGGAGTTCCCGCTCTGGTACGGGCCCTTCCAGCTGGCGGCCCTGGGGGCCGTGGCGCTGCTGTGGCCGCGCCGCGGCGCGCCGCGGCCCCCCTCCGCGGCGGTACTGGGCGCAGCCGGCATCGCCCTGGTCGCCGGTGCCGTGCTCCTGGTCTGGGTGGCGAACGACTACCACCGCATCAGCCAGCTCTACAAGGTGCCCGACAAGCGCGATCCGGCCTACCGCGACATGGCGCCGGCCACGACGGCGCCGTCCCTGCTGTTCCAGGACCAGGTGGACTTCGCCCGCCTGCCCTCCATCGGGCTGACCCCGGCCACGGCGCAGGAGGTGTTCATGCTGTCCGGCCAGTTGCTGCACTACTCGCCCGAACCCCGCGTGATCGAGCGGCGCATCGACAGCGCGGTCATGCTCGGCCAGGACGCCGAGGCGGCGTACCAGCTGCGCCGCTACCGCATCGCCTACCCCAAGGACCATGCGCGCTGGCTGAACAAGGTGCCGCCGGCTTCGCGCGCCTCGGAATCACAGCCGCAGGAATGAGGCCACCCGGGGCAGGTGCACCTCGAAGCCGCTGAGCGCATGGTCGCCGCCTTCCAGCACCTCCTGCTGCGCGGCCGGGTAGCGCGCCACCATCTCGCGCCAGTCCAGCACCTCGTCGCCCTTGGCGATGATGGCCAGCTCGGGGCCTGCGGGCGGCTGGCCGCGCACGTCCAGTGCCTGCAGCTCGGTGATGTACTCGGGCAGGAAGAAGAAGCGCTCCGCCGGGTCGTGCCAGCTGGTCTGCTCTCCGATGTAGCGCGCCAGGTCGCGCGCCGGGTCCACGGCCGGGTTGAGCATGACGCTCGGGCAGGAGAGCTGCTGCGCCACCCAGCTGGCATAGAAGCCCCCCAGCGAGGACCCCACCACCGCACTCGATGCCCGGGGCCAGTGCGCCACCGTGCCGGCCACCAGGGCCATGGCCTCGCGGGGTGAAGGCGGCAGTTGCGGGCACCAGAAATGCACGCCGGGGTGCTCGGCCGCCACATGGGCAGCCATCTGCCGCGCCTTGGCCGATTGCGGGGAAGAGCGGAAACCGTGCAGGTACAGAAGGTGGGTGGTGCGGTTCATGGAGCGGGCGACCAGAAAAACGTAACAGGCTTTTGGGGCAGGGGAATCACTGCCTTGGCAGGCCTTGCACAGGCATAAGATGTTGCAAAGTGTATTTCGCAGCCTGCGGTACCACGCCCAGCACTGATTCTCCCGACCATGACCGATTTTGCGCCGCTTTCCCCCGCCCGCCGCTCCGCCTGGGTGGTCGGGGACCGGGTGCCTGCGCCCCAGGGGCGGTTCGAGCTGCAGCAGGTACTGGTGGCCAACGGGCAGTTCACCCAGTGGCGGGCGCTGGACCGGCGCGGCAAGCGCCCGGTCACCATCCGGCAGTGGGCGGTGGCACCGCCGCACGCCGCGGCGGAGCTCGAGCGCTGGCTGGAATCCGCCGAGCGTGCCACCCGTCTGAACCATGCCTTCATCGTGCCCGTGCTCGAGGCCGACGTCCTCTCGCGCCAGCCCTACATCGTGCACGAGCAGGCGCCGGGCCCCACGCTGGCCGAGCACCTGGCCCGCCAGGGTCGCTGCACGCCGCACGATGCCGTGGCGCTGGTGATCGATGTGCTTGACGCGCTGGAGGCCGCACACGGCTCGGACTTGGTGCACGGCCGGGTGGACCTGGAGCATGTCGCCATGGACCCGCAGCGCCACGCCCGGCTGCTGGGCCTTGGCTGGCACGCTCCGGCGTTCGGCGACGGACAGGCCGAGGCCAGCGTGGCCGGCGACGTGCGCTCGGCCGCCCAGGTGCTGGTGCACCTGCTGACCGGCAGCCCCTGGGTGGGGGCCGCGGGGGCGGGGCGCGCCCTGCCGATCGTGCTCGCCGATACCCTGGACGAAGGCCTGCGCACGCTGCTGCAGCGCGCCCTGGGCCAGGATGGCGCGGCCCCCTTCGCCGGCGCGAGCGAGCTGCGCGATGCCCTGCGCGCCTGGGCCGCGCCTGTGAGCGCACCGACGGCCGCCAGCAATGCCACGCTCGACTTCCTGCTGCGGCGCATGCGCCACAAGAGCGATTTCCCGGCCCTCTCCGACTCGGTGACGCGCATCCAGCGCGTGGCCCATTCGGAGGACGACAGCATCAGCGACCTCACGCACGAGATCCTCAAGGACGTGGCGCTGACCCACAAGCTGTTGCGCCTGGTCAACAGCGTGCACTATGCCCACGCGGGGCGCGGCACCATCAGCACGGTCTCGCGCGCAGTGAGCCTGGTGGGATTCAACGCCGTGCGCAACATGGCCATGAGCCTGGTGCTGCTCGACCACATGCAGGACAAGGCCCATGCCGAGCAGATGCGCGAAGAGTTCCTGCGCTCCATGATGGCCGGCTCGGTGGCGGCCGAGCTGTGCGGGCCGGGGCAGGGGGCCGAGGAGGCCTTCATCGGCGCCATGTTCCAGAACCTGGGGCGCATGCTGTGCAGCTTTTACTTCCCCGAAGAGGCGCAGCAGGTGCGCGACCTGGTGGCCGGCGGCCGGCTCGAGGGCGGGGAGGAAGCCGCTGCCATGCAGGTGCTGGGCCTGGGTTTCGAGGACCTGGGTACCGGGGTGGCCCGCGTCTGGGGTCTGCCCGAGAGCCTGCAGCGCTGCATGCGCAAGCCCCTGGGCTCGCCCACGGCGCGCCCGCCCGAGCAGGGCGTGGAGCGCCTGCGCTGGGTGGCGCTGGCCGCCAACGAGGTGGCCGACATCCTGTTGCACAGCGATCCGGCCCGGCTCGACGAGCGCCTGCAGGGCGTGGGCACCCGTTACAGCCGCACCCTGGCCCTGGCACCTGCGGCCATTGCCGAGGCCACGTTGCGCGCGCGCCACAAGCTGGTGTCGCTGGCCGAGACCCTGGAGTTGCGGGTGCCACCGGGCACGCCCGCCGCGCGCCTGCTGCAGCTGCCCCCGTCGAACGAGGACGGGGCCGCCGCCATGCCGGAAGACGCGCTGGCGCCCCATGAACTCGGCGCGGGAGAGGCGCCGCCACTGCCGGCGGTGCTGGCCTCGCAGGCAGGGGGCGCTGTCTCGGTGGCCCAGGTCAACGAGGTGCTGGCCGCGGGGGTGCAGGACGTGACCAATGCCATGGTGGACACCTTTGCGCTCAACGACGTGCTGCGCATGATCCTGGAGACCATGTTCCGGGCACTGGGTTTCCGGCGCATGGTGTTCTGCCTGCGTGATGCGCGCACCGAGGTGCTGGTGGGCCGCTTCGGCCTGGGTGAGGGCAGCGAGGCCGCCGTGCGCGCCATGCGGGTGCCGCTCAAGGTGCCGGGCGACCTGTTCGCGGCCGTCTGCCTGCGCGCGGCGGACACGCTGATCAATGATGCCACCGATCCGCGCATCAAGGCGCGCCTGCCCGAGTGGTACCGCACGGGGCTCAACGCACCGTCCTTCCTGCTGCTGCCGCTGCAGATGAAGGGCCAGACCTTCGCGCTGATCTATGCCGACCAGTCGGAGGCCGGTGGCATCGTGGTGGACGACAAGGCCCTGGGCTTGCTGCGCACCCTGCGCAACCAGGCCGTGATGGCCTTCCGCCAGGCAGGGTGAGGCGCATTCCCCGGCCCGGCCCCTGGCCGCCAGCCGATAATCGGGGGATGGCCGCCGTTTTTGACAAGCCCTCCTTTGCCCAGCGCTTTCTTCCCCTGTTCCGCGGTTTCGATCTGCCCCTGGTGCTGATCATCCTGCTGCTCGCGGGTGCCGGCCTGCTGGCCATGTACTCCTCGGGCTACGACCATGGCACGCGCTTCATGGACCATGGGCGCAACATGCTCATCGCCTGCGCCATCCTGTTCGTGGTGGCCCAGGTGCCGCCCCAGAAGATCATGGTGTTCGCCGTGCCGCTGTATGCCGCCGGCGTGGCGCTGCTGGTGGCGGTGGCGCTGTTCGGCATCACCAAGAAGGGCGCGCAGCGCTGGGTGAACCTGGGCATCGTGATCCAGCCCAGCGAAATCCTCAAGATCGCCATGCCGCTGATGCTGGCCTGGTGGTTCCAGAAGCGCGAGGGCACCCTGCGGCCGCTCGATTTCGCCGCGGCCGGGCTGCTGCTGGCGATTCCGGTGGGCCTGATCATGAAGCAGCCCGACCTGGGTACCTCGCTGCTGGTGCTGGCGGCCGGCCTGTCGGTGATCTTCTTTGCCGGCCTGCCCTGGAAGCTGGTGCTGCCGCCGGTGCTGATCGGCGGCATCGGCATCGCCATCCTGGTGGTCATGGGCGACCCGTGGTGCGCCGACGGGGTGCGCTGGCCTGTGCTGCACGACTACCAGCAGCAGCGCATCTGCACCCTGCTGGACCCTACGCGCGATCCATTGGGCAAGGGCTTTCACATCATCCAGGGCATGATTGCCATCGGCTCGGGCGGCATGTTCGGCAAGGGCTTCATGGCCGGCACCCAGACCCACCTGGAGTTCATTCCCGAGCGCACCACCGACTTCATCTTCGCGGCGTTTTCCGAGGAGTTCGGCCTGGCGGGCAACCTGTTCCTGATCACCTGCTTCCTGCTCCTGGTCTGGCGCGGCCTGGCCATCGCCGTGGGCGCCACGAGCCTGTTCGGGCGCCTGATGGCCGGCGCCGTGTCCATGATCTTCTTCACCTATGCCTTCGTGAACATGGGCATGGTCAGCGGCATCCTGCCGGTGGTGGGGGTGCCCCTGCCCTTCGTCAGCTATGGCGGCACGGCCATGGTCACGCTCGGGCTGGCCCTGGGAATCCTGATGTCGGTGGCGCGCGCCCAGCGCGCGGACCCCAAGAATGCGCCGCCCGCCATGCAGGCATAGCCGGCAGACGGGAGCGGGTGCTTGCGCCATTGCCACGGCGGGCGCTTGGGGTTACAACTGCCGGTCACAGCGGCTTTTCGACAATCCCACGGAGGTGCTCCCATGGCGTCCAAGTTCGAGCTCAAGAAGTCCAGGAACGACAAGTTCGTCTTCAACCTGCTGGCCTCCAACGGCCAGGTGATCCTCACGAGCGAGCTGTACGAATCCCGGGCCAGTGCCCTGAATGGCATCGAATCCGTGCGCAAGAATGCGGCCGATGATGGCCGCTACGGCCGGCTGTGCGCCAAGGACGGCTCTCCCTACTTCACCCTCAAGGCCGGCAACGGCCAGGTCATCGGCCAGAGCCAGCGCTACTCGGGCGAGAAGGCGCGCGAAGCGGGGATCGAATCGGTCAAGGCCCACGCACCCGACGCGGTGGCCGACGACCAGAGCGCCTGATACGGTTTTGCCTTCAACCGTATAGCGTCGTTGGTTCGCCTTGCCGTGCTACAGCACTGTCTGCGGCTCCCGCCTATCTGTACGGTCGAATGCAAATCCGTATGAGCCCGCGCACCGCCCTGCAGGCCCGGCGGGTGCCCCTGCGCCGCACGGGGCCTGCCCGCGCGCCTAAAATGGCCGCATGACCTTCAGCTCCTCTACTGCCGCGCCACAGCGTGCGTCCACCACCCAGCGCATCGACGTTGCCCGGCAACTGCTTCTGGCACCCTTTGGCCTGGATGAAAGCCACCTGGCCCGGGCGCTGGCCGAGATCCGCACGCACCAGGTGGACGATGCGGACCTGTACTTCCAGTACACGCGCAGCGAGGGCTGGAGCCTGGAGGAAGGCATCGTCAAGACCGGCTCGTTCAGCATCGACCAGGGCGTGGGCGTGCGCGCCGTGAGCGGCGAGAAGACGGCGTTCGCCTACTCCGACGACATTTCCGAGGCCTCGCTGCTGGATGCCGCGCGCACGGTGCGCACCATCGGCGCGGCGTCGCAGGCCGGGCGGGTGAAGGTGGCGTCGCAGAAAATCGCCACCAGCCGCAGCCTGTACCCCGGCGTGGACCCCATCGCCACCCTCGACAGCACGGCCAAGGTGGCCCTGCTCGAACGCCTGGAAAAGCGCGCCCGCGCCAAGGACCCGCGCGTGGCCCAGGTCATGGCCGGCCTGGCCAGCGAGTATGACGTGGTGCTGGTGGCGCGTGCCGATGGCACCCTGGCCGCCGATGTGCGCCCGCTGGTGCGCCTGTCGGTCACGGTGATCGCCGAGCAGAACGGCCGCCGCGAAATGGGCTCCGCCGGCGGCGGTGGCCGCTTCGGGCTGGCCTATTTCGACGACGAGCAGATGGGCCAGTACGTGGACGAGGCCGTGAACGCGGCCCTGGTCAACCTCGAATCGCGCCCCGCGCCTGCGGGCGAGATGACGGTGGTGCTCGGCTCGGGCTGGCCCGGCATCCTGTTGCACGAGGCCATCGGCCACGGGCTCGAGGGCGACTTCAACCGCAAGGGCTCGTCCGCCTTCAGCGGCCGGGTGGGCCAGCGCGTGGCGGCCAAGGGGGTCACGGTGCTGGACGACGGCACCATTGCCGACCGCCGCGGCTCGCTCAACGTGGACGACGAGGGCAACGCCAGCCAGCGCAACGTGCTGATCGAAGACGGCATCCTGAAGGGCTACATCCAGGATTCGATGAACGCGCGCCTGATGGGCGTGGCGCCCACCGGCAACGGCCGGCGCGAGAGCTATGCCCACATCCCCATGCCGCGCATGACCAATACCTACATGCTCGGCGGCGACAAGGATCCCCAGGAGATCATCGCCAGCATCAAGAAGGGGCTGTACGCCTCCAACTTCGGTGGCGGCCAGGTGGACATCACCTCGGGCAAGTTCGTGTTCTCGGCCAGCGAAGCCTACTGGGTCGAGAACGGCAAGATCCAGTACCCCGTGAAGGGCGCGACCATCATCGGCAGCGGCCCCGAATCGCTCAAGAAAGTGACCCTGATCGGCAACGACATGCGCCTCGACAGCGGCGTGGGCACCTGCGGCAAGGAAGGCCAGAGCGTGCCCGTGGGCGTGGGCCAGCCCACGCTGCGCATCGAAGGCCTGACGGTCGGCGGAACAGCTTAAGCACCCCCTGAGTCGCTTCGCGCCTTCCCCCTCTCTCGACTCGCTGCGCGAGTCGGGAGGGGGACGCCCCCAGCGCAAGCGCTGGATATGCCGTCTTCGCGGCGGGGCGGCCCTTGCGCGGGGGCGCTGGCCTGGGCCGCGCTGGTTCAGAGGCTGTGAACGATGCCTGGCGCAAGCGAAGGCGAGGCCCCGGAGGTCTTACGGCCGCCTCGCCAATTGTTGCGTAGCCACACCATTCGCGCTGCCCATTGCCCGCAATTGGCCGGTCTTCACCTGCCAAATGGTGTGCCTGGGGCTTGCACGTAGCCGCATGGGGCCTGGGCGGCGCACAATCTCGGCATGCCTGCCACGCGCCCCAGTCTGCAGCACACACTTCAGTCGTTTGGCGACATCAGCCGTTTTTTGCGCGAGAGCGTGGCCGATGAGGATTCGCGCCAGCTGCGCGACAGCCTGAGCGGCCTGTCCACCCACATCGACGAGGCGGTGCGCACGCGCCGCACCAGCACCGACACGGCGGCCATCACGCGCCGGGTGGTGGGGCTTTCGCACTGCGCGCGCGAGCACCAGCTGTTCCTCACCGGCCTGGGCTCGGCCTGGCATGCGCTCTACGAGTTCGGTGCCTACCAGCGGGCCTTGCGCGAGCTGCGCAATGCCATCACCGCCTGGCAGCAGGCGCTGGAGCAGCGCAACACGCGCGAAAGCGCCTGCTTCGACCAGTTCGAGCTGCTCGCCTGGCGCACCCTGGGAGAGGCCTTGCTGCTGGTGGACATGTACGAGCACCAGAGCGAGCCGGTGAGCGAGTTGCCCAGCGAGCCACCGCCCCCGCGTTCGGCATTGCAGCGCGCGGCCGCCTGGCTGCGGCGCTTGCGCAGCTGATTTTCTCGGCTCCTTTGCCGCCCAGGATTGCCTTGCAAGCCGCCATGGCGTTGCGTCTTCGCAACGCCTGGGGGTTGTTGCAATGCGGCAAGACTGTGCTACATTGATTGCCATGCAAGTTCGCAGCGCGTTTTATTTTTGGTTTTTTATCTCAGTCCCCGGCGGATGAGAGGCGAACGCGCAAGCACACACAACCTCACCATACCAACCGCCGACGCTGCAAAGCCCGGCGGTTTTTGTTTTTCTGCCCTCCCCATTTCCATCCACTTTGCAGCCCACGAGGAAGACAACATGACGGCCCATGCCAACCCCACCAGCGATGCCTGGTACCGCAGCGTCGAGAAAACCAGCCAGACCGACGACGAACGTATCAAGGACATCACCGTGTTGCCCCCTCCAGAGCACCTGATCCGCTTTTTCCCCATCAGCGGCACGCCGGTGGAATCGCTGATCACCCAGACCCGCAGGAACATCCAGAACATCATGGCCGGCGAGGACGACCGCCTGCTGGTCATCATCGGTCCCTGCTCCATCCACGATCCAGTGGCGGCGCTCGAATACGCGCGCCGCCTCAAGGTGGCGCGCGAGCAGTACAAGGACACGCTGGAGATCGTGATGCGCGTCTACTTCGAGAAGCCGCGCACCACGGTGGGCTGGAAGGGCCTGATCAACGACCCCTACCTCGACGAGACCTACCGCATCGACGAGGGCCTGCGCATAGCACGCCAGCTGCTGATCGACATCAACCGCCTGGGCATGCCCGCGGGCAGCGAGTTCCTGGACGTGATCTCGCCCCAGTACATCGGCGACCTGATCTCCTGGGGCGCCATCGGTGCGCGCACCACCGAAAGCCAGGTGCACCGCGAGCTGGCCTCGGGGCTTTCGGCCCCCATCGGCTTCAAGAATGGCACGGACGGCAACATCCGCATCGCCACCGATGCCATCCAGTCGGCCAGCCGCGGCCACCACTTCCTGTCGGTGCACAAGAACGGCCAGGTCGCCATCGTCAACACCAATGGCAACAAGGACTGCCACGTCATCCTGCGCGGTGGCAAGGCCCCCAACTACGACGCCGAGAGCGTGGCCGCGGCCTGCAAGGACCTCGAAGCCGCCAAGCTGCCCGCCACCCTGATGGTCGACTGCAGCCATGCCAACAGCAGCAAGCAGCACCAAAAGCAGATGGACGTGGCGCGCGACGTGGCCGGCCAGATCGCAGGCGGCTCGCGCAGCGTCTTCGGCCTGATGATCGAGAGCCACCTCACGGCCGGCGCGCAGAAGTTCACGCCCGGCAAGGACGATGCCGCGGCGCTGACCTATGGCCTGAGCATCACCGACGCCTGCCTGGGCTGGGACGATTCGCTGCAATCGCTGGCCGACCTTTCCGCTGCCGTGCAAGCCCGCAGGGCCGCTTGAGCATCGGCCTGCGTGTAAGCTTCTGGCCATGGAGGGCCCCGTGCGCTGACCCTGTGCGGCGGCGGGGTCTTCCACCTCCGCTTACAAGAAAGGCACCCCATGCACAGCGAAGTCTCCGTCCGCCTGGCGGGCAACCAGGAATTCCGTTTCGACCTCGCGAGCGCCGAGCCCATGACCCATGAGGAAGGGCGCCGCTGGCTGGACGACCAGTTCACCAGCCTCGACTGCGAGCCCCTGCGCGCCAGCGGCAAGGTGCTGCTGGCCGACAAGGTGCTCACCGTGGCCCAGGCCGCCGGCAGCCCGCTGATGGGTGATGTGCAGTGGTCGCGCGATTTCGCACGCGCCGCCAGTGCGGCACTTGCCCGCCCCGTGGTGCGGGTCGACGTCCCTGCAATGGCCGTGACCTTCTGATTCCTATTGGGCCAGCGCCTGCAACAGGCGTGCGTGCACGCCGCCAAAGCCGCCGTTGCTCATGCACACGATGTGGTCGCCGGGGCGTGCCGCGGCACTGACCTGGGCCACCAGCGTGTCGATGTCGGGGGCGGTCTGCGCCCGCTGACCCGGCCCCACGCCCAGGGGGGCGAGGGCCTCGGCCGCGTCCCAGTCCAGCCCGGCAGTGTGGCAGAAGGCCAGGTCAGCGGGCTCCAGTGCCCAGGGCAACTGGCTCTTCATGGCGCCGAGCTTCATGGTGTTGCTGCGCGGCTCGAACACCGCCAGGATGCGCGCGCCGGCCGGGAGGCTGCGGCGCAGGCCGTCGAGCGTGGTGCGCAGCGCCGTCGGGTGGTGGGCGAAATCGTCGTACACCGCGATGCCGTTCACCGTGCCGCGCAGTTCCATGCGGCGCTTGACGTTCTGGAACTGACCCAATGCCCGCGCTGCCTGTTCGGGCGCCACGCCCACGTGGTGGGCGGCGGCGATGGCGGCCAGTGCATTGAGCTGGTTGTGCACGCCGGTCAGCGGCCACTCCACGCGCGCCACGGTGCGGCCCTGCTGCACCACGTCGAAGGCATGGGGCTCGCCCACGGCCGAGAAATCCCCCACCGCCGTGCCGAAGCTGCTCACGCTGCTCCAGCAGCCGGCGTGCAGCACGCGCGCCAGGCTTTCCTCCAGCCCGTTGACCACCACGCGGCCCGAGGGCGGCACGGTGCGCACCAGGTGGTGGAACTGGCGCTCGATGGCGGCCAGGTCGTCGAAGATGTCGGCGTGGTCGAACTCCAGGTTGTTCAGCACCGCCGTGCGTGGCCGGTAGTGCACGAACTTGCTGCGCTTGTCGAAGAAGGCCGTGTCGTACTCGTCGGCCTCGATCACGAACAGCGGGCTGGTGCCCAGCGCCCCGTCACCGGCGTGCGGCCGTGCGGCCGCGCCCAGGCGTGCCGAGACGCCGAAGTTCAGCGGCACCCCGCCGATCAGGAAACCGGGCTGCTGGCCTGCGCTCTCCAGTATCCAGGCCAGCATCGAGGTGGTGGTGGTCTTGCCGTGCGTGCCGGCCACGGCCAGCACATGCCGGCCCTGCAGCACCTGCTCGGCCAGCCACTGGGGGCCGCTGGTATAGGGCAGGCCGGCCTCCAGGATGGCCTCCATCAGCGGAAATTTGGGCGTGCCATCGGCCAGTCGCACCCGGCTGACCACATTGCCGACCACGAACATGTCGGGTTCCAGGCCCAGCTGCTCCGGGCCGAAGCCTTCGATCAGCTCGATCCCCAGGGCGCGCAACTGGTCGCTCATGGGGGGGTAGACGCCCGCGTCGCAGCCTGTGACCCGGTGGCCCGCTTCGCGGGCCAGGGCCGCGAGGCCGCCCATGAAGGTGCCGCAGATGCCCAGTATGTGTATATGCATGGTCGACGATTCTACTTTTCAAACCAGGGGCCTCGCGCAGCAGGGGCGGCCTGCCTGGGGAGCTATGAAATTGATAGTCCTGCGAGCGCCATGGCCCTGTGGGCAGCGCTGCTGTGGGGGCATGTGGACGACCCCGAAAGCGCGTTCGCGCCACAATGGAGCCTCCACTGCCTGGTTTGCGCCATGAACACACCTCTGAGTGCCGAAATCGCCAATACCACCGCCCGCATCGTCGTCGAGGAAGGGATGGAGTGGGGCCCCGCCAAGCGCCGTGCGCTGCGCGAAATGGGCTTGCCTGCCCGCACGGCACTGCCCGGCAACGACCAGGTGGAGGAGGCCGTGCGCGAGTACATTGCCCTGTTCTGCGCCGATACCCAGCCACGCGAGCTGCGTGCTTTGCGCCAGCTGGCCCTGGTCTGGATGGAGCGCATGGCGGCTTTCAGGCCCCACCTGGGTGGCGCCGTGTGGCATGGCACGGCCACGCGCCTGTCGGATATTTACCTGCAGTTGTTCTGCGATGACTCCAAGTCGGCCGAAATTGCGCTCATCGACCACCATGTGGACTATGAACCGCGCACGGTGTCCGGCTTCCATGGCGAATCGGTCGAGGCGCTGAGCCTGGGCAGCAAATCGCCGGAACTGGGTGAGATCATCGGGGTCCATCTGCTGATCTACGACCTCGATGACCTGCGCGGTGCGCTGCGGCCCGATGCCAAGGGGCGCTCCCCCCGCGGTGACATCACGGCCGTGCGCCACCTGCTCCAAGATACGGAATCCCCTGCTCCATGACGACCCCCGCTCCCGAGATATCCCAGCCCGCAGCCTCCGCCACTCCCGCCGATCCTGCCCGCCGCCGCTGGCTGTATGCGGGCGTGGCCGGCGCGGCCGCCGTGGGCGGCGCAGGCGTGGCGTGGTGGAAGTTCCAGCCCCATGCCATGGACAGTGGGGCCGAAAAGGCCCTGTGGGCCCTGGAGTTCGAGACGCCGGACGGGGCCACCCTGGCGCTGCAGCGCTTCCTGGGCAAGCCGCTGCTCATCAACTTCTGGGCCACCTGGTGCGCTCCCTGCGTCGAAGAGCTCCCCATGCTCAATGCCTTCTACCGCGAACAGGCGCCCAAAGGCTGGCAGGTGGTGGCCCTGGCCATCGATCAGCCGTCTTCGGTGCGCAAGTTCCTGGCCAGGCTACCGCTGGAATTCCCCGTCGGACTGGCCGGCATGCAGGGCACCGACCTGGGTCGCTCGCTCGGAAACCTCACCGGCGGCCTGCCTTTCACGGTGGTGCTGGGCGGGGAAGGCCGGGTGCTGCACCGTAAAATGGGCCAGGTCACGGCGCAGGATCTGCAGCAGTGGTCGGCCCTGCGCTAGGCGGGGCGGGCCTTCGAGGCCCTTTATTCCAGGCCTGAATGGCCCTTCGACGCTCTGGCGTTCATCAAAATTGTGGCCCAAAGACGGGCATAGGCCGAATTTGGAGTAAATTCGCGCCCTGTTCAGTTTTTAGCCGTTGGAGCTTTCATGGATCTGCGAAAACTCAAAACCCTCATCGACCTCGTCTCCGAGTCGAATGTGTCCGAACTCGAAATCACGGAAGCCGAGGGCAAGGTCCGTATCGTCAAGAGCGGCGGCGCCGTGGTCCAGCAGTATGTACCAGCGCCGATGCAGCAGGCTCCCGCCCCTGCCCAGGCTGCAGCCGCCCCCGTGGCCGAACTGCCCGCGCCGGCCCCGGCCGCGCCCGCAGGCCATGTGGTCAAGTCGCCCATGGTCGGCACCTTCTACCGTTCGTCCAGCCCCGGCGCCAAGGCCTTCGTCGAGATCGGCAGCCAGGTCAAGGAAGGCGAGACCATCTGCATCATCGAGGCCATGAAGATCCTCAACGAGATCGAGGCCGACAAGTCGGGCACGGTCACCCGCATCCTGGGCGAGAACGGCCAGGCCGTGGAATACGGACAACCGCTGTTCGTGATCGAATAAGGCGCGCATGTTCAAGAAGATCCTTGTTGCCAACCGGGGCGAGATCGCCTTGCGGATCCAGCGCGCCTGCCATGAGCTGGGCGTGAAGGCCGTGATGGTCTATTCCGAGGCCGACCGCGACGCCAAGTACGTCAAGCTGGCCGAAGAGGCGGTGTGCATCGGCCCCGCGCCCTCGCCCCTGTCCTACCTCAACATGCCGGCCATCATCTCGGCCGCCGAAGTGACCGATGCCGAAGCCATCCACCCCGGCTACGGCTTCCTGTCCGAGAACGCCGACTTCGCCGAGCGCGTGGAAAAGAGCGGCTTCCAGTTCATCGGCCCCACGCCCGAGTCGATCCGCATCATGGGCGACAAGGTCTCGGCCAAGCAGGCCATGATCCGTGCGGGCGTGCCCTGCGTGCCCGGCTCCGAGGGCGAGCTGCCCGAAGACCCGGTGCAGATCCGCCGCATCGCCAAGGCCGTGGGCTATCCCGTGATCATCAAGGCCGCCGGCGGCGGTGGTGGCCGCGGCATGCGCGTGGTGCACACCGAGGCCGCGCTGGTCAATGCCGTGCAGATGACCAAGGCCGAGGCCGGGGCTGCGTTCGGCAATCCTGCGGTGTACATGGAGAAGTTCCTCCAGAATCCGCGCCACATCGAGATCCAGATCCTGGCCGACAAGCACCGCAATGCGGTCTACCTGGGCGAGCGCGACTGCTCCATGCAGCGGCGCCACCAGAAGGTGATCGAGGAGGCGCCGGCCCCGGGCATCCCGCGCAAGCTGATCGAGAAGATCGGCGAGCGCTGCGTTGCTGCGTGCAAGAAGATCGGCTACCGCGGTGCGGGCACCTTCGAGTTCCTCTACGAAAACGGCGAGTTCTACTTCATCGAGATGAACACGCGCGTGCAGGTGGAGCACCCGGTGACCGAATGGATCACGGGCGTGGATATCGTGCGCACGCAGATCATGGTCGCCGCCGGCGAGAAGCTGCCCTTCACCCAGCGCCAGATCGAGATCCGGGGCCATGCCATCGAGTGCCGCATCAACGCGGAAGATGCATACAAGTTCACCCCCTCACCAGGGCGCATCACCACCTGGCATCCACCGGGCGGGCCCGGTGTGCGCGTGGACTCGCATGCCTACACCAACTACTTCGTGCCGCCGAACTACGACTCGATGATCGGCAAGATCATCGTGCACGCCGATACGCGCGAACAGGCGCTGGCGCGCATGCGCACGGCGCTGTCGGAGACCGTGATCGAAGGCATCAACACCAATGTGCCGCTGCACCGCGAGCTGATGGTGGACGCCAAGTTCATGGCCGGCGGCACCAACATCCACTACCTGGAAGAGTGGCTGTCCCAACACAAACGTTGAGCGGCCTTCCCGTCGTTTGATCCACATGCTGGCCCCTGGCAACGGGGGCCGGCATTTCATTTTTTCTGAGAGGCCTGTGCCCATGTTCGAGCTGATGCTGATGTGCCCCGAAGACCGGATCGAGCCGGTCAGTGACGCGCTGGACGCGCTGGACGCGCTCAGCGTCTCGGTCGAAGATGCCGACGCGCAGACCGATGCCGAGCAGGCCCTGTTCGGCGAGCCCGGCATGCCGCCACCCAAGGATGGCTGGCAGCGCAGCCGTGTGGTGGCCCTGTTCCCCACGCGCGAGGCCGCTGTCGAGGCGCAGCAACTGCTGTCGGTGCAGGACTTCTTCGAGGGTTGCCAGGTGCTGGGCGTGGCCGAGGTGGCCGACCAGGACTGGGTGCGGCTCACCCAGTCGCAGTTCGCGCCCGTGGACATCACGCCCGATTTCTGGATCGTGCCCACCTGGCACGAGCTGCCGGCCGCGGCCGTGCGCAGCATCCGTCTGGACCCGGGCCTGGCCTTCGGCACCGGCACCCACCCCACGACGCGCATGTGCCTGCGCTGGATCGCCCGCAAGGGCGCAACTGGCGAGGGCGCAGCCGCCTTCGGCCGCGTGCTCGACTACGGTTGCGGCTCGGGCATCTTGGCCATCGGCACGGCCAAGTTCGGTGCCACCGACATCGATGCGGTGGACATCGACACGGCGGCGGTCGAATCGACGGTCTTGAATGCGCAGGCCAATGGCGTGCAACTGCGCGCCGGCCTGCCCGACAAGGCCAGCGGCCAGTACCATACCGTGCTGGCCAACATCCTGGCCACGCCGCTGCGCGTGCTGGCGCCCCTGCTGTGCAACCACGTGGCGCCCGGCGGCCACCTGGTGCTGGCCGGCATCCTGGCCCGTCAGGCGGACGAGCTCAAGGAGGCCTACGCACCCTGGGTGAAGCTCGAGGTGGCGGACACCGAGGACGGCTGGATCCTCATGACGGCATCGCGCTGATGCCAGGTGCGGGGCGGTACATGCCGCACCCTACAATCGACCGCAGATGAGCCAGATCACACGCTGCCCGGCCTGCGCGACCCAATTCAAGGTGGTCGCCGACCAGTTGCGCATTTCCGAAGGCTGGGTGCGCTGCGGGCAGTGCAAGGAGGTGTTCGATGCGGCGGCCTACCTGGTGGCTGCGCCGCCTCCGCCGATGCTGCCCGACGTGTCGCTCACCGACACGCGCCCACCACCCGTGGTCGTGTCCCGGCCCGCCGAAGAGCGGGGCGCCTGGGGCGTGTTCGACCCGCCCGCGCCCCGGCCTGCTGCGGGCCGTGCCGTGGCCCAGCCAGCGGCACCTGTCCCGGCGCCGGTGCCGGCCATGCCTTCGCCCGTGGCCCCTGCTGCGTCTGCGGCGGGCTCCTCCGGCGCCCGGGTCGGCGAGGCGTTCGATATCCCCGCCCCCACGGTTCCGGCGTTCCTGTCGGCCACGCGCCCGCCCGCGGTGGCACCCGGTGCCGATGGGCTGAGCCTGGAGCCCTTGCAGACCTTTGGCTGGCGTGCCCCGGTGCCGCTGGCGCCCCTGGCCCCCCTTGTGCCGCTGGCTCCTGTGGTGCCGGTTGCGCCGCTGGCGCCCCCGGTACCCGCCACGCCACCCGCGGCGGCGGTGCCGCCTGCTGCTGCCGCCGCCGCGTTCGTCCCCCCGCCGCCGCGCGAGGAGAGCCGTGTGCTGCCCGGCCTGGCCGCCTCGCTGCTGGCCGACCTGGCCCCGGTGGCGAGCCCGGCGGCACGGCCCAGGGAGGTGGTGGATCCGGCCGCCGAGGGCATGGCGCTGCCTGCCGGCTACGAACTGCCGGTGGCGGATTTTTCCGATTCCCTGCCTGCGGTCGATCGTGACGGCTACGGCGACGATGGCCCGGACACGGAGATCATGTCCCTGCCCGAGGGCCCGGGCGATGGGGGTGCCTATCCGTCCCTGGACCTGCCGCCGGCCGTCCCGGCGGCGCAGCGCGATTTCCTGGTGCCGGACGAAGAGGACGACGACCACGATGACGGCGTGCCGCTGTTCGGCCATGTCGACGCGGTGCCCGAACCTGGGCCACGGCGCACGCCCGTGGCTTCGCCATCGTCCACCAGCGGGTTTTCCGACTCCGTGACGCCCTTTCCCGCCGATGCGGATTTCGAGCTGATGCCCGATCCGGTCTTTCCGGCATCGGCACCCGCCCGACCTGATGTTGCCAGCGGCGCGCGCGGGCCTGCAGCGGCGGCGGCCCTGGACGCCGACGAAGACGACGAGCTGCCGGCCGGCCATTCCGGTGCCGAGGAAGTGAGCTTCGTGCGGGCTGCGCGGCGCAAGGCCTTCTGGCGCCGGCCGCTGGTGCGCAGCGTGCTGGCGCTGGTGCTGGTTCTCCTGCTCGGGGTGCTGGCCCTGCAGGTCGCCGTGCACGAGCGCAACCGCATCGCCGCGATGGACAGCCGCTCGCGGCCCTGGCTGCAGCAGCTGTGCGCGCATGTGGGTTGCGCGCTGGCCCCCCAGCGCCAGATTGCCGACCTGGTGATCGACAGCTCGTCCTTCAACAAGGCGCGCGGCGATGGCTATGTGCTGGCGCTCACCGTCAAGAGCCGTGCCGAGATACCGCTGGAAATGCCAGCGGTGGAGTTGACGCTCACCGACGCCCAGGACCAGCCTGTGCTGCGGCGCGTGCTGCTGCCGGCCGACCTCGCAGCGCCGGTCGAGCTGGCGGCGCGCGGCGAGTGGAGCACCTCGGTCTCGGTGGTGGTGACCTCGGCCGCCTCGCGGGTGTCGGGCTACCGGGTGATGACCTTCTATCCCTGATCCCGCCGGACAGGGGCCTTTCCTTCCTCCAACCCTCTCTCTACCTTCTTCCTACTATGGCTGCCCTCATCTGCGGTTCCCTGGCGTTCGACACCATCATGACCTTCGAGGGCCGTTTTGCCGAGCAGATCCTGCCCGAGCAGCTGCACATCCTCAACGTGTCTTTCCTCGTGCCCTCGCTGCGCCGCGACTTCGGCGGCTGCGCCGGCAACATCGCCTACAGCCTGAAGCTGCTGGGCGGCGAGCCCCTGCCCATGGCCATGCTGGGCAGCGATGGTGCCGATTACCTGCAGCGCCTGGACACCCTGGGCATCAGCCGGCGCTTCGTGGGCCAGGTGGAAGACGTCCACACCGCCCAGGCCATGATCATGACCGACCGCGACAACAACCAGATCACGGCCTTCCACCCCGGCGCCATGATGCAGGCCCATGCCAACCGCATCGAGTCCGGCGATGGCATCCGCCTGGCCATCATCGCGCCCGATGGCCGCGATGCCATGCTCGAACATTCGGCGCAGCTGGTGGCGGCCGGTGTTCCCTTTGTCTTCGATCCTGGCCAGGGCCTGCCCATGTTCAACGGCGCCGAGCTCTCGCGCTTCATCGAACAGGCCACCTGGGTCACCGTCAATGACTACGAAGGCAAGATGCTCAGCGAACGCACGGGCTGGAGCCTGGCCGAGATCTCGCAGCGCGTCGACGGCCTGGTGGTGACGCTGGGTGGCGAGGGCTGCGAGGTATGGGTCAAGGGCGAGAAGACGCTGGTGCCCGCCGTGGTGCCGGCCGCTGTCGTGGACCCCACGGGTTGCGGCGATGCCTGGCGCGGTGCGCTGCTGTTCGGCCTGGAGCGCGGCTGGTCGTTGGTGAAGTGTGCGGAACTGGGCAACCGGGTCGGAGCCCTCAAGATCGCGCAGCGCGGTCCGCAAAGCTACACGCTGGACTTCCAGCCCGCGTGAGTTGAAGTGCCCCCGGAGGCGCTGCGCGCCTTCACGCCTCTCTCAGTTTGCTTCGCAATCTGGGGGGGGACGGCCCCCAGCGCACGCAAGCGAAGCGCCGCATATGCGGCGGGGCGGCCCTTGCGCGGGGGGCACTGGCCATGGCGCACCAGTTTCATGCGCCGCGGGTGGCGCGCAGTGCAATGGATGCCTGATGGATTGCGTCGCTGTGCCGGTGCCACGCACGGTGCAGGAGGCGCATCCTGTGCTTTCCGTTCGGGCATAAAAAAACCCGGTGCCGAAGCACCGGGTTGAGCGCGAAGCGCGTAAGCCAGAGACTTACGGCTTGGTGCCCGTGGGGAAGGGCCATGCTGCCTGAGGGTTCAGCGTGGTCTGCGCTGCGGGAGCGGCTGCGGCTGCAGCTGGCGCAGGGGCTGGGGCCTTGGCCGCTTTCTTGGCAGGAGCTGCCTTTTTGGCGGGTGCAGGGGCGGCCTTCTTGGCGGCTACGGCCTTCTTGGCAGGAGCGGCAGCCTTCTTGCTGGGCGCAGCTGCCTTCTTGGCAGGAGCGGCAGCCTTCTTGGCAGGTGCTGCTGCCTTCTTGGCGGGAGCGGCCTTCTTGGCTGGTGCTGCTGCCTTCTTGGCGGGAGCGGCCTTCTTGGCTGGTGCTGCTGCCTTCTTGGCGGGAGCGGCCTTCTTGGCTGGTGCTGCTGCC
>NZ_JBWKPP010000005.1:227290-398896 GCF_059418305.1 Acidovorax sp. GW821-FHT09B03
CTGCCTTCTTGGCAGGAGCGGCCTTCTTGGCTGGTGCTGCTGCCTTCTTGGCAGGAGCGGCCTTCTTGGCTGCTGGCTTTGCAGCTACAGCCTTCTTCGCGGGAGCTGCCTTCTTTGCAGCGGGTTTTTTCGCAGTTGCCATCATGTTCTCCTTGAGTCAATTTGCAAAGAGCACTTCGTGTCTACAGTGGACATGAAGCGATCCATGGAGATGGGGCGTACCCCATCTCCATGAACACGGGAACGCCCTGCACGGCAACGCGCTTGGGCGTTGTCCGTGCAGGGCGTGGTGTGGGGATCCATGGCGTGCGTGCACCTGCGAGGCTAGTCCCAGGACAAGGCGCCACCCGACTGGTACTCGATGACGCGCGTCTCGAAGAAGTTGCGCTCCTTCTTCAGGTCGATCATCTCGCTCATCCAGGGGAATGGATTTTCTTCGTTGGGGAACAGCGTCTCCAGGCCGATCTGGGTGGCGCGGCGGTTCGCGATGTAGCGCAGATAGCCCTTGAACATCGATGCGTTCATGCCCAGCACGCCACGTGGCATGGTGTCTTCGGCGTAGCGGTACTCGAGCTCCACGGCCTTCATGAACAAAGCCTTGATTTCGGCCTTGAACTCTGCGGTCCACAGGTGCGGGTTCTCCAGCTTGAGCTGGTTGATCAGGTCGATGCCGAAATTGCAGTGCATGGACTCGTCGCGCAGGATGTACTGGTACTGCTCGGCCGCGCCGGTCATCTTGTTCTGGCGGCCCAGCGCCAGGATCTGCGTGAAGCCCACGTAGAAGAACAGGCCTTCCATCAGGCAGGCGAAGACGATCAGCGACTTGAGCAGCGTCTGGTCGGTCTCGAAGGTGCCGGTGTGGAAGTTGGGGTCCATGATCGCCTCGATGAAGGGGATCAGGAACTGGTCCTTGTCGCGGATCGAGGGCACTTCCAGGTAGGCGTTGAAGATCTCGCCTTCATCGAGGCCCAGCGACTCCACGATGTACTGGTAGGCATGCGTGTGGATCGCTTCCTCGAAGGCCTGGCGCAGCAGGAACTGGCGGCACTCGGGCGCGGTGATGTGGCGGTAGGTGCCCAGCACGATGTTGTTGGCGGCCAGCGAGTCGGCGGTCACGAAGAAGCCGAGGTTGCGCTTGATGATGCGGCGCTCGTCATCGGTCAGGCCGTTGGGGTCCTTCCACAACGCGATGTCGCGCGTCATGTTCACTTCCTGTGGCATCCAGTGGTTGGCGCAGGTGGCGAGATACTTTTCCCAGGCCCACTTGTACTTGAACGGCACCAGTTGGTTGACGTCGGTCTGGCCGTTGATGATGCGCTTGTCGGCAGCGTTCACGCGGCGGTGCGCGGGTGCTGCGGCAGGGGCCGCTTGCGGTGCTGCGGATGCAGTCATCGACGCATGCACTTCCTGAAGAGAGGGGGTCTGGAAAGACAAAGGCGACTGTTCCGCCGGGTGGCTTTTGTTCAGTCCACCGTCCAGTTGATTTTGCGATGAGGGCTTGACTTCTTCGTCCCAGGACAACATAGATTTTCCAGTGTTCGGATTATGAAAGCAGTGCTGCAAAAAGGAAAGCACCGCAGCGTTGTGCAGCAACGTTTTGTTGCTTCACAGCACCGAAGCGGCGTGCATGGGTCCTCATGCGCGCCGCTTCATGGGGCCTTACTGGCAGGCCTCGCAGGTTGGATCATCGATCGCGCAGAACTTGATGTCGGTGGCAGGCAGTGCCGCAGCCTGTGCGGCAGCCGCCGCTGCGGCCACTTCCATCGCACTGGGCTTGGCAGGTGCTGCCTGTGCCGCGCCGGCATCGCTGCCCGACGACACGGAGTTGAGCTGGCGCGTGTTCACGGTGCTCATCTCCACGTGCGTGGCGCTCTGCGTGCGCAGGTAGTAGGTGGTCTTCAGGCCGCGCAGCCAGGCCAGCTTGTAGGTGTCGTCGAGCTTCTTGCCCGATGCGCCGGCCATGTAGATGTTCAGGCTCTGCGCCTGGTCGATCCACTTCTGGCGGCGCGATGCGGCTTCCACCAGCCACTGCGAGTCGACTTCGAAGGCGGTCGAGTACAGGGCCTTGATGTCCTGCGGCACGCGGTCGATGGGGTGCAGCGAACCCTTGAAGTGCTTGAGGTCCATGATCATCACGTCGTCCCACAGGCCCAGGCGCTTGAGGTCGCGCACCAGGCCGCCGTTGATCACGGTGAACTCGCCCGAGAGGTTGGACTTGACCGACAGGTTGCCGAACGAGGGCTCGATCGATGCGTCCACGCCGATGATGTTGGAGATGGTCGCGGTGGGGGCGATGGCGACGCAGTTGGAGTTGCGCATGCCGTCCTGGGCGATCTTCTTGCGCAGCGCATCCCAGTCCAGCGTGGCCGAGCGGTCCACCTCGACATAGCCGCCGCGTGCCGTGGCCAGCATGTCCAGCGTATCCAGGGGCAGGATGCCCTGGTCCCACAGCGAACCCTTGTAGCTCGTGTACTGGCCACGTTCCTTGGCCAGCTCGGTCGAGGCCCAGTAGGCGTAGTAGCAGATGGCTTCCATCGACTTGTCGGCGAACTCCACGGCCGCTTGCGAAGCGTAGGGAATGCGCAGTTCGTACAGGCTGTCCTGGAAAGCCATCAGGCCCAGGCCCACGGGGCGGTGGCGCAGGTTGGAGTCACGCGCCTTGTTGACCGCGTAGTAGTTGATGTCGATCACGTTGTCCAGCATGCGCATGGCAACGGTGATGGTCTTGCGCAGCTTGGCGTGGTCGATCTGGCCGTCCTTCAAGTGCTGCAGCAGGTTCACGGAACCCAGGTTGCAGACCGCGGTCTCGGTGTCGCTGGTGTTCAGCGTGATCTCGGTGCACAGATTGGATGAGTGCACCACGCCGGCGTGCTGCTGGGGCGAGCGCACATTGCAGGCATCCTTGAAGGTGATCCAGGGATGGCCGGTCTCGAACAGCATGGTCAGCATCTTGCGCCACATGTCGGTGGCCTGCACCGTCTTGGAGGGCTTGATCTCGCCGCGTGCAGCCCGTGCTTCATAGGCCACGTAAGCCTTCTCGAAGGCGGTGCCGAACAGGTCGTGCAGGTCGGGCACGTCGGAGGGCGAGAACAGGGTCCAGGTGCCCTTTTCCATCACGCGGCGCATGAACAGGTCGGGGATCCAGTTGGCCGTGTTCATGTCGTGCGTGCGGCGGCGGTCATCGCCGGTGTTCTTGCGCAGCTCCAGGAACTCCTCGATATCCAGGTGCCAGGTTTCCAGGTAGGTGCAGACAGCGCCCTTGCGCTTGCCGCCCTGGTTCACGGCCACGGCCGTGTCGTTGACCACCTTGAGGAAGGGCACCACGCCCTGCGATTCGCCGTTCGTGCCCTTGATGTGCGAGCCCAGAGCACGCACGCGGGTCCAGTCGTTGCCCAGGCCGCCGGCGAACTTGGACAGCAGCGCGTTTTCCTTGATGGAGTCGTAGATGCCTTCGAGGTGGTCGGGCACGGTGGTCAGGTAGCACGAGGACAGCTGCGAACGCAGCGTGCCGCTGTTGAACAGCGTGGGCGTGCTGGACATGAAGTCGAAGCTCGAGAGGATCTCGTAGAACTCGATGGCACGGGCTTCACGGTCGGCTTCGTTGAGCGACAGACCCATGGCCACGCGCATGAAGAAGCACTGGGGCAGCTCGATGCGGGTCTTGCGCACGTGCAGGAAGTAGCGGTCGTACAGGGTCTGCAGGCCCAGGTAGTCGAACTGCAGGTCGCGGTCGGCATTGAGGGCGGCGCCCAGGCGGGCCAGGTCGAACGTCAGCAGGCGCGGGTCCAGCAGCTCGTTGTCCACGCCCTTCTGAATGAACTGCGGGAAGTACTCCACGTAGCTCTGGCCCATTTCGGCCTGGGTGACCTCGCGGCCCAGCACTTCGCGCACGATGGTGTGCAGCAGCAGGCGTGCGGTGGCGTAGGTGTAGTCGGGGTCCTTTTCGATCAGCGTGCGGGCTGCCAGGATGGAGGCCTTGTAGACCTCGTCCATGGGGACGCCGTCGTACAGGTTGCGCATGGTCTCGGCCACGATGGGCTGGGCCGACACGTCGGCGCCCAGGTTCACGCAGGCCGACTCGATCAGGCCCCGCAGGCGCACCAGGTCCAGCACCACGCGCTTGTCGCCGTCCAGCACGTGCAGTGCCGGGGCGGGAGCGGCCTGGGCTTCCTGTTCGATATGGCGGGCACGCTCCTGGGTGCGGCTTTCGCGGTACAGCACGTAGGCGCGGGCCACTTCGTGGTGGCCACCGCGCATCAGCACCAGTTCCACCTGGTCCTGCACGTCTTCAATATGGAAGGTGCCGCCGCCAGGGCGCGAGCGCGCCAGGGCGCGGGCGACGTTCTGGGTCAGCGTGTCCACCACTTCGCGCACGCTGGCCGACGCGGCACCCTGGGTGCCGTGCACTGCCAGAAACGCCTTCATCATCGCCACGGCAATCTTCTGCGGCTCGAACGGGACCACGGCGCCATTGCGGCGGATGATCTGGTAGTGGGCGAACGTGGGGTTCGTGCCCTCCGGTGCAGAAGCCGCCTCGGGTGCATCCGTGGATGCGGGGCGGGTGGTGGACGAAGGCGTGTTCAAAGCAGCTTGCATGGATGTCCTCTTTTTGGGTGCTGTCTGGGATGTGCGGGCGGCTTTCGGTGCCGCCGGGGAGAGAAGCGATGCGCCAGCTTCTCGTCTGGCGCACACTATATATGGTGTGTCTGTCGCGTTCAATACGCTACCTGTAGTGTACCGCCGCTGGCGACCCCAAATTCCGAAACAGCATGTGTCACCAGGGATAAAGCGCCTGCACGGACCTGCTGCGAACCCGCCATGCGCGCGATGGATGCCTGAAAAAACCGTGCAACCGCGCGCCATGCGGCGGGGTTTTGCGCGGCAGGCCGCGTGCGCACTGGCGCCGTGGATTTGTGCATTCGCACAAAAAAATATTTGCGGGTGTGGCGTCCCGGCACCGCCCTTGGGGGGCAAGGCGCCATGCCCGGCGGATCAATCGCCGATGGCGCTCGCCGGCCGGGTTTCGGGAGGAAAGCGCTCCGCCGGCCAGGCCAGGGACTGCTGCACGGCGGCCCAGTCGAAACCCGCGCCGGGATCGTGCTTGCGCCCTGGGGCAATGTGCTCGTGGCCGGCCAGGTGGGCGATCGGATAGCGCAGCGCGATGTCGCGGCACAGCCGGGCCAGGGTGGCGTACTGGGCGGCCTCGAAGCGCTCGCCCTCAAGGCCTTCGAGCTCGATGCCGATGGAATCGTCGTTGCATTGCGCGCGGCCGCGGTAGGCTGAGGGCCCGGCATGCCAGGCGCGCTGGTCGCAGTCCACGAACTGCCAGAGCACCCCGGTGCGCTCGATGAAGAAGTGCGCGGACACCGTGAGGCCGCGGATGCCCTGGTAATAGGGGTGCGCATCCCAGTCGAGCGTGTTGGTGAACAGCTGGCGCACGGCCGGGCCCCCGTACTCGCCCGGAGGCAGGCTGATGGAGTGCACCACGATCAGGTCGATCTGTGCCGCTGGCGGGCGCGGGCCGTAGTTGGGCGAGGGGTGGCGCACGGCCGACCGGTGCCAGCCCTGCTCCCAGGCGGAGCCGCCGGCACCGGCTGCGTCAGCCAGCGTCGTCATGGGCGTCCTGGTCATTGGGTACGGCGATGTTCAGGCGCGCGATGCGGTAGCGGATCTGGCGCAGGCTGATGCCCAGGCGCGCCGCCGTGGCCGTGCGGTTGAACCCCGCCTCGCGCAGTGCGCGCACCAGGATGTCGCGCTCCTGCTGGTCCAGCCAAGCCTGCAGGTCGCTGGGCAGGGGCGTGCTGGCGCCCGGCATCGCCGGGCTGGCGGCCAAGCCGGCGGTGGGGAGGGCCGGGGCACCGTCGGCATCGCGCGCGTCCGGCGCGGCCAATGGTGCGAAGGCCGCGGCATCCGGCGGCAGCATGTGCTCAGCGCGGTCGGGGGCTGCGCTGCCCGCCGGGGGTGCCACGCCGTCCACGTGCAGCTCGTCCCCTTCGCTCAGCGCCACGGCGCGGTGCAGCAGGTTCTCGAGCTCGCGCACGTTGCCGGTCAGCGGGTGGGCGGCAATGGCCTGGATCGCGTGCTCGGTGAGGGCCGGCACGGGCATGCCCGAGTCCTGCGCGATGCGCGCGAGCAGGGCCCGGCACAGGGCCGGCAGGTCCTCGCGCCGCTCGCGCAGCGGCGGGATCACGACCTCGATCACATTCAGGCGGTAGTACAGGTCCTGGCGGAAGCGGCCGCTCTGCACGTCGGCCGCCAGGTCGCGGTGCGTGGCGCTCACGATGCGCACGTCCACCGTCTCCTCCTGCGTGGAGCCCAGGGCGCGCACGCTGCGCTCCTGGATGGCGCGCAGCAGCTTCGATTGCATGGCCAGCGGCAGGTCGCCGATCTCGTCGAGGAACAAGGTGCCCCCGCGCGCAGCCTGGAAGTAGCCGTCCCGGTCCTGGCTGGCGCCGGTGTAGGAGCCCTTGCGCGCGCCGAAGAACTCGGCCTCGAGCAGGTTCTCGGGAATGGCGCCGCAGTTCACGGCCACCCAGGGGCCATCGGCGCGCTGGCTGCTGGCGTGCAGTGCCTGGGCGACGAGCTCCTTGCCGGTGCCCGACTCGCCGTGGATCAGCACCGGCGCCATGCCGCGTGCGACCTTGGCCACGCGCTGCTTGACATTGCGCATGGCGGCCGACTCGCCGACCAGCCGGTCCAGCGCCGAGGACGAGGCCTGGGCATCGACCGTACCGCTACCGCCACCTGCGCGCCCGCCCGGGGTGCGCGAGGCGCGCGGCGCGGGCACGCCCCCCGTGCCCTGGATGGCCGAGGCCACGACCGAGCGGAACTGCTTCAAGTCCACTGGCTTGGTCAGGTAGTCGAAGGCGCCCGAGCGCAGGGCTTCCACGGCGTTCTCGGCCGAGCCATAGGCCGTCATGACCACGCAGCGCTCCTTGCGCTGCTGGTCGCGCAGGTCCTGCAGCAGCTCCATGCCGAAGCCGTCGGGCAGGCGCATGTCGGTGATCACGGCGTCGAAGCGGTGGGCCTTGAGCTGCTCGCGCGCCTCCTGCACGCTGGCGGCCGTTTCCACGCGGTAGCCTTCGCGCAGCAGCGTGAGTTCGTAGAGCGTGCGCAGATCGGGCTCGTCGTCCACGACAAGGATGGAAGCAGCAGGGGCGTTCATGGGGGCAGAAGAAAAAGGCTTTCAGACCACGATGGTGTCGAACAGGGAGGCCGGCTCGGAAGGGCGGGTAGTGCGCCGAAAGCCTACCGTAAATGCATTGCCGCCGGTTTCGCCACGCTGGGTCAGGCGCACGACCCGCTGGTAGCCGATCGAGGCGCCATGGCGCTGGCACAGCTCGCGGCAGATGTACAGGCCCAGGCCGCTGGAGCGGCTTTCGGACGAGAAGAAGGGCTCGAACAGGTGGCGTTCCACGGACTTGTCCATGGGCGCCCCATCGCTCCAGACCTGCAGGCTGATCTGGCCGGTGATGCTGGTGCGCGTGGTGATGCACAGCGAGTCCAGTTCGGGGCCCCGGTAGCGCAGGGCATTGTCAAGCAGGTTCACCAGCACGCGGCGCAGGTGCTCGGGGTCGAACTCCACATGCGCATCGCCCGCACCCAGGGCCACCAGCCCGCGGCGCTGTGCCGGGTCCTGGCCTTGCCAGTCGTTCCAGACCTGGGACACGGCTGCGTCCAGTTGCAGGGTGGAGGCGGGCGAATGGCTGATCTGGTGCTGCACGCGGGCGATGTCCAGCACCTCCTCGGCAATGCGTGCCAGGCGTTCCGCGTTCTGCTGCACCATGTGCGCCAGGCGCTTCTGGCCGGGGTCCGTGAGGTCCTCCTCCAGCAGCGCATTGGCCTGGACGATGGCCGCCAGGGGGTTCCTGATCTCGTGCGCCACGGCGGCCGACATGCGGCCCATCGCGGCCAGCTTCTCGGTGCGCAGACGCGCCTGCATCTCGCGCAGGTCGTGCAGGAACATCACGCACAACCGCTCGCTGCCGGCCTCGCGCGCCAGGGTGCGCGAGGAGGTCAGCCAGGTGCGCACATGCAGCCCGGTGGGGCTTTCGCCGGGGTGCAGCAGGTCCGCATCGGCGGTCTGGGGCATCTCCTGGCGGAAGGTGCGGCGCGCCAGCTTCACCAGGGGATCCCAGGCGGCGGCATGCGTTAGCGAAAAGGGCAGCGGCGGCAGCGGCGGCTGGCCAAGCAATTGCAGGGCCGCGGGGTTGGCCGTGCGCACGGTGTCGTTTTCGTCCACCACGAGCACGCCGTCCGTGAGGTTCTGGATCACCAGGGCACTCACCTGCGTCTGCACACGCGCCGTCATCTGGCTTTGCAGGGCCACTTCCTGCTCGCGCGCCAGGCGCGTGGCGAGCTGGTGCACCAGGTAGGAGACGATGAAGTAGCCCGTGCCCGTGAGGGCGCTTTGCAGGTAGCGCTGCGGGTCGTCGACCCCTGCGCGCGAGCCCAGCCAGGCCAGGCCCAGCAGCATCAGGGTCACGCCCGCCGTGGTGCCCAGCGCCAGCGTCAGGGTGCCCAGCACGGCCGCCATGAGGATCGGCAGGCCAAACAGCGGGGTGTAGTTCAGGGCGCCCGAGTGCAGCAGCTGCAGGGCGCAGACCACGGCCAGGTCGACGCCGATGGACGGCAGCCAGTGCATGCCCGTGCCCGGTGGTGGCGGCCGGTGGCGTGCCAGGATGCGCATCAGGATGGTGGCGACCAGGTAGGCCATGGTGACCGCCAGCGTGGCCGGGTCCAGCGTCTGGTTGACCGCCTGGCCCAGGGTCTGCAGCAGGACCAGGGCGATGGCGACCATCACCCGGGCGGTCAGGAAGCCCTTCCACAGGCGCAGGAAAGGCGCGTCCACCGTCACCAGCAGGTTGCTGGCCGGCGGCGGGCTATCGGCCATGGGCGTCGTCGGTTCAGGGCTTGCCAAGGCGCAGGTGCTCCAGGCTGCAGTAGGTGCTCTCCCCCTGGATCTGGGCCTCGGCACGCGGCACGTGCACGCCGCAGTGCGCGCAGGCCACCATGTCCTGGGGCAGCGCCGGGGGGCGGGCCTTGCCGGGCTGGGCTTCCTTGGGCGCGGCGCGGTTGCTGCGCCAGATGCCGATGGCCACCACCAGCACCACCAGCAGAACGAGGTACTTCATGCGCTGCGGCCCAGGATGACTTCGAGCACGAAGCGCGAGCCTACATAGGCCAGCAGCAGCAGGCCCGCGCCCGCATAGAGCACGCCCACCGCGGTGCGGCCGCGCCAGCCGAAGCGCGCGCGGCCCAGCAGCAGCGTGGCAAACGTGATCCAGGCCATCAGCGAGAAGATCGCCTTGTGGTCCCAGCGCCAGGCACGGCCATAGAGGGCGTCGCCGAACAGCCAGCCGGCCAGCAGCGTGGCGGTGAGCAGCACGAAGCCGGCCGTCACGAAGCGGAAGGTCAGGCGCTCCAGGGTGAGCAGCGGAATGCCGCTGTGCGGGTCTTCTGCCTGGCGGATGTGGCGCTCGGCGCGTGTCATCAGCCAGGCATGCACCACGGCGGCGCCGAACAATCCATAGCAGGCAATGCCCAGCGCCAGGTGCAGCGGCAGCCAGGCCGAGGCCGACACATGCAGCGGCTGGCCCGGAAACACCATCGCCAGCACGATGGCCAGGGCACCCAGCACCGCCAGGACCCAGCGCGCCTGCATCTGCGGAAACAGCTGCTTTTCCACCGCGTACACCGTGAGCACCAGCCAGGCCGTCATCGACAGGGCCGGCGCAAAGCCGAAGCGTGGCGCCTCGTTCCACAGCCCCAGCACCAGCGTGGCCCCGTGCAGCAACCATGCCAGCAGCAGGGCGTTGCGCATGCCGGCCGCCCCCAGGCGCGACGCCGCGGCAGCGGGCATGGCATAGGCGGCCGCTGCGGCAAGCGCGAGCAGCCAGCCCAGGGGAGAAGCACTGGGTAAAATCATGGGCACAGTTTAGTTGCCTTTCGCTTCACCGCCAGCGCCCTGGCGGGCCCACCCGTGCCAATCGCCCGTGGGCAACACCGGAACAATCCCTATGGCCTCCGCCCTTACCGACAAACTCACGCGCCTCGTCAAGGAGATGCGTGGCCAGGCCCGCATCACCGAATCCAACGTGCAGGACATGCTGCGCGAGGTGCGCATGGCCCTGCTCGAAGCCGACGTGGCCCTGCCCGTCGTGCGGGATTTCATTGCCCGCGTCAAGGAAAAGGCCCTGGGCCAGGAAGTGCTGGGCTCACTCAAGCCGGGCCAGACCCTGGTCTCCATCGTCAACCGCGAACTCGCCGCCACCATGGGCGAGGGCATTTCCGACATCAACCTGGCGGCCCAGCCACCGGCCGTGATCCTGATGGCCGGCCTGCAGGGCGCCGGCAAGACGACCACCACGGCCAAGCTGGCCAAGCACCTGATCGAAAAGCGCAAGAAGAAGGTGCTCACCGTCTCGGGCGACGTGTACCGCCCCGCCGCCATCGAGCAGCTCAAGACCGTGACGAAGCAGGCCGGTGCAGAGTGGTTCCCGAGCACGCCCGAGCAGAAGCCGCTCGAGATCGGCCTGGCCGCGCTCGACTACGCCAAGAAGCACTACTTCGACGTGCTGCTGGTCGACACGGCCGGCCGCCTGGCCATCGACGAAGTGCTGATGAAGGAAATCAAGGACCTGCACGCCGCGCTGAACCCGGTCGAGACCCTGTTCGTGGTCGATGCCATGCAGGGCCAGGACGCGATCAACACGGCCAGGGCCTTCAAGGAAGCGCTGCCGCTCACCGGCATCGTGCTGACCAAGCTCGACGGCGACTCGCGTGGCGGTGCCGCGCTGTCGGTGCGCCAGATCACGGGCGCGCCGATCAAGTTCGCTGGTGTCTCCGAAAAGCTCGACGGCCTGGAGGTCTTCGACGCCGAGCGCCATGCGGGCCGCATCCTGGGCATGGGCGACATCGTGGCCCTGGTGGAGCAGGTCACGGCCGGTGTGGACATCGAGGCCGCTCAGAAGCTGGCCGCCAAGGTCAAGAGCGGTGACGGCTTCGACCTCAACGACTTTTTGTCGCAGCTGCAGCAGATGAAGCAGATGGGCGGCCTGTCGAGCCTCATGGACAAGCTGCCGGCCCAGTTCACCGCCAAGGCCGGCGCCGTGGACATGGACAAGGCCGAGAAGGACATCAAGCGCAAGGAAGGCATCATCCAGAGCATGACGCCGCTGGAGCGCCGCAAGCCCGAGCTGATCAAGGCCACGCGCAAGAAGCGCATCGCGGGTGGTGCCGGCGTGCATGTCCAGGAGGTCAACCGCCTGCTCAAGGAGTTCGAGCAGATGCAGGACATGATGAAGAAGATGAAGGGCGGCGGCCTGATGAAGATGATGAAGAAGATGGGCGGGATGAAGGGCCTGGGCGGCGGCGGCATGCCCAAGATGCCGTTCTGACCCCGGTCTCCGGTCATCCACAGCCCTGATGAGCGCCGGCTCCTCAGGGCTTTTTCATGGGCGGTGGCGGCAGCGGCCAGGGCAGCCAGTGCCAGGGATGGTCGCGGTTGGCCACCCATTGCGCCACCTCTTCCTCGGTGAAGGCCACCCCCAGGCTGTCGGCGCGCGAATGGGCCACCCATTGATGGCGGCCGCGTGCGCAGGCGCTGCCGAAATCCTGCCAGCTGTGGAAGCAGTCGGCCGCGCGCTGCGCGTTGTGGTGCAGGATCTGCCACTGCGTGGCCTCGTCCAGCCAGCCCAGCAGGGCGGCGGTGCGCGTCGCGAAGGCCACGCGCGCGCAGGCCAGGGCCATCGCGTCGCGCGGGACATCGTCGGGGCGCAGGGCGTCCAGGCCCATGCGGAACCAGCGCTCGCGCAGCTGCGCGGGCAGGGCGGCGCGGACCTGGTCATCGGCCATGTCGCTGCGCAGGCCCAGCAGGTGCAGCAGGGCCGGGCGCAGGGACTGCTGCAGCGAATCGGCCAGGCGCGGCATGCGCGCATCGGCGAAGCCGCCCTGGATGCGCGCGAAGGCCATGGGATCGGCCAGGGCCAGGGTCCAGCTCCAGTGCGCGTCCAGCACATACTGGCGGCGCAGGCGCGGCCGCCCGTACCAGCGCAGGAACGGCCCCAGCACCCACAGCAGCAGCCGCCAGGCCAGCCAGCCCACGAGGCAGAAGCCCAGCGCGATGAGCAGCCAGGCGATCATGGCGGGAGCTCCGTGGCCTGCGTGCCGCCGGCATCCAGTGCCGCCGCCACCGAGGCCGCCAGCGGCAGGCCCTGCAGCAGCGCGGGGTCGCGCGCCGCCACCAGCCACTGCACCAGCGGCGAGGGGGCGGGCAGCTCGCGCACCAGTGCGGGCCGGGCCTGCACCAGGCGCAGCTGGTCCTGCTCGTGCACCACGTCGCGCACGGCGCACCAGCCCTGGGCCGTGCGCACGATGCCCATCTGCAGCGCGTCGGGGGGCGCGTCCTCGCAGGTGGTCAACTGGTTGAGCAAGGCCAGCACCTCGCCCTGGTAGCGCTCGATGGGCGGGCGGTTCTGCTTGCCCTTGATCTGGTCGATGGCCAGGCGGCCATCCTCGCGCACATGGGCGCTGATCGTGATGTGTGGCACGTGGTTGGCCGTGCGGTAGGAAAACAGGCGCATGCGCCCCTCCTCGCAGGCCTTGGCGTAGTGCTCGCCGTAGCCGCCGGCCAGGCTGCGCCGGCTCGCGAACTGGCCCAGGCAGTGGCGCATCATCTGGCTCTCGTAGGCCATCTCCGCGCGCAGGTGCTCGCTGTCCGGCCGGAACTCGATGAAATGGCCCTGCTCGCCCTGCCAGGCCAGCGCCACGGCCTCGCTCAGGTGTTCGCGCCAGCCGGCAGCGGCCTTGGCTTCGTAGGCCGCATGTTCCTCTGCCCACAGGGCCAGCGCCTGCGGGGCCGTCACGCGCTGCAGCTTGCCCTGCAGCGCCGTGCCTTCGCGCGACAGCAGGAACTCCACGAGCCGGGCCTCGAGCGCCAGGACCGCGTCGGCCTCGGGGTCGAGCCACCACAGCGGAATGTCCGGCAGCTGTGCATGGCGCGCAGAGGCGTCGCCCAGCCGGGCCAGCGCCCAGGGCGGCACGGGCGCCGGCTTGAGCAGCGCCTGTGCCTGCTCGCGCTGCGTGACGGCCTGCAGCACCGGTGCCGGGGCCTGCAGGTTGCCCACCAGGTGCCGATAGAAGTGGTTGGCCAGCCAGGCGCGCACCTCCTCGGGGTCGCCACGCTCCCGGCTGCGGCGCCCGATGGCGCTCTGGATGGCCGGCGCGTTGACCACGTCGCGCGCGCCGTAGGTGCCGCGTGCGGCGGCGCCAGGCGCCATTACCAGAGTTTCCACCAGGGCTTGCCGGCGCCCATGGCCTTCTTGCAGCTGGCGATGTCGTCGCGCGCGTAGCCGGCCTGCTCGGCGTCGCTCTCGTTGTTCGGGCGCACCATCCTGAGCGACTCCTGGTAAAGCGCCATGGCCTGTTCGTAGTGCTTGGTGTTCTCGTACACGTTGCCGGCAAGGCGCCGCACTCCGGGTAGCGTATTGGCTTGCACGCGCGGCATCACGCGTTCCAGCCGCGCCAGTGCGTCTGCCGGCTGCGACCACGCCAGGTTGCGCAGCATGACCAGCAGGGCGCCGAGGTAGTCGTCCTCGTTCGCGGCCTGGTCATCGCCGTCCAGGCCGTTCCACCATTCGTCCAGGCGCTGCAGCCAGATGTCGATCTCGTTGTCGCGGTCCAGTTCGTAGAGCGCGCGGCACACGCGCTTGAAGTAGTCCGTGGGATCGTGGCGCCCGTAGCCAAAGTCCAGCGCGTAGTGCCACAGCTGGTCGGCCGCCGCGATGAGCTCGGCCTTGCGCTCCGATGCCGAGTAGCAGGACACCAGGCCGTTGTGGTGCTCTGCAAAGGGGCTGGTGGCCAGGCCCTTGTGGTGCAGTTCGATGGCCTTGTCGTACTCCTTGAGGTTCCAGCGGTAGTAGATGGCCAGGTTGTTGCACAGCATGGAGTAGACATGCACGTCGCCATCGCGGAACCAGCCTTCGCCCGTGGCGAAGAAGGCCTCGAAATGCACCACGGCCGCCTCGTAGTAGCGCGCCTTGAGGGTGTCGATGTCCTGCTCGGGCCAGTCCTCGTCGCCGCTGGCGCCGCAGGCCTGCTGCAGGTTGAAGTCCAGCCACACGCCGATGTTGTAGCACCAGCCTGCGGCGGGCGAGGCCGCAAACGGCTGTTGCAGCGCCCTGGTGACGCCATGCACCTTGATCCGGCTGACCCACAGCGCCTGCAGCAGGTCGGGCGCGGCCATGGCGGGCTCGCGCACGGCCGTCTCCAGCAGCGGCAGGGCGCGCGCATGCTCACCGGCGGCGAACAGGCGCAGTCCGTCCAGGCAGGCGAGCGCCGGATGCTCTGGCGCGGCGCGGCGCACCTGCGCGAGGTGGTGATCGATGAAGGCGGCGGGGTCTTCCGGGTCTTCCACCCACCCGGCGTCGTTCATGGCGGCGCTGGCCAGTGCCAGGTGCCAGCCGGGGTGGGGCGTGGCGCCCCGGGCCAGGTGCGCCTTCATCTGCGCAAGCGCCACCGTGCAGGCATGCTGCGTCGAGCCGGGGCGCTGGCTGCTGGCGCTCTCGAAGGCCAGCTCTGCCGCGTCGTCCAGCCGGCCGGCTTCGATCAGCAGGTCCAGCACGAAGATGCTGAAGTCGTCCTGCGGGTCATTGGTCAGGCCGAAGCGGCCCTGCCTGGCCTTGACCAGGGCTTCGTCGAGTCGGCCCTGGCGCTGCAGGGCCCGGGCCTGCAGGCGGGCGCGGCGCACCGAGACATCGCGCTGCAGCGGTCGCGTGAGGTCGGCGGGCATGCGCGCCGGTATCTGCTGCACGATGGTCTCGATGCTGGTCGGGTCCAGGGCCACGAATTGCTCGCCCAGCTTCAGCCAGTCCTCGTGGTCCACGTCCTGCCCGAGGGCGGCGTTGCGCAGCTGGTCCATGGCCTGCTGCACCAACTGCCGCGCCTGCGCCGCGTTGCCCTCGGCGGCGGCCACTTCGGCCAGGCGCGTGGCTTTTACCGCCTCGTCCCAGGCGCGGTAGGCAGAGCGCCCGGGCTGCACCACCTGCAGTGCATAGCGGGCTTCGGCGCAGCGGCGCCAGACGCCATAGTCCTGGCTGCGCTCGGCCTGGCCTGCCAGGTGCTCCCAGGCCCGGTCGGACTGCTGGTCCAGCGGCGGCTGGGCCAGCAGGCGCGCCATGGCGTCGAGCGCCTGGCGCAGCAGCGCGGCTTGCTCGGGCAGGGCGCGCAAGGCCTGGGTGCGGGCGAAGCCAGCGTGCACCTGCGCGTCGTGGCGCTCGGAGGCAGGCAGCTCATTCACCAGGGCGGCGGCATGGGTGTCGATGGCCTGCAGGGCCTGCGCCGGCTGGCCGGCCTGCATCCACAGTTCATGCACGCGGTGCAGCACGTCCAGCGATCCGGGCTGCAGCGGCTGCAGGCCCAGCATGTCGGCCAGGGCCTGCATGCGCCGTGCATGGGCGGCTTCCTCACTCTCGCCCTGGCCGTCCGCTGCGCTGTCCTCTTCGCTGGCCTCGAACAAGGCCTCGGCTTCGTCCAGGTAGGCGTCCAGCAAGGGGCCGGACAGCGGGGTGGCGTGCAGGGTTGGAGCGGTGGCAGTCAGCATGGTGTGCAGCGAAAAGAGGAAGAAGGAGAAAGCCGGGCGGTGTACCCGGCGTGCGGGCGTGCGGGCGCTTATGGCGCCTGCAGCCAGTCCTTGAGCGGCTGGTCGGCCCAGGCCTTGGCTTCGTCGCCCACGAAGACCAGGGGCTTGGAGGCCGGCAGCTTGCGGCGCTTTTCCTGCGCGGCGATGGATTTCTGGGCTTCGCCCATCCAGTCGGTGACCGACAGCTTCTCGGCCCCGGCCTGGCCGAACAGGGCTTCGGCGAACGGTGTGTGGTTGCCCGTGTACTGGCACTTGAACGAGGTGCCGCGCGCATCGGTCGCGGTCAGCACCACGCGGTTCGGGGCCTTGAGCGGCTCGATGAAGGCACCGCTGTAGCAGGCGGACAGCACCACCAGCGTGGGCACCTTGGCCAGGGGGGTCAGGGCGTCGTTGAGGATCTTGGGCGTGATGGGTTGCTGGTTCTTGCCACCCGCGTTGACGCTGAGCAGGCCGGGGTTGGCATGGGTGGAGATGAACAGCAGCACGCGGTCACGCGGGCGCGCCACCTCGGCCGTCTTGGCCATCACCAGCGCGAAGTTCTCGGCCGTGGCCTGCGGCCAGTCGGCGCTCTGGTCCTTGGCCGGGTTGGCCAGCCGCAGCATCAGGGCATTGGGGTCGATCTCGCTGACCAGCTTTTCGGCCAGCTGCACGTCGTTGCGGAAGGCCTTGGACTGCGAGTGCATCGCAAAGCCGGCAAAGATGATGCGGCCTGGCGGCTCTGCCGGCGGTGCGGGTTCGGGGGCGGCCTGGGGCGCGGGGGGCGGGGTTTCGGCTACCTGCGCGGGGGGCGCGGCGCAGCCTGCGGCGGCGAGGGCCAGTGCCAGTGCACTGGCGTGGAAGAAGCGCCGCTTGGCGGCGCAGGGAGCGAGGAGCGATGGCATCGAGGGCAGGTCCACAGGAAAGCAACAACAATCGGCAGAACCCGCCACCTTGTGCGCGGTGGGTTCCGAGGCGTGCGTATCGTAAGGGAGTGCCGTGGCCTGTCCAGCGCCTGTTTGGGTGACTGGTCAAGCCGCTGGTTCCGTTGTCATTCACGGCCAGCCAGCATCAGGTGCTATCGAATGGGTAGCGGACAAGAAAAAAGCCGGTGCATGCACCGGCTTCGTGTTTGTGTGGCATTTGTCACACTTTGATCATGCCGCCCTGAGGGCCGGCCGTGCCAGGCGGCTGGCATGCAGCCAGGCGCGGCGCAGCACCGGTGGCGACCACGACTCTTCGGGGATCAGCAGCAGGCGCTGCGCACGCATCGCCTTGCCCAGCGCGATCTGGCTGGTCAGCACCGCCAGCGGAATGGCCAGCGCCAGCGGCAGGCCCACGGGCATGAGCCACAGCAGCGCGCTGCCGTCGACAAAGGCCACGCCCAGGGCCAGCAGGGCGATCACGGCGGTCATGGGCGCGAGCTGGCGCGTGGCCTGGCCCCAGGGCACGGCATTGGCTTCGCGCGGGGGCGACTTCCACTGCAGCTCCAGACCGGTAATGGCCAGCAGCACGAACAGCGAGTGGGCCAGCATGCGCACGGGCGCCTGCAGGATGGCCAGCACGCTCTCGACCACGGCGCTCTTGACCAGGCTCCAGCCGCCGCCGTACTGCGCCTGCTCGCGGCGCATGAAGACCGCGGTCACGCCCAGGATGCGCGGCAGGAACAGCATGGACACCGTCCAGCCCCACAGGCCCAGCAGCTCGGCCGGCAGGATGTGCCAGTTGGCCACCACCGGCGCGCCCGACAACCACAGGGCCGTGCCCAGCGTCAGGAAAGCCAGCCACAGCGGGGCCGAGAGGTAGGCCATGGCGCCGGTCACGAACATCGAGCGGTGCACCGCATGGATGCCGGGCTCGGCCATCAGGCGGGCGTTCTGCAGGTTGCCCTGGCACCAGCGGCGGTCGCGCTGCAGCTCGGCCAGCAGGTCCGGCGGCTGCTGCTCGTAGCTGCCGACCAGGTCGGATACCAGCCACACATGGTAGCCGGCGCGGCGCATCAGCGCGGCCTCGACGAAGTCGTGCGACATGATGCCGCCCGACATGCCGCCCTTGCCCGCGATGGGCGCCAGCGCGCAGTGCTGCATGAACGGCTCCATGCGGATGATGGCGTTGTGGCCCCAGTAGTGCGACTCGCCCAACTGCCAGTACTGCATGCCCAGGGTGAACAGGCGGCCGGTGACGCGCGAGGCGAACTGCTGTGCGCGCGCGTGCAGCGTGACATGGCCAATGGCCTGCGTGGCGGTCTGGACGATGCCGGCGCTGGGGTTGGCTTCCATCAGCTTGGCCATGGAGACGATGCAGTCGCCGCTCATCACGCTGTCGGCATCGAGCACCACCATGTAGCGGTAGTCCTTGCCCCAGCGGCGGCAGAAGTCGGCCACGTTGCCGGCCTTGCGGTGGCTGCGGCGCGTGCGCAGGCGGTAGTACACCTGCACCTGGGGCTGCTGGGCATGCTCGGCCAGCGCGCTGCGCAGGTCTTCCCAGGCAGCGCGCTCGGCCTTGGCAATCGCGGGGTCGTAGCTGTCAGACAACACGAACACGTCGAAGGTCGTGCCGTGGCCCGTGGCCGCCACCGACTCGCAGGTGGCGCGCAGGCCGGCGAACACGGTCGCCACGTCCTCGTTGCAGATCGGCATGATGATGGCCGTGCGCGCATCGGGCGAGAGCGTGTGCGATGCCACGCTTTTCGCCGACAGCGCGTGGCGGTCGCCGCGCAGCATGACCCAGAAGCCCATCATGCCGGTCATGAAGCCGGTGACCACCCAGGCCGAGAGCAGCGCGAACAGCGCCATCTGGCCATAGCCGAGCCAGGCGTTGTCGTAGTCGGGCTGGACGCCGGCGAATAGGGTTGTGGCCAGCGTGGTGCTCAGCGCCGTGAGCAACGCGAAGGTCCAGCGGCGGCGCTGGGCAGCACCCTGCCATGCCTCGTGTTGCAGGCCGGCCGGGGTGGCCGGTGCGGCGCTGCCGGGGCGGCCGGTCAGGCGCAGCAGCAAGGCGGTGCCGATGCTGTTCCAGAAACCGCGCCAGGGCAGGGGCACCATGGAGCCGCGGTTGAGCGGCGGCGCGGTCATGGAGTTGGGGTGGCGCTCCTCGCGCAGCGTGCTGCGCTGCGTGCGATGGGCACCACGGTCTTCAGAGGCGAGGGGCTCTGACGGGCTTACTCGGGAAGAATGATGTGCGTCCATGTTTCGCTCACAGCGTTGTTGTCGTGTTGAAGGAAGGCGCGCAGCTCGATCGGGCGATCGGCCTGCTGGCGCTGTACGCGCACGGTCATGCGCCACTGCCCGGTGGCAGGGTTGCGGTAGGCCGCGTTTTCGAGAACCTTGCCGTTGGCGTCGGCGGTGACGACGGCCTTCACGGCGGCATCGGTCGGCAGGGCCGCCAGCGCCGGGCCGGTGAAATCGACCACGTACTGCACCTGCTGGCGCAGCTCCTGGGCGCTTTGCTTGGAAAAGCCCATGCCGCGGCGCGACTGCGTGACCCAGCTGCCCGGCGGGCGCTGCTGCTCGTCGCCCTGCCAGCCGAGCTCGTACAAGAACTCCAGCGGCGTGCCGGGGGCGGGCATCTTGGCCGGTACCCAGTAGGCGACGATGTTGTCGTGCGTTTCGTCGGGCGTGTTGTTCTGAACCAGCTCCACGCGGCCCGGGCCCCAGTCGTGCAGCGGGCGCACCCAGGCGCTGGGGCGGCGCTCGTAGCGGGCTTCGACGTCCTCGTAGCTGGCCCATTGGCGGTCGCGCTGCATCAGGCCGAAGCCCTTGGGGTTGGTGGTGGTGAACGAAGTCACCAGCGTGCTGCCCGGGTTCTGCAGCGGGCGCCACAGCCATTCACCTTCGCCCGTGGCGACCATCAGGCCGTCCGAGTCGTGCACCTCGGGGCGGAAGTCCTGCTTGCGTGGCTGGTTCTCGCCAAAGAAGAACATGCTGGTCAGCGGCGCCACACCCAGCGTGCCGATGGGCTTGGCGGCATTGCCGCGCACGAAGACCCGCGCGCGCACCGTGGTCAGCGTCTGCGGCCCGGGCGTGATGTCGAAGCGGTAGGCCCCGGTGGCACGGGGCGAGTCGAGCAGTGCGAACACGGTGACCTGCTTGCCCTGGGCGTCGGGCTTGGCCAGCCAGAAGTCGGTGAAGCGCGGGAACTCCTCGCCGCTGCCGCCCACCGTGTCGATGGCTAGGCCGCGGGCGGACAGGCCGTACTGCTGGCCCGCGCCCAGCGCGCGGAAGTAGCTCGCGCCCTGGAACACGGCCAGTTCGTCCTTGTACTCGGGCGCGTTGAGGTGGTTGTGCAGGCGAAAGCCCGCAAAGCCCAGGTCGCCCCAGGCCTGGGGCTGCACCGTGTTCTTGCCGTAGTCGAAGTCGGCGCGGCTGTAGGGGATGTCGCGCGTGCCGGTGGGCGTCACCTCGTGGATGCGCACCGGCTGTGTCTGGTACAGGCCCAGGTGGAAGAACATGGCCTCGAAGGGCAGTTTCTCGGCGCGCCACAAGGCGCGCTCGGGCTTGTAGCGGATGTCGCGCACCTGGTCGTAGTTGAGCTGGGCCAGGTCGGCAGGCAGCTTGTCGCTGGCAGCAACGAACGGCTTGTCGGCGCGCTCGCGTGCCAGCTTCGTCAGGCTCTCGAAATCGAACGCCTGGGCCTGCGCCACGCTGGCCGCCAGCAAGGCTGACAACCCCAGCGCGGCCGCAGCACTGCGGCGCAAGGGGCGTGAAAGGGAAGGAAAGACAGCATCCATGCCGGCATATAGGGCAAACCCTGTGCCAGCTTGAAAAAACGCTTGTGTATCAACGGCTTAGGCGCTGTGGGGCCTGTAAGCAGATGTGCGGCGCAGCAAAACAGCCCCAAAAGCCCGGTTTTTGTCGCCGGATGGCGACAAGGGGATGGCCGGTCCTGACCAATCCCTTTGAAATCAACGACTTACTCCTGTCGCTCATCGGCGACGTCATCGCCCAGGCCCTCGTCCGGCGTGGCGTCGCTCTTGAAATGGCCGGGTGTCAGCGCATGCTTTTGCAGCAGCCGGTAGAACTCCGTGCGGTTGCGCTGGGCCAAGCGCGCGGCGTCGGCCACGTTGCCATCGGTCATCTTGAGCAGGCCCACCAGGTACTCGCGTTCGAAGCGCTGGCGCGCGTCGGCAAAGCTCAGCACCTGGGCCGAGGGGATGCGCAGCGCGCGCTGCACCAGCGTGAGTGGCACCAGCGGCGTGGTGGACAGCGCGCACACCTGCTCGACCACGTTGAACAACTGGCGCACATTGCCGGGCCAGGCGGCCGTGGTCAGGGCCTTGAGCGCCTCGGGCGCGAAGCCCGACAGGCGCTTGTCGTACTTGCGCGCCAGCCGGTCCAGGAAGTGGTTGGCCAGCAGCGGGATGTCCTCGCGCCGCTCGGCCAGCGTGGGCAGCGCCAGCGTCACCACGTTGAGGCGGTAGTACAGGTCCTCGCGGAACTGGGCCGTGGCCATCGCGGCCTCCAGGTCGCGGTGCGTGGCCGAGATGATGCGCACGTCGATGGGCGTGGACTGGCTCGACCCCACCGGCCGCACGGCCCGCTCCTGCAGCACGCGCAGGAGCTTGACCTGCAGGGCCGGTGGCATGTCGCCGATCTCGTCGAGCAGCAGGGTGCCGCCCTCCGCGGCCTGGAACAGGCCCTTGTGGTTGCTGGTCGCGTCGGTAAACGCGCCCTTGACGTGGCCGAACAGCTCGGATTCGAGCAGCGCCTCGGGGATGGCGCCGCAGTTGACCGCCACGAACGGCCTGGCCGCGCGCGGGCTGGCGCGGTGGATGGCCTGGGCCAGCAGCTCCTTGCCGGCGCCGCTGTCGCCCAGCAGCAGCACGCTGGCGTCCGACTGGGCCACCATGTAGGCCTCGGCCAGCAGCTCGGTCATGCGGTTGGAGCGGCTTACGATCTCGGTGCGCCAGGCTTCGTTGGCATGCGCCTGGGCCACCACCGGCGCGCTCAGCGCCAGCGCCTGGCCGATCTTCTCGAGCAGGTCCTTGCCGTCGTAGGGCTTGGTCAGGTAGGTGAAGACGCCGCGCGAGGTGGCCTCAACCGCGTCGGGGATGGTGCCGTGCGCGGTCAGCAGGATCACGGGCAGCGAGGGGTGGCGCTCGCGCACCTCGTCGAACAGGGCCAGCCCGTCCTTGCCAGGCAGGCGCACGTCGCTGAGCACCAGCTGCGGCCGTGCCATCTCGAGCTGGGCCAGCGCGGCCTCGGCCGAGCCGACGGCGATCACCTCGTAGCCCGCGCCCTTCAGGCGCAGCGAGAGCAGGCGCAGCATGTCGGCGTCGTCATCCACCACCAGGATGCGGTGCTGGCCGCTGGCCGGGGCGCTGGATGGCTTGCTGGTTGGAGGCATGGTTCAGCGGGTCTCGCTGGCGGTGGGGGTCGGGGGCCGGGCGGTCATGCTGCGCTCGATGGCGCGCACGGCTTCCAGGCGTTCGTTGAGCTGGTCGGTGCGGCGCTGGGCATCGCGCAGCTGCTGGGCCTGCCGCTCCAGTTGCTCCTCCAGCCGGCGCTGCTGCAGCAGCCGCGCTTCCAGCAGGCGGGCCAGGGGCTGCAGGGGCTGCATGGCGGGGTCGTTGTGGCCCAGCAGGCGCTGCACCTGCGCCAGGGCGCGGGCTGTGTCCACGGGCTGGCGTGTCTGGGCCAGGGCCAAGGCCAGGTTCAGGGGGCTGGCGGCCAGCGTGTCCTCGGCCTCGCCCAGGCGGGCGATTTCGCGGCCCAGCTCGGCGGGGGGCATGCGCTGCACGCGGTCGGCATAGGCCAGCGCCTGGGTGAGCTGGGATACCTCGGGCACCGGCGCGCTGGCCTGCGAGGCGGCTGCGCGGGGCGGCTCGGCGGGCGGTGGCGCCACCGGCAGGGGGGCGGGCACCACCACGGCCACGGGGGCCGGCGGTGCCTTGTCCGCGGGCGGTGTGTGGATGCAGGCGGCCAGCAGCGCTGCGGGCGCCAGCACCAGCGCACCGATCTGGCACCGCGCTGCACGGGAAGGGGACAGGCTAGGAGGCATGGGGCAATTCGATGCGAAAGAAGGATTGGTCGCCATCTTCCACCAGTTCCACCCGGCCGCCGTGGGCGCCGATGTATTCCTGGACGATGGACAGGCCGACCCCGGTGCCGCGCACGGCATCCTCGGGCTGGCGCGCACCGCGGTAGAAGGGCTCGAAGACATGGGGCCGGTCGGCCGGGGCCACGCCCGGGCCCTGGTCGACGACGTCGATGCGCACCCGGCCCGGCACCTTGGACACCGACAGGCGCACCGTGCCCTGCTTGGGCGAGAAGCGGATGGCATTGGACAGCAGGTTGCCGATGGCCGAGGCGATCTTGTCGCCGTCGAGCGCCAGCGACACGGGCGCGCCCTGCACCAGCACGCGCAGGCCGCGGGCCTGCCACTGCAGGCGCTGCGATTCGACCTGGGCCTCCAGCAGCGCCAGCAGGTCGGTGTCGCGGCGGTGCAGTTGCCGGGCCTCGAAGGCGGCGGCGTTGAAGCGCAGCAGCGCCTCGATCTCGTTTTGCAGCACGATCGTGTTGTGGTGCAGGATCTGCGCGACCTCCTGCTGCCCGGGGTTGAGCTCGCCGGTCACGCCGTCCTGCAGCAAGGCCACGCCCTCGCGCATCGAGGCCAGGGGCGTCTTGAGCTCGTGCGACACATGGCGCAGAAAGCGCGCCTTGTCCGAGTCGAGTTCCAGGAGGCGCAGACGCAGCCATTCGAGCTGCAGGCCCACACGGCGCACGTCGGCCGGGCCGCTGATCTGGATGGGCTGCTCCAGGTCGTTCTCGCCGAGCAGTCGGATGGCCCCTTCGAGCCGCTTGAACGGCCGCGCCAGCCAGATGCCGAAGGACAGGGCCAGCACCAGCGCCAGCACGATCACGCCCACCACCTGGTGCGTGACCTCGCGGCGGCTGGCGTCGACCTTGGCCTGCAGGGCGCTGTTGCGCTCGGCATTGAGCTCCTGCACGGCCTGCACGATGGCGTTGTTCAGCGTGTCGAGCGAGGCGAACTCCTCGGCCACAGCGCGTTCGTTCTCCAGCGATACGGCGGCCGGCGCTGCCATGAGCGACTGCACCGTGGCCAGGTGCGCGCGCCACTGCGCCACATGCTTGGCCGCAAGCCCGCCCTCCTGCAGCTGCTGCAGGGTCTGCTGGGCGTCGCGCGCGATGTCGTCGAAGCCGCGGCGCAGCTGCGCATCGCCCAGCACCAGCGATTGCCGCGCCGCGCGCTCCATGGTCTGCCCGCGCTGGCCCAGGGCCTGGGCGGCGGCGCTCAGGCGCGTGGCCTGCACGGCGCCCTCGCGGCTTTGCACCATGAGCTGTTCCAGCGAGTACAGGGCCCCCAGCGAGCTGGCGCCGAGCAGCCCCGCGATCAGCAGAAAGGCCAGCAGCAGCAGTTGCTGGAACGACAGCCCGTGCAGCCGGTTTCTGCCGGGATCGGCTGCGGGGGCCGTGCTGGTGTCCGCCATCGGGGCTGCCGTGGGCTCAGGCCGCAGCGGTTTCGTGGGTCAGGACCTCGCCGCGCAGCGTGTAAGCCTTGGCTTCGGTGATGGTCACGTCCACCATCTGGCCCACCAGGCGCGGCTGGCCCACGAAGTTGACCACGCGGTTGCACTCGGTGCGGCCCATGAGCTCGGTGGCGTCGCGCTTGGAGGCGCCTTCCACCAGGATGCGCTGCACCGTGCCCACGCGGCTTTCGCTGATGGACTTGATGTTGGCGTTGATCACGGACTGCAGGTGCTGCAGGCGGCGCAGCTTCACGTCGTGCGGTGTGTCGTCGTGCAGGCCGGCGGCGGGCGTGCCGGGGCGCGGGCTGAAGATGAAGCTGAAGCTGTTGTCGAAGTGGATGTCGTCGATCAGCTTCATCATCTTGTTGAAGTCGTCCTCGGTCTCGCCGGGGAAACCGACGATGAAATCGCTGCTCATGGCCAGGTCGGGGCGGATGGCGCGCAGCTTGCGCACCGTGCTCTTGTACTCCATGGCCGTGTAGCCGCGCTTCATGGCCATCAGAATGCGGTCGCTGCCGTGCTGCACCGGCAGGTGCAGGTGGTTGACCAGCTTGGGGATGCTGGCGTAGGCCGCGATCAGGCGCGGCGTGAACTCGTTGGGGTGGCTGGTGGTGTAGCGGATGCGTTCGATCCCGGGGATCTCGGCCACATACTCCAATAGCAGCGCGAAGTCGGCGATCTCGGCTGTGCCGCCCATCTTGCCCAGGTAGGCGTTCACGTTCTGGCCGAGCAGCGTGATCTCCTTGACGCCCTGGTCGGCCAGGCCCGCGACTTCCACCAGCACGTCGTCGAAGGGGCGGCTGACCTCCTCGCCGCGCGTGTAGGGCACCACGCAGTAGCTGCAGTACTTGCTGCAGCCTTCCATGATGGAGACGAAGGCGCTCGCGCCCTCGACCCGCGCCGGAGGCAGGTGGTCGAACTTCTCGATTTCGGGAAAGCTGATGTCCACCTGCGGGCGGTCCAGGCGCTCGCGCTGGTTCAGCAGCTCGGGCAGGCGATGCAGGGTCTGGGGGCCGAAGACCACGTCCACGTAGGGCGCGCGCTTGATGATCTCGGCGCCCTCCTGGCTGGCCACGCAGCCGCCCACGCCGATCTTCACGCCGCGTGCTTTCAGGTGCTTGAAGCGGCCCAGGTCGCTGAATACCTTCTCCTGCGCCTTCTCGCGCACCGAGCAGGTGTTGAACAGGATCAGGTCGGCCTCCTCGGCGTCCTGGGTGGGCTCGTAGCCCTGTGCCGCGTGGAGCACGTCGGCCATCTTGTCCGAGTCGTACTCGTTCATCTGGCAGCCGAAGGTTTTGATGAAGACTTTTTTGGCCATGGCGTGAATCTCGTGTCCGAATGGGGATGCGGCGGCGCGCGTGGGGCGGCCGCTGGGGGCAGGGCGGGGCGGTGGGTGGCCTTGTGGGGCCGCCGGTATCCGGCTTATTTCTTGACCGGGTCCGACTCGGTGCGGAAGTTGAACTGGATGCCGTCCGCGCCCTTGCGCGGCTGGGCGGCTTCGCCCTGGGTCAGGATCCAGGCCGACAGCAGCATGCCCGTGCTGTTCTCGACCAGGTAGTTGACCTTGAAGGTCTGGCCCTGCACGGTGTGCAGCATGACCAGCGTGTTCTGCGGCGTGAACAGGCGCATGCCCGGCGCCATGCGGATGGGGTTGCCGTTGAGCGTGGCCTGCGAGCCTGCCAGCACGGTCAGGTTGCCGCGCAGGGATGCGTCGGGGAAATTGCGCATTTCGCCCATGCCGCCGGGCACCTGCTGGGCCTGTACCGGGGCGGCGGAGCACAGCAGTGCGGCCAGGCCGGCGGCGGCCAGGCTGCGCAGGGATCGGCCCTGGCGGGTGGTGGAGGTCGGGGCAGGGGTGCAGCGGTTCATGGTGTGTATCCAGAGGCTGTAGGCCAAGGTGGGGAGGCGATTTTACCGGCCGGCGCCCCGCTGAAAGCCCTTGTGAACAAGGTCTTACTTGCCGGGGCGTGCGCCGAAACAACGCTCGCACAAAGAAAAAACCCGCAACGCCTGGGCGTTACGGGTTTTCAGATTTGGTGGTGGTAGGTGGACTTGAACCACCGACATCAGCATTATGAATGCTGCGCTCTAACCAACTGAGCTATACCACCGCAAGACTGAAATTATAGAACAAAAATTATTGGTGTGTAAAGTTCGCGGGGCGCTTGTTCACGAAGGCGTCCATGCCTTCCTTCTGGTCCTGGGTGGAGAACAGGGCGTGGAACAGGCGGCGCTCGAACATCACGCCGTCCGACAGGCTGCCTTCGAAGGCGCGGTTGACCGACTCCTTGGCGGCCATCACGGCGATCTGCGAGAAGCCCGCGATGATCAGGGCGGCGCCCAGGGCCTCGTCGGCCAGCTTGTCGAAGGGCACGACGCGGCTCACCAGCCCGGCGCGCTCGGCTTCGGTGGCGTCCATCATGCGGCCGGTGAGGGCCATGTCCATGGCCTTGGACTTGCCCACCGCGCGTGGCAGGCGCTGCGTGCCGCCGGCGCCGGGGATCACGCCGAGCTTGATCTCGGGTTGGCCGAACTTGGCGTTGTCGGCCGCGATGATGAAGTCGCACATCATCGCCAGCTCGCAGCCGCCGCCCAGGGCGAAGCCGCTCACGGCCGCGATCACGGGCTTGCGGATGGAGCGGATGGTCTCCCAGTTGCGCGTGATGTAGTCGCCCTTGTAGGTGTCGGCGAAGCTGTACTTGGCCATGGCACCGATGTCGGCACCGGCGGCGAACGCGCGCTCGCTGCCGGTGACGATGACGCAACCGATCTTCTCGTCGGCGTCGAAGGCCTTGAGGGCCTCGCCCAGCTCGTTCATCAGCTGGTCGTTGAGCGCGTTGAGCTGCTTGGGGCGGTTGAGCGTGACGATGCCGACCTTCTCGGCTTCGGTGCGCACTTCAATGGTTTCGTAGGCCATGGAATCGGATCTCCTTCGGTAGTTATCAGGGGGCAGCGTGCCGGGGTCAGACGACTATACCCAAGCGACAGGCTCTTTGCGCGACCGGGCTCAACCCAGCCAGCGGCCAACGGCGGCGCTGTTGGTCACGCCCAGGCTGATGGTGTCGGGCAGGGCCGCCTTGCGGTCGGCGCCATCGGGCGGCAGCACCAGTGGCAGGTGCAGCAGGCGCCCATCGCGCGCCACCACGGCCTGCAGCTTGTGCTCGGTGCCGGCATAGAAGGCCACGTCGTCGAGCTTCTGCACGCGCCAGCCCTGTCCATCCACCAGCACGCCCAGCCACTCGTCGCCTGCGGCCAGCCCGGCCTTCTCGGCGGCGCCGCCGCGCAGCACGGTCTTGACCTGCACGCTGTGGTTCTCTGCCACGCGCAGGCCCAGGCGCTGGGCCAGCTGCGGGCGCTCGGCCTTGAGCAGCACGCCGTGCGCGCCCAGCAGCTCGGCCAGCGGCAGCTCGGCCGTGCTGTGCACCCAGGCATCGATCTCGGCGTCGAAAGAACGGTGCGCTAGCGCCTTGAGCACCGCGCGCAGGTCGGCTTCTGCCATGGGGCCGCCTTCGGTGCGCTTCCACAGCGCGCGCATCACCTCGTCCAGCGTGGTCTTGCCGTCGCGGCGCAGCGCCAGGTCCAGGCACAGGCCCACGAGCGAGCCCTTGGTGTAGTAGCTCACCGTGGAGTTGGGCGTGTTCTCGTCCTGGCGGTAGTACTTGACCCAGGCATCGAAGCTGGCCTGGGCCACCGTCTGCACGTGGCGCCCGGGGGTCTGCAGCACCTGGTTGACGGTCTTGGTGATCAGCCGCAGGTAGGTGGCGTCGTCGATCAGACCCGCGCGGCGCAGCAGCAGGTCGTCGTAGTAGCTCGTGAAGCCCTCGAAGAACCACAGCAGCTGTGTGTAGTTCTCCTGGCCGTAGTCGTAGCGGGCCAGCTCGGTGGGGCGCAGGCGCTTGACGTTCCAGGTGTGGAAATACTCGTGGCTGATCAGGCCCAGCAGCGTGGTGTAGCCGTCGCTGGCGCGGGCCTCACTCTGGCGCGGCAGGTCGCGGCGGCCACAGATCAGCGCGGTGGAGTTGATGTGCTCCAGCCCGCCATAGCTGTCGCCCACGGCGTTGAGCATGAACAGGTAGCTCTTGAACGGCGCCTTGCCCTTGTCGCCATGCCAGAAGGCGATGGCCGTCTCGCAGATCTTCTGCGTGTCGGCCAGCAGGCGCTTGCCGTCGAACGAGGGCGCTGCCCCTGCCACCACGAAGCGGTGCGCCACGCCACCGGCGGTGAAGCGGCCGCTCCAGAAGGTGCCCATTTCCACCGGGCAGTCCACCAGCTCGTCGTAGTGGGCGGCGGCATAGGTGCCGAAGCCGGCCTTGTCGGTGGACCGCGCCGTGAGTCCCGTGGCGACGGACCAGTGCGCCGTGGCGGTGGTGGCGGCCACCTCCAGCGTGTGCTCGCCGTCCTCCTGGCCGTGCACGCGCAGGCACAGGCTGGTGCCGTTGAAGAAGCCGCGCGCCGCATCGAGCCAGGCGGTGCGCACCGAGTTGTCGTAGGCGCAAACCTGGTAGCTCAGCACCAGGGGGTGGCCGGGGCGGCACTCCACTTGCCAGCGGTTCTTTTCGAGCTGGGCCAGGGGCACCGTGCGCCGGCCCTGCCGGGCCTGCAGCTGCTGCAGGTTCTTGGAAAACTCGCGCACCAGGTAGCTGCCGGGGATCCAGACCGGCAGCGACAGCTCCTGCCGCTCGGCCGGGGCCGCGACCGTGAGGGTGACCGAGAACAGATGGGCGTTGAGGTCCGCCGGCTCGATGCGATAGTGGACGGGGGCGTGGGGCGTGTCTTCGGTGCGCTGGGTGGCCATGGGCGGTGCTTTGCGTGGCGTGGGGCGGGGCACCTCGGGGAGGGGCCTGACCCGCTCGGTTCGAAATCAGGGGAGGCCGGTCACGGGGGCCGGCGCGTCCCGCAGCGGGCGGTCTAGTTCGTCGTGGGGGTCTCGGCGGCGGCTTCGGCCAGGCGCTTTTCCACGTCCGGCGCTCCAATGGCGCCCGGCACGCGGATGCCATCGGCGAAGATCAGGGTCGGCGTGCCGGTGATCTTGTGCTTCTTGCCGAAGGCCAGATTGCGCTGCAGCGCCGTGGTGTCGCAGCTGGCGGACGCCGGATTCCTGTCGCGCACCATCATGTCCTGCCAGGCGGCGACCTTGTCCTTGGCGCACCAGATGTTGCGCGACTTCTCGGCCGAATCGGGGCTCAGGATGGGGTACAGGAACAGGTAGACCGTCACGTTGTCCACCTTCTGCATGTCGCGCTCGAAGCGCTTGCAGTAGCCGCAGTTGGGGTCCTCGAACACCGCCACCTTGCGCTTGCCGTCGCCGCGCACGATGGTGAAGGCGTCCTTGATCGGCAGGGCCGAGAAGTCCACGGCCGTGATCTTGGCGATGCGGTCCTCGGTCAGGTTGCGCCGCGCCTTGGTGTCAATCAGCTCGCCCTGGATCAGGTAGTTGCCCTTGGCATCGGTGTAGAACACGTCGGTACCGATGCGCACCTCGTACAGCCCCTGCATGGCCGTGGGGCTGACCTCGTCGATCTGCTTCATCTGCGGAATGCGCTCGGCCAGGGCCTTGCGGATGGCCGCTTCCTGGGCCATGGCCGACAGGCCCAGCAGGGCCAGCGCGGTACCTGCGAGCACGGTGGAAATCAGTTTCATGGTGTTCTCGTTCGCTTGGATTCGGTGTGGCGGGCCTGCGGATGAACGCCGCCCTTGGTTGCCGGTAAGTGGGTCAGTGGATCCCCATGGCCTGGCGGGCCACGAAATGCTTGATCGGTCCGCTGTGCTCAAAACCCTTCATGCCCCAGTTGCGCAGTGCCTGCCAGGGGCCGTCCTGGCGGGCAAACAGCTGCTGCAGCCCATCGGTGGCCAGCCCCATGGGCAGCAGCGCCGTCTTGCGTTCCCGCTCGTAGCGGCGCAGCAGCTTCAGGTCGGCCACGCTGCGCCAGTAGTCGCGGCCGTGCAGCAGCCCGGCCAGGGTCTGGGCGTCGGCCAGACCCAGGTTCAGGCCCTGGCCCGCGAGCGGGTGCACGTTGTGTGCCGCATCGCCGGCCAGCACGAAACTGCGCTGCTGCCTGCCCTTGGGGGGCAGGGCGCCGCACCAGCGGTTGGCCCGGGCCTGCTGCAGCGGCCAGGCGGCACGCTCGCCGGCCAGTTGCAGGCTGCCCAGCGCGCGCTGGCTCGCTCCCTCCAGGCGCTGCGTGAATTCTTCGGGGGCCAGCGCCAGCAAACCCGGCACCTGTTCCTTCTGCACAGACCACACGACGGCCACAGAGTTCCCCTCGGGGCCGCCCAGGGGCAGAAAAGCCAGGATGCCGTCGGGCAAAAACCACTGGCGTGCCACCTGGCCGTGCGGCTGTTCGCACACCAGGCGCGTGGCAATGGCGTGCTGTTCATAGGGCGTGACCTCGAAGTCCACGCCGAATTCGGTGCGGGTCTGGCTGGCGCGGCCCTCGCAGACCACCGTCAGCGCGGCCTCGACCGGCTCGCTGAGCGTCTCGACCTGGGGCTGGTAGCGCACGGCCTCGGCCAGCCGGGCCTCCAGCGCTGGCACGTCCACGATCCAGGCCAGCGCGTCCACACCCTGCGCCTGCGCGTCGAAGCACACCGCGCCGCCCTGGTCGCCCGCCACCTGCATGGAGCGCACGGCCGTGGCATGGGTTGCGTCGGGCCAGCTGCGCAGGCCCTCGAGCAACTGGCGCGAGGCCATGTTGAGTGCATAGGCACGCACATCGGAGTGACCGCCCGACGCCGGGGCCGGGCCGGCCACCAGGGCCACCCGCAGGCGCTCGCGCGCCAGCAGCAGGGCCAGGGTGCGGCCCACGATGCCCGCGCCGCGAATACAGATATCAAAGGTTTGCGCCATGCAGGCCATTGTAGAAGCCGGGGCATGGCCTCGGGCGCAGTGCAAAATTGCGGGCATTTCCCCCGTTTGTCCTTTTCCAGGAGCCCCGCGCGTGACCTTCAGCACCGAATCCGACCTGTCGGGCACCATTGCCCGCCTGTTTGTCTACCCCATCAAGTCCTGCGCCGGCATCGAGGTGCGCGAGGCACTGCTCACCGAGACCGGCCTGGACCTGGACCGCGCCTGGATGGTGGTGGACCCCGAGGGCCAGTTCATCACCCAGCGCGAGCTGCCGCGCATGGCGCTGATCCGGCCCCAGCTCAAGACCGAGGAGATGGTGCTGCGCGCCCCCGGCATGCTGGCCCTGCACGTGGGCATCGACGTGGTGGAAGAACCCATGACCGTGACGGTCTGGCGCGACACCGTGCCCGCCTGGGACATGGGCGCCGTGGCCGCCCAGTGGTTCACCGACTTCCTGGGCACGCCCTGCCGCCTGGTGCGCTTCGACCCCGAGGTGCGCCGCCTGTCCAGCATGGACTGGACCGGCGGGGTGGAGGTGCCCAACCAGTTCGCCGACGGCTTTCCGGTGCTGGTGGCCAGCGAGGCTTCGATGGACAGCCTCAACGAGCGCCTGGCCGCGGCCGGCCACGCCCCTGTGGGCATCGAGCGCTTTCGCCCCAACGTGGTGCTCGCCGGCGTCGAGGCCCACGACGAGGACCGCGTGGACCAGATCCGCATCGACGCCGAGGGCGGCGAGCTGCAGCTCGTGCCCGTCAAGCCCTGCGCACGCTGCCCCATCCCCGACATCGACCCCGCCACGGCCGAGAGCACCCCGGTCGTGGGCGACACGCTGCGCAGCTACCGCCAGGACAAGCGCCTGGATGGCGCCATCACCTTCGGCATGAACGCCATCGTGCGCCAGGGCGCGGGCCAGGTGCTGCGCGTGGGCCAGCGCGTGGCGGCCGATCTGCGCTTCGATTGAGGGCTTGTCCGGGGTGCGTGGGGCGGGGCGCGCGGCGCGCCCGTAAAATCGGGGTTTGTCTCCCGAATTCCAGAAAGCCCTGCCATGAGCCTCCAATGCGGCATCGTGGGCCTGCCCAACGTCGGCAAGTCCACCCTCTTCAACGCGCTGACCAAGGCCGGCATCGCCGCCGAGAACTACCCGTTCTGCACCATCGAACCCAATGTGGGCGTGGTCGAGGTGCCCGATCCGCGCCTGGCCCAACTGGCCAGCATCATCACGCCCGAGCGCATCGTGCCGGCCATCGTCGAGTTCGTGGACATCGCGGGCCTGGTGGCGGGTGCCAGCCAGGGTGAAGGCCTCGGTAACCAGTTCCTGGCCCACATCCGCGAGACCGACGCCATCGTCAACGTGGTGCGCTGCTTCGAGGACGACAACGTGATCCACGTGGCTGGCCGCGTGGACCCGATCTCGGACATCGAGGTCATCCAGACCGAGCTGTGCCTGGCCGACCTGGGCACCGTGGACAAGGCGCTCAACCGCTACAGCAAGGCCGCCAAGTCGGGCAACGACAAGGACGCCGCCAAGCTGGTGGCCCTGCTCACGCGCATCCAGGCCGCCCTCAACGAAGGCAAGCCCGCGCGCTCGGTCGAGATCACCAAGGAAGAGCAGCCCCTGCTCAAGTCGCTGTGCCTGATCACGGCCAAGCCCGCGATGTTCGTGGGCAACGTGAGCGAGGACGGCTTCGAGAACAACCCCTTCCTGGACCGCCTGAAGGAATACGCCGCCAGCCAGAACGCGCCCGTGGTGGCCATCTGCGCCAAGATGGAAGCCGAGATGGCCGAGATGGGCGACGAGGACCGCGACATGTTCCTGGCCGAGATGGGCCAGAGCGAGCCGGGCCTGGCCCGCCTGATCCGCGGCGCCTTCAAGCTCCTGGGCCTGCAGACCTACTTCACCGCCGGCGTGAAGGAAGTGCGGGCCTGGACCATCCACATCGGTGACACGGCGCCCCAGGCGGCCGGCGTGATCCACGGTGACTTCGAGCGCGGCTTCATCCGCGCGCAGACCATCGCCTTCGACGACTACATCGCGCTCAAGGGCGAGCAGGGTGCCAAGGACGCAGGCAAGATGCGCGCCGAAGGCAAGGAATACGTGGTCAAGGACGGCGACGTGCTGAACTTCCTGTTCAACGTCTGACCCCTGGCAGATTGATTCCCCGGCCGGCGCTCCTGGCGCCTGCCCCGCATCCCTGCAGTGCCTTGGGCTTGCAGGGATTTTTTATGCGCCCGATCTCTCGATCTCCATGAACACCGGAATCCTCTACGCCAGCCTGGCCTATGTCGCCTGGGGCCTCTTGCCTCTGTACTTCCGCCAGGTGGCCGACGTGCCGGCACTCGAAGTGGTGGTGCACCGCACCGCCTGGGCGCTGCTGTTCCTGCTCGCCGTGCTGGGCTTGCGCCGGCAGTGGGCCTGGCTGCCGGCACTGCTGCGCCAGCCCCGGGTGGTGCTGGCCTTCGGTCTGTCGGCGCTGCTGCTCTCGTCCAACTGGCTGACCTATGTGTGGGCGGTGCAGAACCAGCATGTGGTGGACGCCAGCCTGGGCTACTTCATCCTGCCGCTGGTCAACGTGGCCATGGGCTTCTTCTTCCTGCACGAGCGGCCCCGGCGCGGGCAGTGGCTGGCGGTGGCCGTGGCGGCCGCCGGCGTGCTGTGGCTCACCGTGCAGACCGGCCGTCTGCCGTGGATTGCGCTGGTGTTGGCGCTCACTTTTGGTGTCTACGGCCTGCTGCGCAAGCTGGCACCACTGGGTGCGCTCGAAGGCCTGACCCTGGAGACGCTGATGCTCGCGCCTCTGGCCTTCGGCACCATGGCCTGGTGGGGCTGGCAAGGCCAGGGCGTGCTGGTGCAGGGCGATGCTGTGCAGATCGGCTGGCTGGCGCTGGCGGGGCCGCTCACGGCCATCCCGCTGCTGCTGTTTGCCGCCGGTGCCCGCCGGCTGCCTCTGGCCACGCTGGGCATCCTGCAGTACATCTCGCCGAGCCTGCAGTTCGCCCTGGGGGTCTGGCTGTTCCACGAACCCCTGCAGCCCTCCCGGCTGGCAGGCTTTGTGCTTATCTGGTCGGCGTTGGTCGTCTACAGCCTGGAAGGCTGGTGGCAGCTGCGTGCCGGCACGGCCACCGCGGCGCCCGGCCGCTGATCCAAGGCGCAGGGGGCCGGCGCGCGCCGTTGCTACTGGAAAACACGGGGGTGGCCGCGCAGGCCCGTACCTAAAATACCGGGTCCCTTGATCGGGGCCCCAGGACACGGTGCGTGTGCACCCTGCCTGTGCGGTCCGGGCTCCGCGAACCTGCCAGGCTGGTGTTCGCGGGCGCCGGCCCTGGTGGCTGTCCATTGACTGAAAAACGAACTGTTCCCAACAAGTAAGTGCACAGACCACCATGGGCGCCACCTCCCCCCTCACGACGCTCTTTGGGCGCAAGAAGCCGCTGTTTGCCAATACGGACGCGTTTCCCCTGACGGACGCCATTCTGGAGTTCGACGACTCCAGCAACGAGACGGCGGCGCAGCGCCACCTCTCGCGCCGCGAGATGGACCTGGCCGGCCAGCCGCGTGACCGTGCCGCAGCCCGGCGCTGGTGGGTGGCCAGCGGGCTGATCGCGCTGTACTTCCTGGCCCTGCTGGGCTTCCATGCGCTGGGCATGGTGCAGGCGCGCACGGTGTTCGTCGCGCTGGCGCTGGTGGCCGTGTGCGTGCCCGGTTTCGCGCTGGCCTTTGCGCTCGGACTGCACCACCGTGCCAAGGACAAGCAGCTCAAGCTGCCCATCGCCATGGTGGCCTGCGCGGGCCTGCTGCTGATCTGCTACCTCGACCCGATCCTGCAGATCCTGATGGCGCCGTTCGCCTTCATCGTCGTGGCCTATGCCATGTACCGGGTCTCGGGCCGCGCGCTGATGGCGCTGGCCGGCATGCTGATGGGAGGCTACGCCCTGGTGATTGCCGTGCACTATGCCGAGCAGGACAACGCTGCGCTGCTGCGGCTCGAATTGGCGCACTGGCTGGCGCTGGCGCTGGCGCTGCCGGCCTTCATCCTCCTGATCGGCAAGGTGCAGAAGCTGCACCGCGTGCTGCACCGCGCCAGCCGCAAGATCCGCAACATCCAGGAAGACGCCCAGCGCGACACCCTGGTGGGCTGCTTCAACCGGCGCTACACGGTGGCCGCGCTCGAAGAGCAAAAACAGCTCGCCGACGAGAGCGGCATCCCGCTGTGCCTGGCGGTGATCGATCTTGACCACTTCAAGCGCATCAACGACGAATTGGGCCACCTGGGTGGTGATGAGGTGCTGCGCACCTTCTCGCGCGTGGCGCAGGACAATGTGCGCGCCGGCGACATCTTCGGGCGCTACGGCGGCGAGGAGTTTCTGCTGATCTTCCCGGGCACCTCGCTGCTGCCCGCGCTCAACACCTGCGAGCGCATCCGCGCGCATGTCGAGTCGCATGCCTGGACCGGCGTGCTCAAGAGCCGGGTCTCGGTGTCCATCGGCGTCACGCAGTACATCCTGGGCGAGTCGGTGCTCGAATTCTTCTCGCGTGCCGACACCGCCATGTACATGGCCAAGGAAGGCGGGCGCAACCAGGTGGTGGTGGAGGAGCCGGTCTCCAAGGGCGATTCGTCCATCACGCCGCTGGGCTCCGAAAAGGACTTCCTGGGCACACCCGCGCCCTGACCGGTCACGTGCCCAGCTGCCCCGGCATGAAGTGCAGCAGCACGGTGGTCATCACCAGGTAGCGCATGAACTTGCCCACCGCCATGTAGGCCAGGCAGGGCCAGAACGGCAGCTTGAGCCAGCCGGCCACGGCGCACAGCGGGTCGCCCACCACGGGCAGCCAGCTGAGCAGGCAGGCGCGCGCGCCGAAGCGTTCCAGCCAGGCCAGTGCGCGCACGTTGGTGGCATGGCCGCGGGCCTTGTCCACGGCCTTGTGGGCCCCCAGGCCCATCCACCAGCTGACCCCGCCGCCCAGGGTGTTGCCCACCGTCGCCACGAGGATGGCGGGCCAGTACATCTCCGGGTTGAGCTTGATGAGGCCGAAAACCGCCGGCTCGGAGCCCAGCGGCAGCAGCGTCGCCGAAATGAACGAGACGACGAAGACCGTGCTCAGGCCGAACTGCGGCAGTGCCAGCCATTGCATCAGCTGGTGCATCCATATTTCCATGCACCGGAGTTTAGGCGCGGCCCACACGCCCGAAACCGGGTGAAGGCTCCGTCCTACATCGGTGCGCGCCATCCGCGCATGGCCCGCGGCAGGGGGCGTTTGTATCGTTCATGGACGCTACCGCTCAAGCAGGAGGCCCCATGCACACCATTCCCCGCACCCCCACCGCAACCCACCGCAGCCCCTGGCTGTCGCTGGCCGCGGCTGCGTTGCTGGCCGCATGCGTGCAAAGCCCCCAGGCCGCCGTGCCCCAACCAGCGGCCGCCGCGCCATCGGGTGCCACCAGCGTGGTGCATGAACGCGGCTGCGGTGCCACCGGCCAGCCCGCCACCCTGCGCTCCGTGGAGGATGGCCTCAAGGCCCAGGGCATGGCGCTCAAGGCGCGCTGCCATGCCCAGACCGGCGCCTGGGTGGTGCAGGTGGTCGTGGTCGACGGCCTGCGTGCCAGCAAGGTCGTGCGTGGCCCCCTGGCCGATGGCGCCGAGGTGGACATGGGCACGCCGTCCGGCGTGGTGGCTGCAGCCACCCAGAATTTCTCGCCGGACGTGCACCACAACCGCCAGTGGCTGCGCACCCTGATGGCGCGCCACCAGTTCTACAACCTGCCCGACGCCTGGTGGCACTATGCCCAGCGCGGCGTGCCCGCACAGGCCGGCGATACCGACCTCGCCGCCCGCTGACCGGGCATCCCCGGGGGCGGCGGCAGGGCTTTGCTGCAGCGCAGCATAAGTCGCCGATAAAAGTCGCGCAGATTTCATTTGCTGAAATTTTAAGCAGGTACAATCCTGCCTCCTTTTTCGGCATTCGCGGCATTCGCGCACCCCCATCCCTTCCATGCACATTGGCCACATTCCTTTGGCGAACCAGCTGTTCGTCGCCCCGATGGCGGGCGTCACGGACCGGCCCTTCCGCCAGCTGTGCAAGGCACTGGGGGCGGGCTACGCCGTGAGCGAAATGGTGACCTCGCGCAAGGACCTGTGGAACAGCCTCAAGACCTCGCGCCGGGCCAACCACGAAGGGGAGCCTGGGCCCATTGCCGTGCAGATCGCCGGCACCGAGGCGCAGATGATGGCCGAGGCCGCGGTCTACAACGTGGAGCGCGGCGCGCAGATCATCGACATCAACATGGGCTGCCCGGCCAAGAAGGTGTGCAACAAGTGGGCCGGTTCTGCCCTGATGCAGGACGAGGCCCTGGCCGTGTCCATCGCGCAGGCGGTGGTCGAGGCCTGTGCGCCGCACCGGGTGCCCGTCACGCTCAAGATGCGCACCGGCTGGTGCCAGGAGCACAAGAATGCCGTTGCGCTGGCGCGCCAGTTCGAGTCCGTGGGCATCCAGATGCTCACGGTGCACGGGCGCACGCGCGAGCAGGGCTACAAGGGCCATGCCGAGTACGACACCATCACCGCCGTGAAGGCCGCGGTGCGCGTGCCGGTGGTGGCCAACGGCGACATCACCTCGCCCGAGAAGGCGCGCGAGGTGCTGGCCGCCACCGGGGCCGACGCGATCATGATCGGTCGCGCGGCCCAGGGACGGCCGTGGATCTTCCGCGAGATCGGGCATTTCCTGGCCACAGGCGAACACCTGGCGCCACCGTTGGTGGCCGAGGTGCGACGCCTGCTGCTGGAGCATCTGCACGACCACTACCGCCTGTATGGCGAGCTGACCGGGGTGCGCAGTGCGCGCAAGCACATTGCCTGGTACCTGCGTTCCATGCCGGGCGGCGAAGCCTTTCGACAACACATCAACACCATAGAGGACTGCGCGGCCCAGTGGCAGGCGGTGGCGGACTATCTGGATGCGCTGGCGCAGCAGATGGACCGCTTTCCCGCCGCCAGCACACTGGCCGCCGACGCAGACCCCAGCGAAGAACAAGAGGGATTGGCTGCATGAGCAAGAAACATATTGAAGAATGCGTGCGTGAGAGCTTGCAGGGCTACTTTCGCGACCTGGGCGGCGAGACGCCCGATGGCATGTACGACATGCTGGTGCGTGTGGTGGAGCGCCCGCTGCTGGAGGTCGTGATGCAGCAGGCCGAGAACAACCAGTCGCGCGCCGCCGAATGGCTGGGCCTGAACCGCAACACGCTGCGCAAGAAGCTGGTCGAACACAAACTGCTCTGATCCTCGGCACCGGTGCTTGCCGGAGCCCTTTGCCACCGGTGCAGTTGCCGGCAACTGCACACCACCCGATTCCAAACTCCCTTACCGACCCGCCATGAACGCACTTCTTTCCGTCTCCGACAAAACCGGCATCGTTGAATTTGCAGAGGCGCTGCATGCGCTGGGCATCAGGCTGCTGTCCACCGGAGGCACGGCCAAGCTGCTCGCCGACAAGGGCCTGCCCGTGACCGAGGTGGCCGAGGTCACCCAGTTCCCCGAAATGCTCGACGGCCGCGTGAAGACCCTGCACCCCAAGGTGCACGGCGGCCTGCTGGCGCGCCGTGAACTGCCCGAGCACATGGCGGCGCTCAAGGAGCACGGCATCGACACCATCGACCTGCTGGTGGTCAACCTCTACCCCTTCGAGTCCACCGTGGCCAAGGCCGGCTGCACGCTGGCCGATGCCATCGAGAACATCGACATCGGCGGCCCCGCCATGGTGCGCAGCGCCGCCAAGAACTGGAAGGACTTGGGCGTGCTGACCGACGCCTCGCAGTACCCCGCCGTGCTGGCCGAGCTCAAGGCCGCGGGCAAGCTCTCCGACAAGCTGCGCTTCGCGTTGTCGGTGGCCGCCTTCAACCGCATCGCCCAGTACGACGGCGCGATCAGCGACTACCTCTCCTCCGTCACCTTCGAGGAAGAGAAGCTCTCGGAAACCTACGTGCCCACCCGTGCCCAGTTCGCGGGCCAGAGCAACGGCATCTTCACCAAGGTGCAGGACCTGCGCTACGGCGAAAACGCGCACCAGCAGGCCGCGCTGTACCGCGACCTGCACCCCGCGCCCGGCTCGCTGGTTACCGGCGTGCAACTGCAGGGCAAGGAACTGTCGTACAACAACATCGCCGACGCCGATGCCGCGTGGGAATGCGTCAAGAGCTTCGAGATCCCGGCCTGCGTCATCGTCAAGCATGCCAACCCCTGCGGCGTGGCCGTGGGCCTGGACGCGCTGGACAGCTACAGCAAGGCCTTCCAGACCGACCCCACCAGCGCCTTCGGCGGCATCATCGCCTTCAACCGCCCGGTGGACGGCAAGGCCGCGCAGCAGATCTCCAAGCAGTTCGTCGAGGTGCTGATGGCACCCGACTTCACGGCCGAGGCGCTCGAGGTCTTCAAGGCCAAGGCCAATGTGCGCCTGCTCAAGATCGCGCTGCCCGCGCATGGCGGCAGCACCGACTGGCAGCGTGGCCGCAATGCCATGGATGCCAAGCGCATCGGCTCGGGCCTGCTGCTGCAGACCGCCGACAACCATGAGCTGTCGCTGATCGACCTCAAGGTCGTGACCCAGAAGCAACCTACGCTCGAAGAGATGGAAGACCTGCTGTTCGCGTGGAAGGTGGCCAAGTACGTCAAGAGCAACGCCATCGTCTTCTGCAAGGGCGGCATGACCATGGGCGTGGGCGCCGGCCAGATGAGCCGCCTCGATTCGGCGCGCATCGCCAGCATCAAGGCCGGCCATGCCAACCTGAGCCTGCAGGGCACCGTGGTGGCCAGCGACGCCTTCTTCCCCTTCCGTGACGGCCTGGATGTCGTGGTCGATGCCGGCGCCACCTGCGTGATCCAGCCCGGCGGCTCCATGCGCGACAACGAAGTCATCGATGCCGCGAACGAGCGCGGCGTGTCCATGGTGTTCAGCGGCGTGCGCCACTTCCGGCACTGAGCCGGTGGCGATGCCATCGGCATCGCCCTCTCACCACGAGGAAAGGCGGCCGGGCCGCCTTTCCTATTTGGGTCCGCGCTGCGCGCCACCCGCAGCGCACGAGCTGGGCGCGACCTAGACCAGCGCCCCCGTGCAAGGGCCGCCAAGCCGCGTAGGCGGCGCTTCGCTTGAGTGCACTGGGGGCGCCCCCCTCCCGAATCACGTAGCGAGTCGAGAGAGGGGTGAAGACGCGAAGCGGCTCAGGGGGTGTTTATCAAGCCTGCACGATGCGTCCGCGGCCGGCGGCGCCGGCCAATACCTTGAGCGACTTGCCGGTGCTGGCGGTGTAGCCACGGCTGGTGATGGTGTTCACGTAGACCCAGTCGGCGCGGCATTCGGTGGCCGTGGCGGTGAGCAGCATGTAGCCGCGGCGCGAGGTGTCGCAGTACTTGAGCGGCTGGATCAGCTGCTGCAGAGCGCCGGCCAGCACGGCCGGGTTTTCCTTGGGCAGGTACTCCTCGAAGCCCGGCGAGGTGACGGACGAGGTGGCGAACTCCACGCCCACGGCGTTGCCGCCCATGTCGGCCAGCTCGTTGGCCCAGGCGTTGTGCGTGTCGCCCGAGAGCATCACCAGGTTCTTGTTCAGGCCGCGTGCCATGCCCAGCACGGTCTCGCGTGCGGCCTGGTAGCCGTCCCAGGCATCGAGGTTGTAGGGGATCGACGGCTGGGCCAGCACACCCTTTTCGGTGGCGGTCAGCGTGGCAGGGGCCGTCTGCGCCTTGGCGACGATCGCTGCGTACTGGGACACGCTCACGCCGGCCCCGGGCTGCATGGTGTCGATGAGGATGGGTGCGGGGATGTTCATGCGGCCCATCAGCACCTGCTGGCCCAGCACCTGCCAGGTGGCGCTCGATGCAGCCATCTGTTGCTGCAGCCACTGGGTCTGCGTGGCGCCCATGAGCTGGCGCGTGGGGGAGCCCACGGCGGCCGTGAAGCCGGCGGCGTCGAAGCCGCTGGCCGTGAAGAAGCGGGTGTAGTCGGCCTGTTCGTCGCGCCCGATCACGCGCGTATCGAGCATGTGCAGCGCCACCAGGTCGCCAAACGCGAAGCTGCGGTAGATCAGCTCGGGCTGCGAGTTGCGCGTGGGCATCCACTCGTGGTAGGCCTGCATCGCCGCCGCCTTGCGCGCCGCGAAGCTGCCTTCGGTGGCGCTCTGGTGGTTCTCGGCCCCGTTGGCCCAGGTGTCGTTGGTGATCTCGTGGTCGTCCCACACGGCGATCATGGGGGCCGCCGCGTGCAGGGCCTGCAGGTCGGGGTCGGTCTTGTACTGGGCGTGGCGCGTGCGGTAGTCGGCCAGCGACAGGATCTCGCCCGCGGGCTGTGCCAGGCGGCCCAGGGCCCCGGCGTTGGCGGAGGCATAGCCGCCACGGGCGTATTCATACAGGTAGTCGCCCAGGTGCACCGTGGCATCCAGGTCGTTGCGGCGGGCCGCGTCGGCGTAGACGTTGAAGTAGCCCGTCGGGTAGTTGGCGCACGAGAACACCGCCAGCCGCACCTGCGCCACGCCGCCCGCGGGCAGGGTGCGCGTGCGCGCCGCCGGCGAGGTGCTGGCGTAGGCCGTGAAGCGGTAGTGGTAGGTGGTGGCGGGCTTGAGGCCTGTGGCATCGACCTTGACGGTGAAGTCGCGGGCGGCCGTGGCCGATGCCGTGCCCTGGGCCACCAGGTTGGCAAAGGCGGCATCGCTGGCCACCTCCCAGCGCACGGGGATGTCCTCACCGTGGTTGGCCGGTGGGGTGACGCGCGTCCACAGCATGACGCGGTCGCCCAGGGGGTCGCCGCTGGCCACGCCGTGGTCGAAGCGCACCTCGGGCGGGCTGTCGCTGCCGCCGCAGGCAGCCAGCGGCAGGGTGCCCAGCGCCGCGGCGCCCAGGGCCAGCTGGCGCACGAAGTTGCGCCGGCTGCTCTGCGCGTCCTCTTCGGGCGTGCCGGCCTGCAGCAGGTTGGTCAGCGGGCGTCGGGGATCGTGGGGAGGGTGGCTCATGGTGGGGCGGTCCATTGGTGTCCGTTGGTATCCGCCAAGGCTCGCATGGCGGTGTGACGGACCGATGAACGGCCACCCCGCCGTCAGCGCCCGTGTGGCGTGGCGGCCCCGAAGTCCATGGGCAAGCCCACGTAGTTCTCGGCCAGCGCAGTCGATGCGGCGCGCGAATGGATCAGGTAATCGAGCTCGGCCTCCTGCATCTTCTGGCCGAACTCGCCGGTGTCCGGGAAACGGTGCATCAGAGAGGTGAACCACCACGAGAAGCGCTCGGCGCGCCAGACGCGGCGCAGGCAGCGGTCGGAGTAGGTGTCGATGCCGGCGCTCGACCGGTCGCCGTAGTAGTCGGCGAAGGCATTCCACAGGTAGCCCACGTCGCTGGCCGCCAGGTTCAGCCCCTTGGCGCCCGTAGGCGGCACGATGTGGGCCGCGTCGCCGGCCAGGAACAGGCGGCCGAAGCGCATGGGCTCGGCGACGAAGCTGCGCAGCGGGGCGATGCTCATTTCCAGCGCCGGACCGGTCACCAGGTTGTCGCGCGCCTCAGGGTCCAGCCGGTTGCCCAGTTCGGCCCAGAACTGGTCGATGCTCCAGTTCTCGACCTTGTCGGTGTCGGGCACCTGCAGATAGTAGCGGCTGCGCGTGGTGCTGCGCATGCTGCACAGCGCAAAGCCGCGCTCGGTGTTGGCATAGATCAGCTCGTGCGAGACGGGCGGCACGTCGGCCAGCACGCCCAGCCAGCCGAAGGGGTAGACACGCTCGTAGGTCTTGAGCGCATCGGCCGGCACGCTGGCGCGGCACACGCCGTGGTAGCCGTCGCAGCCGGCGATGAAGTCGCAGCTGATCTCGTGCGTCTGGCCATCCTTCTCGTAGGTCACGCGCGGCTTGCCGCCGTCGAAGTCGTGCACGCTCACGTTGCCGGCCTCGTACACGGCGGTAAGGCCCGCGGCGGCGCGCGCATCCATCAGGTCGTGCGTGACCTCGGTCTGGCCGTACACCGTGACGCGGCTGCCGCCGGACAGCGCATGCAGGTCGATGCGGTGGCGCTGGCCCTTGAACAGGAGCTCGATGCCGTCGTGCGGCAGGCCCTGGGCATGGGCGCGGGCGCTCACGCCGGCGCGGATGCGGCCGAGCACGTAGTCGGCGCTGCGCTGCTCGATGATGACGGCGTCGATGCCGGATGTGTGCAGCAACTGGCCGAGCAGCAGGCCGGCCGGGCCGGCGCCGATGATGGCAACCTGGGTACGCATGGGGGAACCTCGCAAAGCTGGGGAAAGTGAAGGCCCCGAGCACCGGCTCGAAGGCATGACCCAAGCGTAGGTTGATGCAGGTCAACGCGGGGTGCCGCCCGGCCGGTTGCGTGCGATGTGTGGACGCTTTGTGCGATCATCGCGCAATCCTTGCCGAGCCGACCGCTTTACCGACCATGACCCCCAGCGCCACCCCCATCGCCAAGGCCGACCTCATCGAGGGCATGGCCAAGGGCATGGCCGTGCTGGAGAGCTTCGACACCGAGCGCCAGCGCCTCAACGCCACACTGGCAGCGCAGCGCACGGGGCTCACGCGGGCGGCGGCGCGCCGGCATTTGCTCACACTGGCGCACCTGGGTTACCTGGAGAGCGATGGCAGCTACTTCTGGCTGGCGCCCAAGGTGCTGCGCTTTTCGGGCAGCTACCTGGCCTCGGCCCGGCTGCCGCGCGTGCTGCAGCCCACGCTCAACCGCCTGGCCGCGCAGACCCAGCAGTCCTTCTCTGCGGTGGTGCTCGATGGCAGCGAGGTGGTGATCGTGGCGCGCAGCGGCGTCTACGGGGCTCCGTCCCGGGTGCTGGCCTATGGCCTGCACCTGGGTGCGCGGCTGCCGGCGCACCCCACGTCCACCGGGCGGGTGCTGCTGGCGGCGCTGGCGGCACCTGAACTCACGGTCTGGCTCAAGGGCGCCACGCTGCAGCGGCTCACACCCCACACCCTGACCCAGGTCGGCCCGCTGCGCCAGGCCATCGCCCGCGCCCGCCGCGACGACTGGTGCCTGGCGGTGGAAGAGCACGAACTGGGCGTGCACGCCCTGGCCGTGCCCCTGCGCAACCTGCAGGGGCAGACCGTGGCGGCGCTCAATGTGGTGGCCTCGCCCAAGCAGCTGGACGAGGGCAGCCTGCAGCGCGAGATGTTGCCGTTGTTGCAGGAGGCAGCCCGCGAGCTGCGCGGCCTGCTGTAGGCGCTTACTTCGCCAATGTCTTGAACACTTCGCGCGCGGCCGCCACCGTGGCGGCGATGTCCTCTTCGCTGTGGGCCGAGCTCACGAAGCCGGCCTCGTACAGCGCCGGCGCTATATAGATACCGCGGTCCAGCAGCCCATGGAACAGCTGGTTGAAGCGGGCGCTGTCGGTGGTCAGCACCTCGGGGTAGCTCTGGGGCAGCGTGGGCAAGAGGAAGAAGCCGAACATGCCGCCCTCGCTGTCGGCGCAAAAGGGCACGCCCTCGGCCGCGGCGGCGGCCTTGAGGCCATCCACCAAGGACTGCGTGCGGGCCGACAGGGCGTCGAAGAAGCCGGGCTTGGTGATCTCGCGCAGCGTGGCCAAGCCGCAGGCCGTGGCCACCGGGTTGCCCGACAGCGTGCCCGCCTGGTACACCGCGCCGATGGGCGCCAGATGCTCCATGATGGCGCGCGGCCCGCCAAAGGCCGCCAGCGGCATGCCGCCGCCGATCACCTTGCCCAGCACGGTGAGGTCGGGCTTGAAGCCGGGGATGCTCTTCGCGTACACCCCCTGGGCGCTGGTCAGGCCCACGCGGAAACCGGTCATCACCTCGTCGAGCACCAACAGCGCACCGTATTCGGTGCACAGCTCGCGGCAGCGCTGCATGAAGGGCACGCTCGCGCGCACGAAGTTCATGTTGCCCGCGATCGGCTCGATCATCAGGCAGGCCAGTTCCTTGCCGTGCAGCGCGAAGGCCTCTTCGAGCTGGGCGATGTCGTTGTATTCGAGCACCAGGGTGTGCTGTACCACCTCGGGCGGCACGCCCGCGCTGGTGGCATTGCCGAAGGTGGCCAGGCCCGAGCCGGCCTTGACCAGCAGCGCATCGGCATGGCCGTGGTAGCAGCCGTTGAACTTGATGATCTTGCTGCGGCCCGTGGCGCCGCGCGCCAGGCGGATGGCGCTCATGCCGGCCTCGGTGCCCGAGCTGACCAAGCGGATCATCTCCATCGAGGGCACCAGGCCGATGATCTCCTCGGCCAGCTCCACCTCGCGCTCGGTTGGCGCGCCGAAGCTGAAGCCTTCCAGGGCCGCCTTCTGCACCGCCTCGAGCACGGCGGGGTGGCCGTGTCCGAGGATCATCGGGCCCCAGGAGCCGATGTAGTCGATGAAGCGCTGGTCGTTGGCGTCCCAGAAGTAGGCGCCCTGGGCGCGCTTGACGAAGCGCGGCGTGCCGCCCACGGCCTTGAAGGCCCGCACGGGCGAGTTCACGCCGCCGGGGATGAGCGCCTTGGCGCGTTCGAACAGGGGGATGTTGAGGTCAGTGCTTTGTGTCATGGGGGGGCATCACGAAACCTTCGAGGGCGTTGGTCTCGTCCAGGGTCTGTTCTTCGTCTTCTCCGTCCTCGTCCTCGGGCTGGGCCCAGAACATGCGGTCGGGCACGATGTGGCCCATGCCGGGGCGAAAGCCGGCGTCCAGGCAGCGGTCCAGGTAGCCCAGCGCCTCGCTGGTGGCCTCGCCCAGGTCGTTGCCGCTGGCCACCAGGGCCGTGAGCGCCGCCGACAGCGTGTCGCCCGCGCCCGAGAAGGTGGCGTCGAAGAGCTCGAACTTGCCGCTGCCCAGCACCGTCTGCGGCGAGGCCAGCACGTTCTCCACGAACTGCTCGGGCAGGGGGATGCCGGTGACCAGGGTGTAGGGCACGCCCATCTCCGAGGCGGCCCGGGCGATGTCGCGCGCGGTCGGGCTGCGGTCGCTTTTCCAGTCCGGCAGCAGCCAGCGCCACAGCGTGCTGTGGTTTCCAACCAACACTGAAGTCTGCGGTAACAACAACTCACGGAAGGCGTCCAGGTACTCGTCGATCTGCTCATCCGTCCACCAGGACAGGTTGGGCATGTACGCTATCACCGGCACCTCGTCATAGTCCGTAGTTATTTCGGCGATGGCGCTGATGTTCTCGGGGCTGCCCACAAAACCCACCTTGATGGCCTGCACCGGCATGTCCTCAAGCACCGCCCGGGCCTGCTCCGAAACGGCCTCGTCATCGAAGCTGAAATGGTCGAATATCTGCGCCGTATCACGTGCGTAGGCGCCTGTGACCACCGCGATGGGGTGGCCGCCGACGGACGCGATGGTGGTGATGTCGGCCGTCAGGCCGCCGGCGCCGCTGGGGTCGCTGGCGTTGAAAACCAGGACGCAGGCCGGGCTGGCTTCTTCGCCGGATGCGTCGTCGGCGTCACCGATGGCGGAGGGGGGGAGTGCAGATGAGGTCATGGGCCAGTGGCAGCATAGGGGGTGGCAAGGAAGCCGCAGCCCGGGGAGATGACTAGATACAATCGTTGCATTCTATGTGAAGGCCCTTTAAGCTGTGACCGACTCTAAAACGTGGATGTGTTTGATTTGCGGGTGGATTTATGACGAGGCAGAGGGTGCGCCCGAGCACGGCATCGCCCCCAACACTCCCTGGGACCAGGTGCCCATGAATTGGACCTGTCCGGAATGTGGCGCCCGCAAGGAAGATTTCGAGATGGTTCAGATTTGATGCGCGGCTCCTGCCGCGCTGTTTATTTTTCCATCGGGAGCATTAGCAATTGACTACAACAGGCGCATCTTTCAAAGTGCTCGTGGTGGATGACAGCAATACCATCCGCCGAAGCGCCGAGATTTTTCTCAAGCAGGGGGGGCACGAAGTCTTGTTGGCAGACGACGGCTTTGATGCTTTGGCGAAAGTGAACGATTACCAGCCTCAGCTGATTTTCTGTGACATTCTCATGCCCAAGCTCGACGGGTACCAGACCTGCGCGATCATCAAGCGCAACGCCCGTTTCGCAGATACACCGGTGGTGATGCTGTCCTCCAAGGACGGCGTATTCGACAAGGCGCGCGGGCGCATGGTCGGCTGCCAGGAATATCTCACCAAACCGTTTACCAAAGACCAGTTGCTGCAGGCTGTGCAGCAATTCGGCAATTCCCAACAAGGAGCGATGTAATGCCCATCCAGAAAGTTCTGGTCGTCGACGATTCGAAGACCGAGTTGATGTTTCTGACGGACCTGCTGCAGAAAAAAGGCATGCAGGTGCGCACGGCCGAGAACGCCGAAGAAGCCTTCCGCCGTCTGGCCGAAGACAAGCCCGACCTGATCCTCATGGACGTGGTGATGCCTGGCCAGAACGGCTTCCAGCTCACGCGTGCCATCACCCGTGATCCGCTATACGCCGACGTGCCCATCATCATGTGCACCAGCAAGAACCAGGAGACCGACCGGGTCTGGGGTATGCGCCAGGGTGCGCGCGGCTACATCACCAAGCCGGTGGATCCCGCCGAGCTGCAGGCCAAGATTGACGCGCTGAACTGAGGCAGCGGCGCGTTCATGGCCAACCGCGAAGCCCTCCGCGAGCTACAAGTCCGACTGGCCAGCCGCCTCCAGGCCGCCAGATCGGAAGGCTTGTCCGTATCGTCCTGGCTGGCTGTCGAGACAGCAGGACAGTACTACCTTCTGCCTCTCGCCCAATCGGGCGAGATTTTCCCCTGGGTCACCGTCCAGCCCGTGCCGTACACGCAAAGCTGGTTCCTCGGTGTCGCCAACCTGCGTGGCGGACTGGTCGGCGTGGCCGACCTCGCCGGCATGCTGGGCACCACGGTCACGCGCACCGAGCAAGCCCTGTCCGAGTCCAGCCTGCTGGCCTTCAACGCCGCGCTCGAAGTGAACGCCGCGCTGCTGGTGGACAAGCTGGCCGGCCTGCGTGGTACGGAGTCCTTCGTGTCGTCCGAACCCCCTGCGCCGGAATCTCCCGCATTCTTCGGCACCACCTACATCGATGCAGGTGGTGCGCGCTGGCAGGAGCTCAATCTGCAAATCCTGTCCCAACATCCCGCTTTCCTGAGCATCAGTGCTTGAGTTTTTCTGTAAGGCTGCACCATGTCCGTCGTCAATCAATTTGGAAAACTGTTCAACCGGAAGCCCGGTGCGCCGGACGCCGCAGCGGGCAACGCTGCGGCCGATGACGGCCAGGACGCACTGGGGACCGGTTCGCTCGAGGCAGCCGCGCTGCGCGAGTACCAGAGCGACGCGATGAACAGCGTGCAGGGCGATCCCGGTGGCTATGCCCCCGAGCTCTCCGAACCCGATAGCGACGACGACCTGATCTCCCTGCCGGTGCTGGGTACCTCCACCGCCGCCGGCCACCAGCGCCGCCTGCTGGCCCTGCTGGCCGTTGGTGTGGTGGTGCTGGGCGGCATTGCCTACTGGGTGCTGGTGCAGGCGGACCGCTCCGCACAGCAGCTGGCGTCTACCGGCCAGTCCCTGATGCAGTCGCAGCGCCTGGCCAAGTCGGTGTCGCAGGCCCTGGTGGGTAGCCCCCAGGCCTTCCCCGACGTGGTGGAAAGCTCTGGCGTGCTGGCGCGCAACGTGCGCGCCCTGACCGCTGGTGACGCAGAGCTGGGCGTGCAATCGCTGGGCGAGCCCTACAAGCCCGACCTGGACGCCGTGACGCCGCTGATGGAGCGCGCCGAGCGCAACGCCGGCGTGGTGATGGGCCAGCAAAAGATCCTGACCCAGGTGGGCGACGCTCTGCGCACCATCAACCGCCAGTCGTCCGACCTGCTCGAAATCGCCGAAACGGTGTCCTCGCTCAAGCTGCAGCAGAACGCTCCCGCCGCCGAGATCTCGGCCGCCGGCCAGCTCGTGATGCTGACGCAGCGCATCGGCAAGTCCGCCAACGAATTCCAGACCATGGAAGGCGTGAGCCCCGAGGCCGTGTTCCTGCTGGGCAAGGACTTGAACTCGTTCAAGGAAATCGCCCAGGGCCTGCTCGATGGCAGCCCCGAACTGCGCCTTGGCGCCACCAAGGACGCACAGACCCGCGAGCAGCTCGACGGCCTCGTGAAGCTGTACGAACAGACCCGCACGCAGGCCAGCGCCATCCTGGGCAACCTGCAAGGCCTGGTGTCCGCCCGTGAAGCACAGTCCGCCATCATTGCCGACAGCGAACCGCTGCGCCGCCAGCTCGAAGGCCTGCAGAGCAAGCTGTCCGCACAGACCGGCCTGGGTGCCGGCCAGATCGCGGCCCTGGGCCTTGCCGGCCTGTTCGTGCTGCTGTGCGGTATCGGCATTTCGCGCGTCCAGCTGCTGGACAGCCGTGGCCGCCAGACCGCTGCTGAATCGCAACAGAAGGACGCCAAGCGCCAGGAACAGGAAGCCAAGCGCGTCAACGACGCCAACCAGGCCGCCATTTTGCGTTTGATGAACGAACTGCAGTCGGTCGCTGAAGGCGATCTGACCCAGGAAGCCACCGTGACCGAGGACATCACCGGCGCCATCGCCGACTCGGTGAACTACACGGTGGAAGAACTGCGCCAGCTGGTGGGCAGCGTGCAGAACACGGCGACCCGCGTGGCCCAGACGACGGCGCAGGTGGACTCCACCTCGACCGAACTGCTGGCCGCTTCGACCGAGCAGCTGCGCGAAATTCGCGAAACCGGCCGCTCGGTGCTCGACATGGCGAGCCGAATCAACGAAGTGTCCACGCAGGCGCAAGAGTCGGCCACTGTGGCCCGCCAATCGCTGCAAGCGGCCGATTCCGGTCTGCAGGCCGTGCAGAACGCCATCGGCGGTATGAACTCCATCCGCGACCAGATCCAGGACACCTCCAAGCGCATCAAGCGCCTGGGCGAATCCTCGCAGGAGATCGGTGAAATCACCGAGCTGATTTCCGACATTACCGAACAGACGAACGTTCTGGCCCTGAACGCCGCCATCCAGGCCGCATCCGCTGGTGAAGCCGGCCGCGGCTTCTCGGTGGTGGCCGAAGAAGTGCAGCGCCTTGCTGAACGTTCTGCAGACGCCACGCGCCAGATCTCGGCGCTCGTGAAAGCCATTCAGACCGACACCCAGGATGCCGTGGCCGCTATGGAGCGCTCCACGCAGGGTGTGGTGGAAGGGGCCCGCCTGTCCGACAGCGCAGGTACCGCACTGACCGAGATTGACCGCGTGTCGCGTCGCCTTGCCGACCTGATTGAGCAGATTTCGTCTTCGACCTCGCGTGAAGCCGTTCTGGCCAACGAAGTGGCCGACAACATCCAGCACATTTTTGCCGTGACGGAGCAGACCGGAGAAGGTACCCGCACGACGGCCCAGCAGGTGCGCGAACTGTCGCACATGGCCGAAGAACTGCGCCAGTCTGTCGCCCGTTTCAAGATCGCCTGAGGCGATCCGTAGTCATCAACCAGCTGGCTCATTGCAGCCGGGGACGAACCCATGCCATCTATTGATGTCAAAAATGCACCGGCCGCAGACTGGACCCAGGGAGATCAGGACCTGGGTCCTTTGGCTTGGGTGCTCGACGAACTGCGCAAATCTCTGGGCGGTGCCGTCAAGTCCATGCGCCGCTTCGTGCGCGACGTGGAAACCGCCAACGAATCCGATCTGGCCGCGCTCGACGCCGGTGCCCTGCGCATCGCACGCCAGCAGCTGCACCAGGCCAGCGGTGCGCTCGAAATGGTGGGCATGGGCCCGCCAGCGCTCGTGCTGCGCGCCATGGAGGCTGCAGTACAGCGCTTCGTGCAGCGCCCCGAGCTGTGCACCGACGAGGCCACGAACACCATCGAGAAGGCCAGCTTCGGCCTGATCGAGTTCCTGGAAAGCGTGCTGGCCGGCAAGTCCGTCTCGGCCGTGGCCCTGTTCCCCCAATACCGCGACGCCCAGGCCCTGGCCGGCGCCGAGCGCGTGCACCCGGCCGACCTGTGGCCCGTGGAGCGGCGCTTCCGTGAGCCCGAGGTCACCATCCCCGCGGAACCCCTGCCGTACGGACCCCAGGCGCGCGGCCAGCTGGACGCGGCCGTGCTGCGCATCGTCAAGTCGGGCGACCTCAAGGCCGCCCGCGCCATGTACGAAACCTGCCTGGGCTTCGTGTCTGCCCAGCAGGACCGCCAGTCGCGTGCGTTCTGGAAGATCTGCGCCGCCTTCTTCGAGGCCTTTGCCGGCGGCCTGTTGCCGCCCGACGTGTATGTGAAGCGCGTGGCCTCGCGCGTGCTCATGCAGTACGCCACCCTGGCCAAGGGCGATCAGACCATCGCCGACCGCCTGGTGCAGGACCTGCTGTTCTTCTGCTCGCAGACCACCGTGCCAGAGGGCGCGGCAGCCAAGTTCCCCGCGCTGATGACGGTGCGCCATGCCTTCAGCCTGGACCGCTTCAAGCCCGTGGACTACGACACCGCGCGCTTCGGCCGGTTCGACCCGGCCGTGCTGGCCCAGGCCCGAAAGCGCATTGCCGCCGCCACCGAAACCTGGTCGGCCCTGGCCGGCGGTGACCGCAACAAGATCAAGCCCGCCGCCGACCAGTTCAGCCTGGTCTGCGACTCTCTGCGCAAGCTCAGCCCGGGCAGCGAGCAGCTGGCCACGGCACTCACGCAGGTGATGGACGCCACCACCAAGTCCGGAGAGCCGCCATCGGCCGCGCTGGCCATGGAAGTGGCCACCTCGGTGCTGTACCTGCAGGCCGCGTTCGAGGAGCTCGACGCCGCCGAAGACCAGATGGCCGAGCGCGCCGCCCGCCTGTCCGAGCGGCTGGCCGCCGTGGGCGCCGGTGCCGAGCCCGAGCCCCTGGAAGCCTGGATGGAAGAGCTGTACCGCCGTGTCAGCGACAACCAGACCATGGGCAGCGTGGTGGACGAACTGCGCGCCACCCTGGCCGAGGCCGAAAAGTCGCTGGACCTGTTCTTCCGCGACCCCAAGGACACCGCGGTACTGGCCCCCGTGCCGGGCCACATGGCGCAGATGCGCGGCGTGCTGTCGGTGCTGGGTCTGGACCAGGCTTCGCTGGCCGTGGTGCGCATGCGCGACACCGTCGACCGCCTGCTGATCAACGACATCCCCGAGGAAGAGCGCCAGCCCGCCTTCGAAAAGCTGGGTAGCAGCATGGGGGCCCTGGGCTTCCTGATCGACATGCTGAGCTACCAGCGTGCCATGGCACGCAAGCTCTTTGTCTACGACGAGGAGCAGGGCGAGCTGCGCATCCTCACCGGCCGCACCCGTTCGCGCGCCACCGACAACACCCAGGAAGTCACGCCCGCCAAGCTCGAAGAGCGCGCCGCGATTCCGCTGCCCGACGTGGTGCCGCGCTTCCCGGTCGAAGAACCCGAAAGCGCGCCCACCGACTTCTCGCCCCTGCCCGGCGAATTCGCAGAGCCCGCCCCCGCGCCCGCGCCCATCGAGCAACTGGCCCCCGACATCGGCTTTGGCCACTTGGGCGCGGCCCCCGTGGCGCCCCCGGCCGCACCGGTTCCCGCCGTGTCGGGACCGGTGGTGCGTCCCCCGGTCGCGGTCGAGGACGAACTGCTCGAGATCTTCCTCGAGGAAGCGCGCGAAGTCGTCGCCACCGGCCTGACCGCCATCGCCACCCTGCGCAACGAGCCGGGCGAGCTGAGCGAGCAGACCACGCTGCGCCGTGCCTTCCACACCCTGAAGGGCAGCTCGCGCATGGTCGGCCTCAACGACTTCGGCGAAGCCGCCTGGTCGATGGAGCAGGTGCTCAACGCCTGGCTGGCCGAGCAAAAGCCCATGAAGGGGCCGCTGCTGCAGCTGTCCACCGACACCCTGCATGCCTTTGGCGACTGGGCCGACAGCCTGGCCTCGGGCAGCCCCACGCACTGGCAACCCGAGGCCTTCCGCAAGGCCGCGGAAGCCATGCGCCAGGATGGCACCCTGCTGTCCCTGACCTCGGTCGCCGCCGAGCCGGCTGCTGCGCCCGCTCCTGAGCCTGCCGCCGAGGTGCCGCAGCTGATCGACGTGCCCGCCGAACTGCCCGAGGCCGTGCCCCAGGCGGTGGAAGACTTCGCGCCCGTGCCCGAGCTGATCGATGTGCCGGCCCTCTCCGAGCCCGTGCCCGAGGCCGTGGAACTGCCGCTGGAGGAAGAGGAAATCGTCCACGCCGACTTCGTCTCCACCGAGGTCCCCGAGGACGCCCTGGAGCCCGAGATCATCGCGGTCGAGGCCCCCAAGGAAGTGCCCGACACCAGCTCCACGGTCACCGAAGAGATCGACTTCGCGGTGTTTGCCGAGGCGGTCGCCCAGGTGCCAGACACCCCTGAAACGCAGCCCGCCATCGAGCTTCCCGTGGTGGCCGAGCCGGTCGCGGCAGCGCCTGCCGGGGTCGACTTCGACCTGCCGATGCTCGACACCTTCGAGATCGCGGCAGAACCCGCGCCGGCACCCGTGCCCGAGCCCGTGGTGGCGGCCGCGTCCGATGTGCCGTTTGAATTCCAGCTCGACGACCAACTGCTCGACGCCGGCGCCCCGGCCCCCGCACAGCCCGAGCCCGAAGCCCTGCTGGCCGTGGTTCCCGAGCCTGTTGCGCCCGCCGAAGAGCTGCCGCAGTCCCTGCCCGAAGTGCTGCCCGAGGTGTTGCCCGACGTCGCAGCCAGCCCCGTGGCGCCAGCGGTCGCCCCGGCGCCCGCTCCCGTGGCCGAAGAGGCCTCCTTCGACGAAGCGGTCAAGGTCATCGAGACGCTGCGCATCGGCATCCCGCTGTACAACGTCTACCTCAACGAAGCCGACGAATGGTCGCGCCGCCTGGCCACCTGCCTGCAGGAATGGTCGCTGGAACTGCACGAGCCCCTGCCGGACACGGCCGTGGCGCTGGCGCATTCGCTGGCGGGCAGTTCCGCCACCGTGGGCTTCACCGCACTGTCCGATCTGTCCCGCGTGCTCGAGCATGCGCTGCAGCATGTGCAGCTGCAGACGCGCGGCACCAAGGAGCAGGCCCAGGTCTTCCTGGACTCGGCCGAAGACATCCGCCGCCTGCTGCACCAGTTCGCTGCCGGCTTCCTCAAGGAGCCGAGCCAGGAGGTGTTGGCCGCGCTGCGCCTGATCCTCGAGACCGAGGTCGACAACACCCTCTCCCCCGAGGAAGAGGATGCCGAGGTGGGCATCGAGGCCGTGGCCGAGCCCGAACCAGAGCCCCAACCCGAGCCGGAGCCCGAGCCTGTCGTGGCGCCGGTGGTGGTGCCCACGGGCCATGTGGCGCCCGCGCTGTCGCCCGTGGTGCACGACGACCACGGCTACGAGCATGAGCAGGAGGTGGACGACGCCATCGCCCGCGCCGTGGAGCTCTCGTCCGACATCGACGACGACATCGACGCCATCGACGTGATCGACCCCGACCTCTTCCCGATCTTCGAGGAAGAGGCCCAGGAACTGCTGCCCCAGCTCGGCGGCGCCTTGCGCCAGTGGGCCTCGCGCCCCGACAACCTGGGTGCCCGCAGCGAAGTGCTGCGCGCCCTGCACACGCTCAAGGGCAGCTCGCGCCTGGCTGGCGCCATGCGCCTGGGTGAAATGGCCCACCGCCTGGAATCCGCCATCGAGCAGCTCGATGTGGAAACCGTCACCAGCGCCGAGATCGAGCCGCTGCAGGCCAACTTCGACGGCCTGCAGGCCAATTTCGCCGCCCTGAGCGCCATCGGCACCCAGGGTCCGGCAGATGCCGTCGTCGCGCTGCCCGTGCCAGCCCGTGCCGAAGCCCCTGTGGCCGAGGCACCCGCTGCTGCTGCTGCTGTCGCCCCGGTGGAGCGGCCAGCCGCCCTCGCGGCTCCGGCCGTGCGCCTGCCCGCAGCCTCGCAACTGGCCCCGCTGCGCGTGGCGGCCAACCAGTCGGTGCGCGTGCGTGCCCAGCTGCTCGACCGCCTGGTCAACCAGGCCGGCGAGGTCATGATCAGCCGCTCGCGCCTGGACGTGCGCCTGTCGCAGTTCCGCTCCTCGCTGACCGACCTGTCGGGCAACCTGGACCGCCTGCGCCTGCAACTGCGCGACATCGAAGTGCAGGCCGAATCGCAGATGCAGTCGCGCCTGGCCCTGTCCAAGGACTCGGCGGCCGGCTTCGATCCGCTGGAGTTCGACCGCTTCACCCGCGTGCAGGAACTCACGCGCATGATGGCCGAGTCGGTCAACGACGTGGCCACCGTGCAGCGCAACCTGCAGCGCACCATGGAAGGCGCCGAAGACGACCTGATCGCCCAGGGCCGCCAGGCACGCGAACTGCAGCGCGACCTGCTGCGCACCCGCATGGTGGAGTTCGAAGGCATTGCCGAGCGCCTGTACGCCGTGGTGCGCCAGGCCTCCAAGGAAACCGGCAAGCAGATCAAGCTCGATATCACCGGCGGCTCCATTGAAATGGACCGCGGCGTGCTGGACCGCATGACGCCCGCCTTCGAGCACTTGCTGCGCAATTGCGTGGCCCACGGCATCGAGAACCCCGAGGCCCGCGTGGCCGCCGGCAAGCCGGCATCGGGCACCATCACCGTGGATCTGCACCACGAAGGCAACGACGTGTCGGTCGAGTTCCGCGACGACGGTGCCGGCCTGAACCTGCCGCGCATCCGCGAGAAAGCCATCGCCCAGGGCCTGATCGAGCCCGGCCTGGAGCTCAGCGATGGCGACGCCGCCAACCTGATCTTCACGCCCGGTTTCAGTACCGCCAGCGAAGTCACCGGTCTGGCCGGTCGCGGTATCGGCATGGACGTGGTGCGCTCCGAGATCAACGCCCTGGGCGGCCGCATCGAGACCACCACCGAAACCGGCAAGGGCGCCGCCTTCCGCATGGTGCTGCCCCTGACCACGGCCGTGACGCAGGTGGTGATGCTGCGTGCCGGCGACCTGTCCATCGGCGTGCCCGCCAACCTGGTGGAAATCGTGCGCCGCACGTCGGTGGCCGACCTGCAGGAAGCCTACAAGGCCGGCCATTTCGACGACGGCCTGGAGCAATTGCCGTTCTTCTGGGCTGGTGCGTTGCTGCAGTCGTCTGCCCGCAGCCATGAATCGGTCGGCAAGACGCGCCCCGTGGTGGTCTTCCGAAGCGCCTCGCAGCGCATCGCCATGCACGTGGACGAAGTGCTGGGCAACCAGGAAGTGGTGGTGAAGAACCTCGGGCCGCAGCTGTCGCGCCTGCCCGGCCTGGCCGGCATGTCCGTGCTGGCCTCGGGTGCCGTGGTGCTGATCTACAACCCGGTGGCCCTGTCCACGGTGTACGGCGACCAGGTGCGTAGCGCCAGCGCCGAGCTGCCGATGGTCAACGACCGGGTGGACGCCAAGGGCGCGGCCGTGGCGCCGCTGCCCTCGGGCGTCAGCCAGGTGCCGTTGATCCTGGTGGTGGACGATTCCATCACCGTGCGCCGCGTCACGCAGCGCTTGCTGCAGCGCGAAGGTTATCGCGTGGCCTTGGCGGCCGATGGCCTGCAGGCGCTGGAGCGGCTGCAGGACGAGCGCCCCACGGTGGTGTTGTCGGACATCGAAATGCCGCGCATGGACGGCTTCGACCTGGCGCGCAACATCCGCGCCGACGGCGCCCTGCGCGACCTGCCCATCATCATGATCACCTCGCGGATCGCCGAAAAGCACCGCGAGCACGCCATGGAGCTCGGGGTGAACCACTACCTGGGCAAACCTTACTCGGACGAAGAGCTGCTCAGCCTGATCCAGCACTACGCCCGCATCGCCGCTGCCGCAGAGGCCTGACAAACCACCCGACGCCTGCATCCCTCACCGGTGCAGGCGTTGGTGTTTGTGGGGACCTGCGGCTTTTTCGTGTCTGTCTGCCTGACCTGAGGTACCGATGGAGTCGACTTCACCTGCCGGCGACAGCCGGCTGCTGGCCTGTCTGGCCCTTGTGGCGCGCGAAGGCGCGTCCGACCTGTTCCTGCTTGCGGGCGCCTCGCCCACGGTCAAGCGCCAGGGCCTGTACGTGCCCATCTCGCGCCAGGTCATGGGCGCCGACGACATCCGCATGATGGCCTACTCGGTGATGCGCAAGGCGCAGCGCGAGGAGTTCGAGGCCACCATGGAGTGCGACCTCTCGTACACCACGCCCGATGGCGAGCGCTTTCGTTTCAACATCCACATGCAGCGCGGGCAGGTCGGCATCGTGGTGCGGCACGTGGTGTCCAACATTCCGCAACTCGACCAGTTGGGCCTGCCGCCGGTGCTCAAGCAGCTGGCGTTCCTCAACGGTGGGCTGATCCTCACCGTGGGCGCCGCCGGCTCCGGCAAGACCACCACGCTCGCGGCCATGCTGGACCACCGCAACGAGCACGCCAACGGGCACATCCTCACCATCGAGGACCCGATCGAGTACCTGCACAACCACAAGAAATCCCTGGTGACCCAGCGCGAGGTGGGCCTCGATACCCTGTCCTACGATGAGGCCCTGCGCCGCGCCATGCGCGAGGCGCCCAGCGTGATCCTGATCGGCGAGATCCGCGACCGCGCCACCATGCAGCATGCGCTGCACTACGCGCAGTCGGGCCACCTGTGCGTGTCCACCCTGCACGCGCACAACGCCAGCCAGTCGGTGCAGCGCATCCTCAACTTCTTTCCCGAGACGGCCCACCAGCAGCTGCTGATGGACCTGTCGCTGAGCTTGAAGGCCGTGATCGCCCAGCGCCTGATCAAGAGCGTCAAGGGCACCCTGGTGCCCGCCACTGAGGTCATGTTGCTCACCCCCTTTGTCGCCGACCTGATCCAGAAGGGCCAGGTCGACGAACTCAAGACCGCCATCATCCGCGGCACCGAGCAGGGCATGGGCAGCTTCGACCAGTCGCTGCTGGCCCTGGTGGAGGCCGGCGCCATCACCCCCGCCGAGGCCGTGGCCAATGCCGACAACCGCACCGACGTCACCTTGCGCCTGCGCCTGGCGTCCGGCAACGGGCTGGCCATCGACGATGGCGGCATGCAGATGGCCGAGAAGCCGCGCGACCCCATTTCGCGGTTCTGACCCTGCCCAGCGGGGCCAGGCCCCGCACCCTCAGTCCGCCGCCGCCTTCACCACTGCATAGCGTTCCAGCGTGCGCTGGCGTGCCTCGTCGTGGTCCACGATGGGGTGCGGGTAGGTGCTGCCCAGCACCACGCCGGCTGCCTGCAACTCCAGCGGCTTGGCCTTCCAGGGCGCGTGCAGGGCGGCGTCGGGCAGGGTGGCCAGCTGCGGCAGGTACTTGCGGATGAACTGGCCCCGGGCGTCGAACTTCTCGCTCTGGCTCACCGGGTTGAAGATGCGAAAGTAGGGCTGCGCATCGCAGCCGCTGGAGCTGGCCCACTGCCAGCCGCCGTTGTTGGCCGCCAGGTCGAAGTCGTTGAGGTGGGTGGCGAAGTACGCCTCCCCCCAGCGCCAGTCGATGCCCAGGTCCTTCACCAGAAAGCTGGCCACCACCATGCGCAGCCGGTTGTGCATGTAGCCCGTCTGGTTGATTTGGGCCATGGCCGCATCCACCAGCGGGTAGCCCGTGCGGCCCTCGCACCAGGCCGCGAACAGTTCCTGGGCCTCGGGTCCGCTCTCCCACGCGATGGCGTCATAGGCCGGCTTGAAGCTGTGCTCCACCACATGCGGGTGGTGCGCCAGGATCTGGTGGTAGAAATCGCGCCAGACCAGCTCGCTGAGCCAGGTGGCGGCACCCTGGTTGCCCTTGATCGCTAGGCCGTGCGCCGTGCGTGCCAGCAGGCGCGGCGAGATGGTGCCAAAGCGCAGGTGCACGCTCAGGTAGCTCGGCCCCTTCACGGCCGGGAAATTGCGCGCATCCTCGTAGCGGCCGATGCGCTGCTGGAAGTCCTCGAACAGTGCCTGCGCCCCGCTTTCACCCGCCGGCAGGGCCATCCCCGCCGGCTCGAACCCCAGGGCCGCGAGCGGGGGCACCGCGTGCCCGTGCGCCTTGGGCCGGGGCGCCAGGCGGTGGGCGTGGCGCTCCACGGGGTAGCCCTTGAGGTAGAAGGCATCCACCTTCCTGAGCCAGGCGTTCTTGTACGGCGTGAACACGCTGTAGGGCTTGCCGGTCTGGGTCAGCACCTCGCCGCGCTCGAAGACCGTGTGGTCCTTGTAGGTGTGAAACGCCCGCCCGGCCGCTGCCAGCCGCGTGCGCACCCGGCTGTCGCGCGCCAGGGCCTGGGGCTCGTCGTCGTGGTTGGTGAACACGGCGTCCACCCCCAGTTCCACCGCCAGGGCGGGGATGGCATCGCTGGCCACCGCGTGCAGCACGATCAGACCCCCGGTGGCGTGGCCCGACAGGGTGCGCAGGCGCTCGTCGAGCTCGGCCAGCGATGCGCGGATGAACTCCACGCGCCGGTCCTTTTTGGGCAGCGGATCGAGGATTTCCGTGTCGAAAACGAAGGCGCAGTGCACTTTGCGGCACTCGGTCAGCGCGTGGTAGAGGGCCGCGTGGTCGCTGGCGCGCAGGTCGCGCCGGAACCAGACGAGACCGGTGGAATAAGAGGGCTCCATGTTCACCGTTAAAATTGCGAGATATGTCTATCGATTCTGCGCCCATCAACCTGACGCATCACTTCCTGATCGCGATGCCCGGTCTGGAGGATGCGTCTTTCGCGCGCAGTGTGGTCTACCTGTGCGAGCACAGCGAGCGTGGCGCGCTGGGGCTCATCATCAACAAGCCCACCGACATCACCCTGAAGGGCCTGTTCGACAAGGTCGATCTGTCCCTGCGCCGCGAGGACCTGCGCGCCGCCCCCGTCTTCTCGGGCGGCCCGGTGCAGACCGAGCGCGGCTTCGTGCTGCACGAACCCATGCTCATGGACAGTGCCGAGACCGAGGAATCGGCGTACGCCTCCACCATGACCATCCCCGGCGGCCTGGAGATGACCACCTCCAAAGACGTGCTCGAGGCCCTGTCCACCGGCGCCGGCCCGCGCCGCGTGCTCATCACCCTGGGCTACTCGTCCTGGGGCGAGGGCCAGCTCGAATCGGAACTGGCCGAGAACGCCTGGCTCACCGTGGCGGCCGACCTGTCGGTGATTTTCGACACCCCCGTGACCGAGCGTTACGACCGCGCACTGGCCCTCTTGGGCCTGCAGGCCTGGATGCTCTCGCCCGAGGCGGGGCACGCATGACCGGCTTGCCCGTTCAGCCTGCCGTTCCTGCGCATTTCCAGACCTTTCTTGCTTTTGATTTCGGCACCAAGCGCACGGGCGTGGCCACGGGCAACCGCATGCTGCGCAGCGCCAGCCCGCAGGAGACCATCAAGGCCGAGGGCGCAGACGCCCGCTTCGTGCAGGTGGCCCAGCGCATCAAGGAGTGGCAGCCCGACGCCCTGGTGATCGGCGTGCCCTTCCACCCCGATGGCGCGAGCCACGAGAACACCGAGCGCGCCCTGAAGTTCGGGCGCCAGCTGCGTGGCCGCTTCGGCCTGCCGGTGTTCGAGGTCGACGAGCGCTACAGCACCACCGAGGCCATCGCCGGTGGCGCCAAGGATGCCGACGCCGCCTCGGCCTGCATCATCCTGGAACAGTTTTTGAGGAATCTCCCATGACGACGCCTACCACCTCTTCACCGTCAGGCAGCCTGGTGCTCGATGCCGAGGCCCTGTACCGCGAGCTGCTGCGCGGCGTGCGCAGCATGATGAACAACCCGGGCGGCACCCACCTGGCGGGCATCGCCTCGGGCGGCGCCTGGTTGGCCGAGCGTCTGCAGAAGGACCTGGGGCTCGATGGCGCCCCCGGCGTGCTTTCGTCGGTGATGCACCGCGACGACTTCGCCCAGCGCGGCCTCGCGGCCGGCGCGCAGACCGCGCTGCCGTTCGACGTCAACGGTGCCGACATCATCGTGCTCGACGACGTGCTGTACACCGGTCGCACCATCCGCGCCGTGCTCAACGAGCTGTTCGACTACGGCCGCCCCGCCAGCGTGCGCCTGGCCGTGCTGGTGGACCGCGGCGGGCGCGAGCTGCCGGTGCACGCCGAGTTCGCGGCCGCGCGCGTGGCGCTGCCGGCCACGCAATCGCTGGCCCTGGCGCGCGACGAGCAAGGTGCTTTCCAATTCCAAGTCCACCAAGCCCGGGAGGCCTGACCGTGCTGCACAAGCGCAACCCCCAACTCAACAACCACGGCGAGCTGGTCCACCTGCTGTCCATCGAGGGCCTGCCGCGCGACATCGTCACGCACATCCTCGATACCGCCGCCAACTTCGTGAGCGTCAGCGACCGCGAGGTCAAGAAGGTGCCCCTCTTGCGCGGCAAGAGCGTGTTCAACCTCTTCTTCGAGAACAGCACCCGCACCCGCACCACCTTCGAGATCGCGGCCAAGCGCCTGTCGGCCGACGTCATCAACCTCGACATCGCGCGCAGCTCGGCCAGCAAGGGCGAGTCGCTGCTGGACACCATCGCCAACCTCTCGGCCATGGCGGCCGACCTGTTCGTGGTGCGGCACAGCGAATCGGGCGCGCCCTACCTCATTGCCCAGCACGTGGCGCCCCACGTGCACGTGATCAACGCGGGCGACGGCCGGCATGCCCACCCCACGCAGGGGCTGCTGGACATGTACACCATTCGCCACTACAAGAAGGACTTCAGCAACCTCACGGTGGCCATCGTCGGTGACGTGCTGCATTCGCGCGTGGCACGCTCCGACATCCACGGCCTGACCACCCTGGGCTGCGCCGAGGTGCGCGTGGTGGGCCCGCGCACCCTGGTGCCCTCCGACATGTCGCAGATGGGTGTGCGCGTGTGCCACACCCTCGAAGAAGGCATCAAGGACGCCGACGTGGTGATCACCCTGCGCCTGCAGAACGAGCGCATGAGCGGCGCGCTGCTGCCGTCGAGCCAGGAGTACTTCAAGAGCTTCGGCCTCACGCAGGAAAAGCTGCAGCTGGCCAAGCCCGACGCCATCGTCATGCACCCCGGCCCGATCAACCGCGGCGTGGAGATCGACTCCGCCGTGGTCGATGGCCAGCAAAGCGTGATCCTGCCCCAGGTGACCTTCGGTATTGCGGTGCGCATGGCCGTCATGTCCATCGTCGCAGGGAATGAAGCATGAAGATACTCATCCAGAACGGCCGGGTGATCGACCCCGCTTCCGGCCTTGACCAGACCTGCAGCATTGCGCTGGCCGCCGGCCGCATCGTCGGCATCAACCGCGTGCCGCCCGACTTTGCGCCCAACCGCGTGATCGACGCCGCCGGCTGCTACGTGCTGCCCGGCCTGGTGGACCTGGCCGCGCGCCTGCGCGAGCCCGGCCACGAGCACGAAGGCATGCTCGAATCCGAAATGGCCGCCGCCGTGGCCGGTGGCGTGACCAGCCTGGTCTGCCCGCCCGACACCGACCCCGTGCTCGACGAGCCCGGCCTGGTGGAGATGCTCAAGTTCCGCGCCGAGAAGTTGCACCAGAGCCGCCTGTTCCCGCTGGGCGCGCTCACGCGCAACCTGGCCGGCGAGGTGCTCACCGAAATGGCCGAACTCACCGAATCCGGTTGCGTCGGCTTCAGCCAGGCCGAGGTGCCGCTGGCCAGCACCCAGGTCACGCAGCGCGCGCTGCAATACGCAGCCACCTTCGGCTACACCGTATGGCTGCGCCCGCAGGAGCTGCACCTGGGCAAGGGCGTGGCCGCCAGTGGCCCCCTGGCCACGCGCCTGGGCCTCTCGGGTGTGCCCGTGGCGGCTGAGACCATTGCCCTGCACACCATCTTCGAGCTGCAGCGCAGCACCGGCGCGCACGTGCACCTGTGCCGCATCAGCAGCGCCGCCGGTGTGGAGCTGATCCGCCGTGCCAAGGCCGAGGGCCTGAAGGTCACGGCCGACGTGAGCATCAACTCGCTGCACCTGACCGACGTGGACATCGGCTTCTTCGACAGCCGTGCCCGCCTGTCGCCCCCGCTGCGCCAGCAGCGCGACCGCGACGCCTTGAACGCCGCCCTGGCCGATGGCACCATCGACGTGCTCGTCTCCGACCACACCCCCGTGGACGAAGATGCCAAGACCCTGCCGTTTGCCGAGGCCGAACCCGGCGCCACCGGCCTGGAGCTGCTGCTTTCCCTGGCCCTCAAGTGGTCTCAGGACAGCGGCGTGCCGCTGCAGCGCGCGCTGGCGGTCGTTACCAGCGAACCCGCGCGCGTGCTCGGCGGCGCCCTGGGCACCCTGCAGGCCAGCGTGGGCAAGATCGTCGAAGGCGGCGTGGGCGACCTGTGCATCTTCGACCCCGCGGCCGCCTGGACGGTGCAGGGCGGCGCCCTGCGCAGCCAGGGCAAGCACACGCCCTTCCTGGGCTACGAACTGCCCGGCCGCGTGCGCACGACCCTGGTCGGTGGGCAGGTCGCCTTCGACCGCGGCGGCTGACCACGCCATGAAGGCCCTGCGCGCCGCCTGGCGCCTGTGGCGCATGCTGGGCCATATCCTCAAGGGCATGGCCATCGTGGCGCTGCGCTTTCCCGCGCTCTCGCCCGACCAGCAGCACGCCCGTGTGCAGGCCTGGTCCATGGAGCTGCTGGCCAAGGCCGGCATCTCGCTGCGCCTCCAGGGCCAACCGCCGGTCACCGGCCCGGTCATGCTGGTGGCCAACCACATCTCCTGGCTCGACATCCCGGTGATGCATGCGGCCCGCCACTGCCGCTTCGTCTCCAAGTCCGACGTCAAGGCCTGGCCGCTCATCGGCGGCCTGGCGACTGCCGCCGGCACCCTGTACATCGAGCGCGCCTCGCGCCGCGATGCCCTGCGCATGGTGCACACCATGCAGGAGTCGCTGGAGCGCGGCGAGGTGCTCGGCGTGTTCCCCGAAGGCACTACCGGCGACGGCCGCGAGATCCTGCCCTTCCACGCCAACCTGATCCAGGCCGCCGTGGCCGCCAACGCCCCCGTGCAACCCGTGGGCCTGCGCTTCGTCGACCGCAGCACCGGCGACCTGAGCTTCGCCCCCAGCTACATCGGCGACGAAACCCTGGTCGGCTCCATCTGGCGCACCCTGAGCGCCCCGGCCATCGAGGCCGTGGTGCACTACGGCGAGCCGCAACTGCCGGCGGGGCGGGACCGGCGGGTGTTCACGCAGGATTTGCAGGGTGCGGTGGATCGGTTGCGGCGGGGGTGAGGGCAGGGCGCTGTGCCTTCGCTGGCAAGCCGATGTTGTGCCGCGCCGTTCCGCTGGCTAAACTTTTGCTCTTGAGCCGCTTCACCACCCGCTACCCCTCGTTCTTCCGGCAACTGGCGCTGCTCGCGTTCCTGATGCTGGGTCTTGCCGGAAGTGCTTGCGCATGCTCCTGCATCAGCTCCGTTTCAACGCAGGAACGTGTGGCGAATGCCAGCTTCATCTTTGTGGCCCAGGTCGTCGCGTCGGAGCCCACCGATAACACCAAGGAACCCCAGGGCTGGTCGGGCTTCGCTGCCCGCTACAGGTTGGTGGAGCTGCTCAAGTCCGATGTCCCGCCGCCAGCCCAGGTCTACTCCGGGGAGGGAGGCGGGGATTGCGGCGTGCCCCTGTTTCCTACCATCTCCTACGTCTTCTTTGCCGGCCCGGAGGGAAATGTCAACCGGTGCTCTGGCACCGTGATCTTTATCGCGGGCAGCCAATTTTCGGAAGGCTATCTAGCCTACGTGCGGGCCCTGGCGGGCCAGACCGTACCCTTGAAGCTCCCTCCACTTGTGGTTGTCGATGACTGGTTCGACTTGGAAATCAACTTGGCGTTCAAGGAGTTTCGTTGGGATTAGCATGGGCCTGGGACAGCCAGCCTCCAACGGCTCGCATCCGAATCGTGCCGGATGCTGTTTCGTCAATGCGGCAGCACCATTGGGCAGCTCGTGCAAAACCCCCCTTGGATCGCCATCCCCGCATCGATCAATTAGCGCAGTTGTCCGACTTGCAACCAGCCCCTCCCGCGCGACACTGGCCCCATCCTTGATGATGACGGAGGCACCCTCTATGCGATTCATTCAACAACTGGGCGTGTGGACGGTCCTGACCCTCAGCTCAGTGGCCGCCGTGGCCCAAGGCGTCAACACGCCCGCCATCGTGCCCGGGCTGCGGCCGGCGGTTCCCCCCGCATCCACCCCCTACCAGCCCCCGGTGCCATCGACCAGCACCACCCCGCAGCAGACCCCTGCGCCGCCACCCAGCCAGACCCCGGCCCAAACGCCCGAGCCGCCGCCCTCCCAGTCGCCTTCCGAGACACCGCGCGAGCCGGTGGCTGCGCCGCCTGTGCAGGGGTGAGGTAGTCGCACACCTGTGCATCCGGGGAGCCGTGTTTCAGCAGGCGGACTTGCCACCAGCTTCTGCGCCAGTACAGTGGCGCCATGCCCCACTTCTTTCCGCAGGCTTTCATGGAGCCTGCCGTGCCGTTGAGCGATCTCGTCCAGACCATGCACGCGCATGCGGCCCGGTTGCGTGCGTTGCATGCCCTCATCGGCGAAACCTACGCACAGCATTCGGCCTCGGCGGCGGCCTGCAAGCAGTGGCAGGACGCGTGCACCGATTTTCATGGTGCGTACGGCGACCTGTTCTTTCCGGGTGGGGAGTTGGCGTGGGAGCAGTTCATCGATGGCAGCAGCCCCGATGTGGGGTGCGCTCTGGCGTTCCTGCAGGCCGACCCGTGGTACCACCGGTCGGGTTACCACAAGCAGGTGGTGTGGCACCGTTTCAAGCGCACCGTGTTGACCCGGGACGAGCTGCGGCTGCTGGAGGGGGTGGCCCTGGACTACCTGGGGCGGCGTGTGCGCAGGGAGTTCTGGCACATGGTCCGGTTCGTGCGGCTGCGGGGCGGGGCCGATTTCTGGCAGCGTGTCGAGCAGATGGCGAGCGACTCGGTGCGGTCGGCGCCGGCCATCAAGGCCACCTGGCTCGTGCTGGCCCGTCAGAACAAGCCGGTGCACCGGGCCATTGCCAATGAGGTGCGGCGTGCTGGCTACCAGCCGGGCTGCCAGGCTGTGCTCGATTTTCCCCATATTGCCGTGCATTGGGAGGGCCCGGGACGGCGTTGTTGATCAGGCGCCAGCCGGGGCGCCGCATGCCCACGGCGCTCCCAGCCCGGCGCGAAGCGGGGGCCGGCACTTTGTGGCAGACAGCCGGAGTAGCCTGCCCGCCCGAAACCGTGCATATTCCACATTTGCGGCGCCACGGGTTTGTGCACCTGCGTGCAAGTGCTCCCAATTGCCTTATCGTCCGCACCAGTTGAAAGCCTGCCTGCATCCCATACCGAGGGCGCAAGGCTCCACTCACACTGCCGGGAGGGCACGACCATGAACCTGATCGAACGCGTCAAGAGCATTCTTCTCAAACCCAAGGAGGCCTGGGCCACCATCGATGCCGAGCCGGCCGATGTGGCGGGGCTGTACACCCAGTACCTGATGATCCTGGCGATCATCCCGGCCGTCTGCGGTTTCATCGGCATGTCGCTGGTGGGTTTTGGTGGCTTCGGCTTCACCGTGCGCGTGCCCATCCTGTCGGGTCTGGCCAACATGGTGATCTCGTACGTGCTGAGCCTGGTGGGCGTGTTCGTGCTGGGCCTCATCATCGATGCCCTGGCCCCCACCTTCGGCGGCCAGAAGAACTCCATCCAGGCGCTCAAGGTCGCGGTCTACGGCAGCACGGCGGCCTTGCTGGGCGGCATCTTCAGCCTGCTGCCGGCCCTGGCCATGCTGGGCTTTGTCGCGGCCCTGTACTCCATCTACCTGGTCTACCTGGGCCTGCCGGTGCTGATGCGCAGCAACCCTGACAAGTCGATCGCCTATACGGCGGTGGTGATCGTCGCGGGCATCGTGGTCGGCATCGTCATCGCGGCCGTCAGCTCGCTGTTCATGCCCCGCGGTGGCGCCATGTTCAGCGGTGCCGATGCGCCTGCGATCTCGGTGAACACCCCCGGCGGCAAGGTCACCATCGACACCGCCGGCCTCGAAGCCGCCAGCAAGAAGATGGAAGAGGCCGCACGCCAGATGGAAAAGGCCCAGAAGAGCCAGGACCCCGCCGCCATTGCCGCGGCCAACAGCGGTGCCGTGGCGGCTGCCGCCGGCATGATGGGTGGCGGCCAGGCCGTGGCGGCCCAGTCGCTCAAGGCCGCGCTGCCCGAACAACTGCCTGGCTTGCCACGCACGGGCTTCGACGTGCAGGACGGCGCGGCCCTGGGCCTGCCCACCAGCCAGGCCAGTGCCTCCTATGGCAGCGGTGACAAGCGCGTGCGCATCGAGATCATCGACATCGGCGGCCTGGGCCAGATGGCGGCCCTGGCCATGGGCATGGGCCAAGGCGAGAAGGAAGACCAGAGCAGCGCCGAGAAGACCTGGCAGGAAAACGGCCGCACCCTGCACCAGAGTTACCGCAAGGACGGCAGCCGCGCCGAGTTCAAGACCGTGCTCAAGAACGGCCTGGTGGTCGGCATCGAAGGCGACCGCGTGGGGGTGCAGGACCTGCGCGGCATGCTCTCGCAGGTGGACCTCAATGCCCTGGAAGCCTTGCAGCGCAAGCCCAAGGGCTAAGGCCATCACTGGGGCATGCGCGGGCTACGGCCCGCATTTTTTTTGCCTGCGCACCGGGGCGGGTAGACTGGACCAATCCAGGCCTTTGTCCTGGATGCAAGGTCCCATGAACGACACCATTGCCCCTGCTGCACCCGCCACGCTGTACCAGCGCGTGATGGGCGGCGACTTCGACCGGCTGTCCTCGCCGGTGGCGCGCTTTCACCGCCTGGCCGGCCCGCAGGTGCTGCATGGCCAGGTGCAGGTACAGGCCCCGGCATCGCTGCTGGGCCGTGTGCTGGCCTGGGGGCTCGGGGCGCCGCAGCAGGCGGGGCGGGGCGCGATCCGCTTCGAGCTCGACGCCACGCCTGGCGCCGAGATCTGGACGCGCATCTTCCCCACGCGCACCATGCGCTCCACCCTGCGCGAGGCGCCGGGCTTCGTCGAGGAGCACATGGGCGCGGCGCGGTTGCTGTTCGGCCTGTCGGCCGTGGAGGGCGGCCGGCTGGAGATGCGCCTGGTGCGCATGCGCTTTCTGGGCATACCCTGCCCGCGCTGGCTGCAGCCGGCCATCGTGGCGCGCGAGACGGGGCTGGGCGATGATGAGCTGCACTTCGACGTGCAGGCCACCGTGCCCTGGATCGGCCGCGTGGTGGCCTACCAGGGGCATCTGCAGGTACCGGTTTCGCCACCATGATTGTCGTCTTCGACGCTCCAATGCCGTGATCGTCGTCTTCGACGCCCCAATGCCGTGATCGTCGTCTTCGACGCCAAGTGCCTGCTGTGCAATGGCTGGGTGCAGTTCCTGCTGCGCCACGACCGCGCGGGCCGCATCCGCTTTGCGTCCATCCAGGGGCAAGAGGGCCTGCGCCTGCTGCAGGCGGCCGGCTTGCAGGTCGATGGCTTGCAGACCCTGCTGGTGGTCGAGGAAAAGGAAGAAGGCGCTCGCACCTGGCAGCACACCGCCGCCATCCTGCGCATCCTGCACCGCCTGGGCTGGCCCTGGCGGCTGGCGTGGGTGGGCTGGCTGGTGCCTGCGCCGCTGCGCGATGCGCTGTACCGCTGGGTGGCGCGCAACCGCTACCGCATCTGGGGACGGTCCGAGGTGTGCATGGTCCCCGCGCCCGAGCACGCGGGGCGCTTCCTGGACTAGGGTCTACCCAAGGTCAGGCCTGGGGTCAGATCCGTGCTTTGACGTGGAACTGCGCCGTGCGGCCTTCGGTCTCCGGGGAGGAGGCAAAGCTGTACTCCAGCGGCGCGCTGGCATCGCGGGCAATGGTCAGAAGGCCCAGGCCGGCGCCCTTGCTCAGGGTGTCATTCGCGTTGTGGTCGGGGTTGCGCAGCTGCTCGCGGTAGCTTTGCTTGATCTCTTCGAGGCTCATGGCGCGCAGGGCGTCGAGCTTGTCGGTCAACCGGGGCACATGCGCCACATCGACGGCATTGCTGCAGACGATCCAGTACTGGGGAGCGGCCTCGGCCTCCTGGCCGCCTTCGGGCAGGTCTTTGCCCACACCGATGGCACCCTTGGGCCCGGTGACCGCCTCAGTGGCCAGCGGCGCAACGCCACCCTCCTCGGGGGGGACGGCGTAGTGCAGGATATTGTGTGCCATCTCCACGAAGGTGGAGAACAGCTTGCGCTTGGCCGGGCCCGAGGCGTCCTCGGTGGCCAGGCGCTGCTTGAGCGAGTCGGCCGCCGCGGCCACCACGGCCGGGGTGAACTCACCGGCGTAGTAGAACAGTACGCCGCAGTCTTGCGCGTTGGCCTGGAAGCGTTCGAAATCGGGGCCGTTCATACGGCGGCTCCGCGCGTGGAAAAGAGGGCGGGGGAGGCGCGGACCCCTGTGGCCGGGCACCTGTCGAGGAAAGGCATGCGGGAAGAATCGGTGGTATTGCTACGAATTGCAACCTATTCTTGCCGCCTTGCATGACGGCGCCGTGACGCTTGCGTGAAGCGTTTCAGGCCACCCGGGCTTCGGCCTCGCGCGGGAAGGTCACCACATGGTTGGCCTCGGCGCGGATGCCGATCCATTCGCCCACCGCGTGGTCGTGGTGGCTGGGCACATGGGCCACAACGGTCTGTCCGCTCGCCAGGCGCAGGGTGTACAAAAACTCCGAGCCGCGGAACGACTTGCGCACGATCTGCGCCTGCACCGGGGCTGCATCGTCGTGCACGATGTCATCGGCGCGCAGCAGCACATCGCACTCGCCGCCGGGGTAGCTCGCGGGCAGGGGGCACTCGGCCAGGTCGGTGAGCTCGCCCACGGGCGTCTGCGCCACCACGTTGCTGCCGCGCTGCACCAGCGTGGCGGGGGCGAACACTCCATGGCCGATGAAGTCCGCCACAAAGCGCGTGGCCGGGCGGTGGTACAGGGTATAGGCGTCGTCCCACTGGTGCAGCTGGCCCTCGTGCATCACGCCGATCACATCGCCGATGGCAAAGGCCTCGAGCTGGTCGTGCGTGACGAACAGGGCCGTGGCACCGGCCGCGTTCAGGATGCCGCGCACCTCGTGCGCCAGGCGCTCGCGCAGGTCCACGTCGAGGTTGGAAAACGGCTCGTCCAGCAGCATCAGTTGCGGACGCGGTGCCAGCGCGCGGGCCAGCGCCACGCGCTGCTGCTGCCCGCCCGAGAGTTCGTGCGGAAAGCGCTGCTCACTGCCCGAAAGGCCCACCAGCGTGAGCACCTCGGCCACGCGCGCGGCCTGCTCGGCGCGCGGCAGGTGGTGGATGCCAAAGGCCACGTTGCGCCCCACCGAGAGGTGCGGGAACAGCGCATAGTCCTGGAACACCATGCCGATGCGCCGCTCTTCGGGCGGCACGCTCACGCTGGCGCTGCTGACCACCTGCTGGGTCAGGCTGATCTGCCCGCCCGACACGGGCTCGAGCCCGGCCACGGCGCGCAGCAAGGTCGTCTTGCCGCAGCCCGAGGGGCCGATCAGCACGCCGATATCGCCCGCGCGCAGGCCCAGGGACACGTTCTGCACGGCGGCGCGAGGGCGACCTGCATAGCGCACTTCAAGTTGGGAAACCTCTAGGAACATGGCCCCATTTTAGGTGGGTGGGGGCAAATGCTTAAAATTCGCATTTGCATCTCCGATCTTCCCTGGTGTCTTGCCCGGGCCGGCGTGCGTTGTTTCTTCTGCCGAGCCCCCCTGCCTTGCGCCGCACACCCTTTCGCCTCCATACCCTTCCCCTGGTCCTGCTCGCCGGCATCCTGGTCCTGCCCGTTCTGGCGGTGCTGGCCTCGTGGCTGCCGATCGGGCAGGCCGATGCGCTGGCCGGGCCCATCCTGCGCGAGATGGCCTCCACCGTGCTGCCCGGCTATGTGGCCACCACGCTGTGGCTGAGCGTGCTGGTGGCGCTGGGCGCGGCCACCGTGGGCACGGCCGCGGCCGCGGCGGTGACGCTGTTCGACTTCCCGGGCCGGCGCACCTTCGAGTGGCTGCTGCTGCTGCCGCTGGCCATGCCGGCCTACGTCACGGCCTATGCGTACACCGACTTCCTGCAGTTCAGCGGCCCGCTGCAGGTGGGGCTGCGCGCCACCTTCGGTCTCGAAGGCCGGCTGCTGCCCGAGGTGCGCAGCCTGGGCGGCGCGGTGTGGGTGTTCATCTTCTCGCTCTACCCCTATGTCTACCTGCTGGCGCGCACCGCGCTGGGCGAGCGCGCCGCGCACCTGATGGAGGCCGCGCGCCTGCTCGGTGCGCCGCTGCCGCGCCGCATCCGCGCCGTGGCGCTGCCGCTGGCGCGCCCGGCCGTGGCCGCCGGCGTGGCCCTGGTGCTGATGGAGACGCTGGCCGACTTCGGCGTGGCCAGCTACTTCGGCATCCAGACCTTCACCACCGGCATCTACAAGGCCTGGCTGTCCATGGACAACCGGCTCGCCGCCGCGCAGCTGGCCACCATGCTGCTGGTGGTGGTGATGGCCCTGCTGCACCTGGAGCAGCGGGCGCAAAAGCGCATGCGCTTTGCGGGCGGCCTGGGCCGCGCCGGTTCGGCCGAGGCGCAGCCCCTGGCGCTGCGCGGCGGGCGCCGGCTGCTGGCCTGGGCCGTGTGTGGCCTGCCGGTGCTCATGGGCTTCGTGGCGCCCGTGGTTTTCATGCTGCGGCCGCTGGCGGCCGACTGGTCGGTGCTGCCCTGGGGGCGCTTCATCGAGTGGGCCGGCAACAGCGTGCGCCTGGGCGCCATCACCGCCGTGCTGGCCGTCATCGTCGCGCTGGCCCTGGCCTTCGCGGTGCGCCGCAGCGCCGACCGCGTGACGCGCGGCGTGGTGCAGCTGGTGAGCCTGGGCTACGCCGTGCCCGGCGCCGTCATCGTGGTCGGGCTGCTGTTGCCCGTGGGCTGGCTGCAGGCGGCCATGCCGCAATGGGGCGTGGGCGCCCTGGTCACGGCCACGGCCGTGGGCATCGTCTGGGCCTATTTGGTGCGCTTTTGCGCCGTGGCGCTGCAGTCCATGCAAAGCGGCTATGCGCGCATCCCGCAAAGCCTGGACGACTCGGCGCGCATGCTGGGCACCGGCAGCGCCGGCCTGCTGGCGCGCGTGCACTGGCCCTTGCTCAAGCGCTCCACCGCCGCCGCCGCGCTGCTGGTCTTCGTGGACGTGATGAAGGAGCTGCCCGCCACCATGGTGCTGCGCCCCTTCAACAGCGACACCCTGGCCGTGGTGGCCTACCAGCTGGCGCGCGACGAGCGCCTGGGCGAGGCCGCGCTGCCCTCGCTGGCGCTGGTGGCCGTGGGGCTGGTGCCAGTGATCTTGCTCAGCCGCACGCTGAGGTCGAGCAAGCGCTAGTAGTCCGCTGGTCGCCGCACCTTGCGGCAAACCGGGTAACCTGCGCGCCATGCACGCCCGAGTTCTCCGCTACCTCGACGAAGTGGTCCGCCGCGGTTCCATCCGCAAGGCGGCCGAGCACCTGCACGTGGCGCCCACGGCGGTCAACCGGCAGATCCTGGACCTGGAGGCGGAGCTCGGTGCGCCGCTGTTCGATCGCATCCACAACCGGCTGCGCCTGACGCCACTGGGCGAGATGGTGCTGGCCCATGTGCGCAGCACGCTGCGCGAGCATGCCGCGCTGCGCGAGCGCATTGCCGAGTTCAAGGACGAGCGCCGCGGCGAGATCACCGTGGCCACCACGGCGGGCCTGGCGGGCTCGCTGCTGCCATCGCTGGTGCACGCCTTTCGCCAGCGCTACCCGGGCATCGCGGTGCGCATCATCGACCTGCCGATTGCCGAGATACCGGCCGCCGTGGAGCGCGGCGATGCCGAGCTGGGCCTGGGTTACGACCTGTCGCTCAAACCCGCCGTGTGCACGCTGTCGGCCAGCGAATGGCCCATCGGCGCCGTGGTGCCGCCCAGGCACGCGCTGGCGCGCCATTCCTCCGTGTTGCTCAGCGACTGCGTCGGCCATGCGCTGATCCTGCCGGCGCCGCAACTGACCATCCGCACGCTGCTCGACGCGGCCTTCGAACGCAATGCCATCAAGGTCACGCCCGTGGCCGAGTCGACCTCGATGGCGCTGATCCTGCGCCTGGTGGTGCTGGGCGAGGGCATCGCCCTGCTCAACCCACTCGATGTGATGGAGGAGCGCGCGCGCAACGCCCTGGTCTTCGTGCCGCTGCGCGACCCCCACCTGGCGCGCCAGACCCTGGTGCTGGCGGCGCGCGCCAAGGGCCAGCTCAGCCCCGCGGCCGAGCTCATGGCGGCCAACATCGGCGACGCCCTGGCGCGGCTCTTCGCCACGGCAAGGTAGCCCAAGCCTTTCGGGTGTCCACATTTTGTGGACACCATTGGCGCAAATCGGCGCTATCGCGGATGCACCGGCGTTCCTAGACTGGCGCCATCGAATTGCGACCCAGAGAAGCCGCCCCATGAGCACCCCGACCCCCCTGATCGCCCTGAACGCCGATGTCCTCGTCACCATGGACGCGCAGCGCCGCGAGATCCGTGATGGCGCCCTGGTGGCCGATGGCCCCGCCGTGCAATGGGTGGGCCCCACGGCCGAGCTGCCGCTGGAGTACCGCCGCATGGCCGACGAGGGCCGGGCCCGGGTGCTCGACATGCGCGGCCGGGTGCTGCTGCCCGGCCTGGTCAACACCCACCACCACATGTACCAGAGCCTCACGCGCGCCGTGCCCGCGGCGCAGGATGCCGAGCTGTTCTCCTGGCTCAACAACCTCTACATGCTGTGGTCGCACCTCACGCCCGAGATGGTGCACGTGTCCACCCAGACGGCGATGGCCGAGCTCATGCTCTCGGGCTGCACCACCACCAGCGACCACCTGTACCTGTACCCCAACGGCGCGCGCCTGGACGATGCCATTGCCGCCGCGCAGCAGATGGGCATGCGCTTTCACGCCGCGCGCGGCTCCATGAGCCTGGGCCGCAGCAAGGGCGGCCTGCCGCCCGACGTGGTGGTGGAGGAGGAAGAGGCCATCCTGCGCGACAGCCTGCGATTGATCGAGCAGTACCACGACGCCTCGCGCCACGCCATGCTGCGCGTGGTGCTGGCGCCGTGCTCGCCGTTCTCGGTGACGCGCGACCTGATGCGCGAGTCGGCCCTGCTGGCGCGTGCGCACGGCGTGTCGCTGCACACCCACCTGGCCGAGAACGACAACGACGTGGCCTTCTCGCGCGAGAAGTTCGACATGACCCCCGCGCAGTACGCCGAGAGCCTGGGCTGGGTGGGCCGCGACGTCTGGCATGCGCACTGCGTCAAGCTCGACCCCGAGGGCATCGCCCTGTTCGCGCGCACCGGCACGGGCGTGGCCCACTGCCCCTGCTCCAACATGCGCCTGGCCTCGGGCATTGCGCCCGTGCGCAGCATGCGCGATGCCGGCGTGCCCGTGGGCCTGGGGGTGGATGGCAGTGCTTCCAACGACGGCGCCCACATGCTCGGCGAGGCGCGCCAGGCCCTGCTGCTGCAGCGCGTGGGCCACGGCCCCGCCGCCATGGGCGCGCGCGAGGCGCTGGAGATCGCCACCCTGGGCGGCGCGCGCGTGCTCAACCGCGACGACATCGGCGCGCTGGCGCCCGGCATGTCGGCCGATTTCGTGGCCTTCGACATGTCTTCGGTGGGCTTTGCCGGCGCGGGTCATGACCCGGTGGCGGCCCTGGTGTTCTGCACGCCGGCCAACGTGGACACCAGCGTCATCAACGGCCGCGTGGTGGTCGAACGCGGCCGCCTGCTCACGGCCGACCTGCCCGTGGTGCTGGGGCGCCACAACGCACTGGCACACACGCTGTTCGAGCGGGCCTCGGCCGGCCACTGATTTCTTCAATTTTTCCATCCACCACCGGGCTGCCCCTTCGCGGGCGGGCCCGGTTCGACCTGGGCGCCTGCCGCCCACCACCGCACGCAAGGAGCCACGGCAACGCGCCCCACCAGAGACTGCATTCCTCACATGACGACAAGTGCCTTTGCATAAAAAAAGGCCAACGGACAAGGAGACAAAGACAATGGATCAACAACTGCTTTACCAGGTGGAAGACCGGCCCCCGATGCTGGCCACCGCGGTGCTGCTGTCGCTGCAGCACCTGCTGGCGGCGCTCGGCGGCATCATCGCCGTGCCGCTGGTGGTGGGCGGCGCGCTCAAGCTGCCGGCCGACCAGATCGTGGCCCTGGTGAATGCCGCGCTGCTGGGCTCGGGCATCGTCACCATCATCCAGTGCAAGGGCGTGGGCCCCGTGGGCATCCGCCTGCCCTGCGTCATGGGCACCAGCTTCGCCTTTGTCGGTGCGGGCATCAGCGTGGGCCTGGAGCATGGCGTGGCCGGCATCCTGGGCTCGTCGCTCGTGGGCTCGCTGGTGATGATCGTGGGCAGCTTCTTCATGCCGGTGATACGGCGCTTCTTTCCGCACACCGTGACCAGCGTGGTAGTGACTCTGATCGGCCTGTCGCTCACGCCTGTGGCGGTCGACTGGGCGGCCGGCGGCGTGGGCGCCAGCGACTATGGCGCCGTGGGCCACCTGGCGATTGCCGGATTCGTGCTGGCGCTGGTCATCGCCTTAGTGCAGTGGGGCAAGGGCATCGTCTCGGCCAGCGCTGTGGTGCTGGGCATCGCCAGCGGCTATGTGCTGTGCCTCGGGCTGGGGCTCATCGACTTCACCCAGGTGCGCGAGGCGCCGGTGTTCGCCATACCGCAGCCGCTGCACTTCGGCATGGCCTTCCCGGTCTCGGGCATCGTCGCCATGTCCATCGCCTTTTTGGTCACCATCGTCGAGACCACGGGCACCTTCATGGCCCTGGGCGCGGCCACGCGCACGCCCATCCCGGGCAAGCGCCTGGCCAGCGGCATCCTGTGCGACGGTGTGGGCTCGGCCTTCGCGGCGGTGATGTCCAGCCCGCCGCTGTCCACCTTCGCGCAGAACGTGGGCGTGGTCTCGCTCACCGGCGTGGCCAGCCGCCACGTGGTCACGCTCACGGGCGTCATGCTGCTGCTGGCCGGGCTGTTTCCGGTACTGGGTGCGCTGGTGGTGACCATTCCGCAGCCGGTGCTCGGCGGCGCGGGGCTCATGATGTTCGCGATGATCGTCTCGGCCGGCATCCGCATGCTGGCCAGCACTGCGCCCTCGCGCCGCAACACGCTGATCATCGCTGTCTCGCTGGGCTGCGGCCTGGCCGTCACGGTGCGGCCCGACCTGCTGGCGCGCATGCCGGCCTTCGTGCGCGAGGTCTTCGGCTCTGGCATCACCGTGGGCGCGCTGGTGGCCGTGGGCCTGAACCTGCTGCTCCCGGGGCGCGAGCACGAGGAAGACGAACCCGCCTGAGCCCGCCCATGAAAAAGCCGCCCGAAGGCGGCTTGCCGGGTGCTTGCCCAGTGAAGGGCAAAGCGGCTCACTCGTGCCAGTCGGCGTGCTTTTCGCAGAGCTTGTTGGTCTCCTTGCCCTTGCGCGTTTCGGCAAAGGTCACGAGGTTGCCCTTGAAGTCGTCGGGCGTCTCGTTCCACATGCAGGTGCACCAGGCCTGGGCCTTGGTCTGGCCGCGGACGGGGCTCTTTTCGTCACCGCCCTCGTAGAGCTTGGCGGCATGGCTCAGGCACTGGCGGTACTGGCCATCGCCTGCGGGTGGGCTGTTGTAGTCGGTTGCGGCCAGGGCGGACGTGCCTGCGGCCAGGACGAGGAGGGAGCCGGTGAGCGCGGTGCGGATCGATTGCATGAAAGACCTCTGCCAGGTGGTTTTTGGTGTTGAAGATGGCGGGGCCTGGGTGCGTGCGGCAAGGCTGCCCGCTGCGCGCCACTCAGGTGTTACGCAGTGTATCTTCATGAAACAAAAAGTTTCAATCTTATTTTGCAAGTGATCTGGCTATCTGCACCGAGCCACGCCACGGCCGCACCAGCCGCCGCCAGCCCACCACCACGCCCGTGGTGCTCAGCACCACCCCGCCCAGGCTCAGCACGATGAGCAGCGCATCCCACAGCGGCCGGTGCGCCAGCAGCGGGCCCCAGTCCCAGCTGTGCAACAGCGCAAACAGCCAGCGGCTGGCGCGGCGGTGGTTGTCGCTCTTGTCGAGCACGGCGCCGGTGTGCGGGTCGATGTGCACCCAGGTGGCATGGGCGTCGGCAAACACCACGCGCAGCACGGGCAGGGGCTTGTTGTCGCCGCCGCCGGTCATGGTGTGGGCGGCGCGGCTGTAGTAGTTCAGGTCGTAGCCGTGCAGCAACTCGGTGCGCGCCACCGGGTCGGGCAGCAAGCGTGCAGCGGCGGCGTGCAGCTCGGTGGGGTCCGGGATGTGGGGCTGCGCCGTGGCGGCGTCGCGCACGGCGGGCGCGCCCGTGGGGCTGGCCGCCAGCACCAGCGTGTGGCCGGCATGGCGCACCCAGCGCAGCTCGCGCGTGTTGGGCGATGCCGCCGCCAGCAGGGCCTGCACGCGCGCCGGTTGCGCAGGCAGCGCCAGGGGGCCGCCGTGCATGGCATGGCTGCGCAGGGCGGGGGCGCCGCTGTCGAAGACCTTCCAGGGGTTCATGGACATCAGGCCGCTGAAGATCCAGGTCAGCGTCACGGCGGCGAACAGCAGGCCGAAGACATGGTGCCAGCGCATCATCACACCCCGGTAGGGCGAGCGCGAGCCGCTCTTGTAGCGCCGCGTGAAGCGCCAGCGCAGCACGCCCACCACCGTGCCCGTGAGGGTGAGCACGATGCCCGCGATGGACAGCCAATTGACGATGTCGGCCCACCAGGCATTGAACACATTGCCGCGAAACGGGTAGAGCCAGTGGATCCAGGCGCCCACGTAGTTCCAGCCGCGCTCGCTGCGCGTGGCGTCGCGCACCACCTCGCCCGTGGTGCCCGACACGTAGACTTGCGTATCCGCCGCATCGCCCAGGGCCAGGCGGTGCAGTGGGCGGTGCGCATCGAGCGCGCGCGAGTGGGTGAAAGCGTCTTCGTCCAGCGTGCCCAGGTAGCGTGGGGCGCCCTCCGAGGTGCCCGCGAAGGCCTGCGCCGTGGCCATGGCCCGGGCCGCGTCCACACTGCGCAGCACCTCGCCGGTGCTGGCATCGACCACGGTGGCCGGCCGGCGCTTGGGGGCGCCCTCGGGCTGCACCAGGTAGACCGCGCGCCCGCCGCTGGCCACGGCCAGGCGCAGGTCGGCCAGCGGCTTGTCCTCCATGCCCGCGGCGCGCAGCGCATCGGCTGGCTCCAGCGCGATGGCGGCCGTGCGCAGCGGCGCCAGGTGCTCCAGGCGCTCGGCGGCCGTGAGCTTGGGGTAGCCCACGTACATCATCACCACGCCCGAGACGAACCACATCGCGAAGAAGGCGCACAGCACAACCCCCGCCCAGCGGTGCACGAGGTAGAGCCAGCGCTTGGCGTGCTGCTGCATGCTGCGGCCCCCGTTAGAACGCGGTGTGCAGCGTGAGGTCCGCCGTGCGCGGCGCACCCAGGTAGACCTGGTCGCGCACCTCGGCCGCGTAGGTGCGGTCGGTGGCGTTGCGGATGCGCGCGGTGAGCGTGGTGGCGGGGCCGAGCTTCCAGCCCAGGCCCAGGTCGAGCAGGGTGTACGACGGCCAGTATTTCGAGTTGGCCGCGTTGCCATACACCTTGCCCACATGGCGCAGCCCCGCGCTGGCCGTGACGGTGGGCGTGACAGCGTACGACACCCAAAGGTTGGCCACGGCCTGCGGCACCAGGGCCGGCACCTTGCCCGCCATGGACACGCCGCCCTGCACGAAGTTCTCGTAGCGCGCACGCGTGAGCGCCAGGTTACCCTGCAGCTGCCACTGCGCGCTGGGGCGCAGGCCGGCCGACAGCTCCACGCCGCTCGAGGACTGCTCGCCCACCAGCAGCGTGAGGTTGGGGTTGGCCGGGTCCTGCGAGGCGATGTTCTTTCGCCGGATCTCGTACACCGCCACGGTGGCACTGCCCTTGCCGTCCCAGAAGTCGAACTTGCTGCCCAGCTCGACCTGGCGGCCGGTGGTCAGCTCGCTGTTGTTGCGCACGTCGGCAAAGGAGGCCGAGGCCAGCGAGCCCGAAGGCGGGTCGGCCGCGTTCGAGGCCTGGGCGTACAGGCTGGCGCCGGGCGCGATGTCCCACACCACGCCCAGGCGGCCCGTGGTGGGGTGGTAGTCGCGGCTGAAGGTGGCGGGCGCGGTGGCCGTCACGGCGCGGCGGTTCACCAGGTCCAGGCCGATGCGTTCGTGGCGCAGCGCGGTGACCAGGTTCAGCCCGGGCACCAGCGCCGTGCGGTTCTCCAGGTACAGGGCGGTGGTCGTGGCCTTGTTGTCCTTGTCGGCGCTGTAGACCGGCGAGGTGCCCGGGATGTCGAAGAAGTTCTCGGTCGTGAACTGGGTGGGGTTCGCTGTGCTGACGGCGGTGGAGAGGCTTTGCGGAAAGCGCGTCTGCTTGTTCACGCTCACGTCCAGGCCGAAGGCCCAGTCGCTTTTGCGGCCCGCCAACTGGCCCTGGTACGTGCCTTCGATGCGGTTGCCCAGCAGCGTCTGGTCGTGGCGCTGCAGGAAGGGCGAGGTGCGCGTCACGGCGGTGTTGGCGGCGTTGAAGGTGTAGATCTCCACGTTGCGGTAGTCGCGCAGCGCGTCGTAGGCGTAGAAGGTGTTGCGCAGCTGCAGCGCATCGGACACGCGCCACTGGGCCACCGAGCGCAGCCACTGCGCGCGGTGCTCGTACAGGCCGTCGGCGCTGTTGTAGTTGGCAAAGCGCGTGGCCGGATCGATGCGCAGCGCGCCCACGGCCGGGTTGAGCACCGGCGTGCCCCAGTAAGGCCGGTCCACATGGTCCTTCTGGTACTCATAGGCCAGGGTGTGCGTGAAGCCACCGCCCAGGTCCGACAGCAGCGAGGTGGCCAGTTGCGTGGCCTGGGTCTTGGTGCCCGTGGTCCAGCTGCCCGCGTTGCGGTGGTTCAGGTCGATGCGCGCGAAGTGCGCGGGGCCGGCCCCTTCGCTGCTGTCGGCGCTGCCCGCGCTACCTGCGATCTGCCGGTTCAACCCCACGGAGACTTCCTTGAGCCCGTAGGAGCCTGCGCGCACCTGGCCCTCGGCGAAATTACCGCGCTCGGCCGTCTTGGTGATGTAGTTGATCGAGCCGCCCACGCCGCCCGAGCCGTAGAGAAAGCTCGACGCCCCGCCGATGGCCTCCACGCGGTCGTAGATCCAGCTGTCCACCGCGCGCGTGGCGCTGCCGTACTGCGGGTTGATGCCGTTGTACAGCTGGGCCACCGAGTTGGCGGTGAAGCCGCGGTAGCTGGCGGCCATGGAGCCGGGCGCGTTGTGCGCGCTGACGCCGGGCACGGCGCGCAGGATCTCCTGCGTGTCCTGCGCGCCGCGCGCGTCGATGGTGGCGCGGTCCACCAGGGTCACCGAGGCCGGCGTCTCGCGCGCCGTCAGGCCCAGGCGGCTGCCGGTGGCCACCGGCGCATCGAGCTGCAACCGGCCATTGGGCTGGGCAGCGGTATCGACCACGTCCACCGATTGCAGGGTGGGCGTCTGCGCCGTGGCGGCCAGGGGCACCAGGGCCAGGATGGCTGTGCACAAGGGCGACAGAGGAAAGAAGCGGGCGGGCGCGGCAGCACCGGCCAAAAGGGAACGGGACATGGCAAAACTCTCTGGCAGACGGCATGGCACCTGGCTGTAGGTGCGCGCCGTGCGCGGCACGGACGACGGGAAAGCCGCGCAGCCCCGGGAGGGCCGGGGCCACACGTGCGGCGGTCAGATCAGAGAGAAGCCGGGGGCCCGCGCGCGGGCAGGGGCGCTGCGGTGATGGCTGCAATGCGCGCCGCCTCCACGGGCTGCAGGGCATGTGCCAGGGGCTGGGGCAGGGAAAGGGCGGCCAGGGCCACCGGGGGCGGGGCGCTGGCGATGGAGCACAGCGGGCAGTCCATGCCCATGCTGCCCATCTCCACGGTGCCATCATCGGTCTGCACCAGCAGCTTGATGGTGCCCGCGCCCGAGCAGATCACCTCGATGGGCTGCGGGTTCACGAGCGGCGCGGCAATGGCCACGCCCATGGACGCCATGAACCAGGCCAGCACCAGGAGGCGCAGAGCGGCAAAGGTTCGGAGGGCGTGCATGGGGCGCAATTATGCAGGCAAGCCGCCAAAAGCAATCGGGCGCCCAAGGCGCCCGATTGCTGTGCGTCAAGCCAGGACGGATCAGGCCTGCGTGTACGCCGTCTTCACCGTGGTGTAGAACTCTGCGGCATAGCGGCCCTGCTCGCGTGGGCCGTAGCTGCTGCTCTTGCGGCCACCGAACGGTACGTGGTAGTCCACGCCGGCCGTGGGCAGGTTCACCATCACCATGCCGGCCTGGGCGTGGCGCTTGAAGTGCGTGGCGTGCTTGAGGCTGGTCGTGGCGATGCCGCTGGCCAGGCCGAACGGGGTGTCGTTGGCCAGGGCCAGCGCTTCCTCGTAGTTCTTCACGCGCTGCACGCTCACCACGGGGCCGAAGATCTCTTCGCGGTTGATGCGCATGCCGGGCGTGGTCTCGGTGAACAGGGCCGGGCGCAGGTAGAAGCCGGGTGCGCCGTCGGCGTTCTTCTCCAGGGCTTCGCCGCCAAAGGCAAGCTTGGCGCCTTCCTGCTGGCCGATGCCGATGTACTCCAGGTCCTGCGCCAGCTGGCGGTCGTCCACCACGGGGCCGATGTCGGTGCCGGCCTTGCGTGCGTCGTCCACCTTCAGGGTCTTCATCTTCTCGATCACGGCGGCCACGAAGCGGTCGTGGATGCCTTCGGTCACGATCACGCGGCTGCTGGCCGTGCAGCGCTGGCCGGTGGAGAAGAAGCCGCTGTTGACGGCAGCGCCCACGGCCACGGCCAGGTCGGCGTCGTCGAGCACCACGAAGGGGTTCTTGCCGCCCATTTCGAGCTGCACCTTGGCGCCGCGCGGCACGCAGGCCGCCGCCACGCGCTGGCCCGTGCCCACCGATCCGGTGAAGCTCACCCCGGCAATGCGCTCGTCTTCGAGCAGCACCTGGCCCACGTCCGAGCCACGGCCCATCACCAGGTTGAACACGCCGGCCGGCAGGCCCGCGCGGTGCAGGATGTCGGCCAGCGCCCAGGCGGAGCCGGGCACCACCTCGGCGGGCTTGAACACCACGCAGTTGCCGTAGGCCAGGGCCGGCGCGATCTTCCAGGCCGGGATGGCGATGGGGAAGTTCCACGGCGTGATGATGCCGATCACGCCCAGGGGCTCGCGCGTGATCTCGATGCCCACGCCGGGGCGCACCGAGGGCAGCACCTCGCCGCCGGGGCGCAGCGCCTCGCCGGCGAAGAACTTGAAGATGGCGGCCGCACGGCCCACTTCGCCAATCGCCTCGGGCAGGGTCTTGCCCTCTTCGCGGGCCAGCAGGTCACCGAGCTCGGCCTTGCGCGCGATGATCTCGTTGCCCACGGCATCGAGCACGTCGAAGCGCTGCTGCGGGGTTGACAGGCTCCACGCCGGGAAGGCCGCGTGCGCTGCCGACACGGCCTCCAGCGCCTGCTCGCGGCTGGCCACGGCGTAGTCGCCGATCACGTCGCGGGTGTCCGAGGGGTTGGTGTTGCGGTAGCCGCGGACGCCTTCGGTCCAGGTTCCGCCAATCAGGTTTGCATGCATGGTGTGGTGCAGGTAGTGGGAAAGTGGTGGCAACGGTGCCGAACAGGCCGCCGGCCCGCCGCACGGGCCTGGCCGCAGCAACAAGGCGCCTGCGCGGAGCAGTGCATTGTGCAGCGGTTGCCGGTGTGCGGTGGCAGGGGACCCATTCTGGCGTGCCTTAGAAAGCCGTGCGCACGCCGACCTGCGTGACGCTCTTCTGACTGATGAAATCCTTGAGTCCGCCGGTCGATTGCGAGGCCGACGCATACAGGAAGGTGTTCTTGGACAGCGCGTAGCGCGCACCCACGGCGACCTTGCCCAGGGTGTCGTTCTGGCCGGCCGCGTTGGCGTACTTCACACGCGTGTAGTTGGCGCCCAGCAGCACGAAGGAGCCCACGGGCACCTCCACGCCGATGGTGGTGCCGTCGCTGCGGTCCATGGCGAAGGTGCTGGTGCCGGTCACGGTCAGGTTGTTGCCCGTGAAGGCGCCGTTCACCGAGGTGGTGGCCAGGTCGCGGTTGCGCTGCACGCCGCCCAGCACCTTGACCACGCCGAAGTTGTAGTTGGCCGCCACCGTGAGCGACTTGTTCACGTTGTCGCCCGTGGTGCGCGAGCGGTTCCACTCGTACGACAGCGCGCTGTTGAACGGGCCCTGGCCGTAGCTGAGCTTGATGCCGTAGAAGCGGTCGGCCGTGCCCTCGCCGGGCGCCACCTGGGCCGCTGCCTGGAAGCCGCTGTAGTTGACGGTCTGCACCTGCAGCACATTGTCGGCGCGCGGCGCGTTGAGCCACAGCGGCAAGGCCTTGCCGGCGTTGGTCACGCCGGTGCCGGGATTCAGCGTCAGGGCGTTGGTGAAGGGGTTGCTCAGGCCCATGACCGAATCTTCCAGGATGTACTGGCGGCCCAGGCGCAACTCGCCCACCGTGGACGATGACAGCCACACGAAGCCCTGGCGACCGAAGGCGCGGCCGCCCTGGCCGAAGGTGCCGTTGTCGGCATTGAAGCCGTTTTCCAGCAGCACGCCGGCCTTCAGGCCGCCGCCTAGGTCCTCCACGGTGCGGATGCCCCAGCGCGAACCGTTCAGGCCGTTGGTCGTGCCGTCGTTCATCGAGGTCACGCTGCCGCCGCCCGAGCGCGAGCCCGCGCTGTAGTGGCTGACGTTGAGGTCGACCAGGGTGAACAGCGTCACGCTCGACTGGGCCTGGGCGGCCGGCGCAGCGGCCAGCAGCGCCGCGCAGGCGGCCAGGGACAGGTGGGAAATTTGCGTCTTCTTCGTCATGGTTTTGTCTCTCTCTCGTTCTCGTCTCTTGTTTTCTTCAGGGTTGATGAAAGCGGGGATGGAATGGATGGGGCGGGCGGGCTCCTCGGGTGAATGGGCAGGGCACTGCGCCGGTACGGCGCAGCGCGGTATCGGGTGTTGGCGGTGGTGCGGGGTCGACCCGCGGGCGGTGGGGCTCCGCGGCGCTCAGCCGGCCGCGGCTACCGGGGCCGCCGGGGAGTCCGGCAGATGTCTGACCTCACAAGGTCCCATGCCGGTCGGCGGCGCGCATTTCGGTGGGGTCATTGGACAAAAACTCCCAGGCAATAAGGCGTGCGCTGGGGCGCGCCAGGGCTTCGGGGCCGGGGCAGCGGACACAACGCGGTGATTTGTTGTATGTCATCGTACAACAAAATGCGAAGTCATGGCTTCGGGTTAGTACGGACACGGCCCGAGGGGCCGCGCTCCGAGGAAGCAGTGGAGCAGGGTGAGGGGGGCGGGGGCCAGGCCCCCGGGGGTCAGCCGGCCTCGGCCTGGGCGCGGCGACGCCGCTCGCGGCTGTTGGCCAGGTGGGTGCGCATGGCCGCGCGCGCGCCATCGGGGTCCTGGCCGACGATGGCGTCGTAGATGCTCTCGTGCTCGCCGTTCACGCGGCGCAAGTACTGGCGCAGGTCGCTCTGGCTGTCGCCGGCCTCGAGCCGCGCGCGCGGGATGATCATGCTGCCCAGCGTGCCCATCAGCTCGGCGAAATGGCTGTTCTGCGTGGCGCGCGCGATCTCCAGGTGGAACTGGAAGTCCGACGCCACGGCGTCGCGCCCTTCGTCCACGGCCTTGGTCACGGCATCCAGCGCCACGCGCATGGCGGCGATGTTGGCGTCGGTGCGGCGCTGCGCGGCCAGCGCGGCGGCCTCGGTCTCGACGCCTATGCGCAGCTCCAGCACGGCGATCACGTCGCGCAGCGTGCTGAACTGGTCGGGGGTGATCTTGAAGCCCGGCGCCTGCCCCAGGCCCAGCACGAAGGTGCCGATGCCGTGGCGCGTTTCCACCAGACCCGAGGCCTGCAGCTTGGAGATCGCCTCGCGCACCACGGTGCGGCTGACCTCGAACTCGGCCATGATCGCCGCCTCCGTGGGCAGCTTGTCGCCCAGCGCCAGGCGCCCGTCGCGGATGCGGTCGCCCAGGGATTCAACCAGCTCCAGGGCCAGGGTGCGGGGCTTGCGGCGAAGGGCGATGGCGGTGTTCATTTCTCGGTGTTATCCCTATGTGATCGGGGGGCGCTTGGGAGTACATTGCATTCGCGTTGTACGACAACTGATGACGTGCAACGAAGCATACCGCCACTGTACCAAGAACATTCCGAATTTCCATGCCTTGTCACCCGACACCGATCCGATTCAACCGCCTGCTGCTCACCGGTGCCGCCGGCGGTCTGGGCCGTGAGCTGCGCACCCGTCTGAAGGCCTACTGCACCACTTTGCGCCTGTCCGACATCGCCGAACTGGGTGCCGAGGCCGCCGGCGAGGAAGTGCGCCCCGCCAAGCTGGAAGACGCCGCCGCCATCCACGAACTGCTGGCCGGCGTGGACGCCGTGGTGCACCTGGGTGGCGTGTCCACCGAACAACCCTGGGACGCCATCCTGCCGGCCAACATCGTCGGCGCGTACAACCTGTACGAAGCCGCGCGCAAGCAGGGCGTCAAGCGCGTGATTTTTGCCAGCAGCAACCACGTCACCGGCTTCTACCGCCAGGACGAGGTCGTGGGCCTCAAGGACCCGGCCCGGCCGGACGGCCTGTACGGCCTGTCCAAGGCCTTCGGCGAAGACCTGTCGCGCTTTTACTTCGACCGCTACGGCATCGAGACCGTGTGCCTGCGCATCGGCTCCTCCTTCCCCGAGCCGCGCAACCGCCGCATGCTCGCCACCTGGATGAGCTACGACGACCTGGAACGCCTGGTCGTCGCCAGCCTCACCGCGCCCGTGGTGGGCCACAGCACCATCTACGGCATGGGCGACAACACCACCACCTGGTGGGACAACACCCTGGCGCGCCACATCGGCTACCGGCCACAGGACAGCTCCGAGCCCTTCCGCGCCAAGGTGGAGGCGGCCGACCCGTCGCCCGACCTCTCCGACCCGGCCGTCATCTACCAGGGTGGCCCCTTCGTGCGCACCGGTCCCTTCGAGTGAGCACCCCCGCCATGGAACTGCTGTTGCCCGACCACCGCGACCAGGTGGGCGAGAGCCCGCTGTGGTCTGTCACCGAACAGGCGCTGTACTGGGTGGACATCGAAGGCCGCGCGCTGCGCCGCCTGCGCTGGGCCGACCGCCAACTGACCAGCTGGGCCACGCCCGAGCGCCTGGCCTGCATCGCCCTGCATGCCGACGGCGGCCTCATCGCCGGCATGGACACCGGCCTCTTTCACCTGCGCCCGGCCGATGACGGCACGCTGGCCTGCACCCCCATCTCGGCCGTGCAGCACCCGCAGGACGGCATGCGCTTCAACGATGGCCGCTGCGACCGCCAGGGGCGCTTCTGGGCCGGCACCATGGTGCGCGACATGTCGCTCGCCCAGCCGGCTGGCGGCCTGTACCGCCAGGATGCGCGCGGCCTGTCCGTGCCCCAGGTCGAAGGCCTGGTCACGCAGAACGGCCTGGCCTTCAGCCCCGACGGCGCCACCATGTACCTGAGCGACAGCCACCCCAGTGTGCAGAAAGTCTGGACGCTGGACCTGCACGACGATGGCAGCCTGGGCCCCCGGCGCCTGTTCGTGGACATGCGCGAGCTGCCCGGCCGGCCCGATGGCGGCGCCATCGACACCGACGGCTGCTACTGGATCTGCGGCAACGATGCCGGCGTGGTGCACCGCTTCACGCCCGAGGGCGTGCTCGACCGCTCGCTCAGCGTGCCGGTCAGCAAGCCCTCGATGTGCAGCTTCGGCGGGCCCGACCTGGACCTGCTGTTCATCACCTCCATCCGCCCCGGCCAGCCGCAGGGCAACGACATTGCCCACGGCGGCGCGGTCTTCGTGGCCCGCCCCGGCGTGCGCGGGCTCGCAGAAGCCCCGTACAGCGCTGCCTGAGCAGCGCAGCACCGCATACCCCCTTTCAACCCAGGAGACAACCACCATGAACGTTCCCCACCTCTTTGGCCGCGTGGCGCTGGCCGCCGGCATGCTGCTGGGCAGCCTGGCCGCGCAGGCCACCGAATTCCGCTCGTCGGACATCCACCCCGAGGACTACCCCACCGTGCTGGCCGTGCGCCACATGGGCGAGACGCTGTCCAAGGCCACGGGCGGCAAGCACAGCATCAAGGTCTACGCCAAGGGGTCCCTGGGCATCGAGAAGGACACCATCGAGCAGACCAAGCTGGGCGCCATCGCCATGACGCGCGTGAACGTCGCGCCCATGAACAACATCTGCCCCGCCACCATGGTGCCCACCATGCCCTTCCTGTTCCGCGACAAGGAACACATGCGCAAGGTGCTCGACGGCGCCATCGGCGACGAGATCCTGAAGGACTGCGAATCGCAGGGCTTCGTGGGCCTGGCCTTCTACGACAGCGGCGCACGCTCGATCTACACCGTCAAGAAGCCCGTCAAGACCCTGGCCGACGTCAAGGGCCTGAAGGTGCGCGTGCAGCAGAGCGACCTGTGGGTCTCGCTGCTCGAAGCCATGGGCGCCAATGCCACCCCCATGCCCTTCGGCGAGGTCTACACCGCGCTCAAGACCGGCCTGGTGGACGCCGCCGAGAACAATTACCCCAGCTACGAGAGCTCGCGCCACTTCGAAGTCGCCAAGTACTTCAACAAGACCGAGCACTCGATGGCGCCCGAGATCCTGCTGTTCAGCAAGCGCGTGTGGGACACCCTGAGCGCCGATGAGCAAAAGGCCATCCGCGCCGCGGCCAAGGAGTCGGTGGGCTTCATGCGCAAGATCTGGGACGAGCGCGAAGAGAAATCCCTGGCCACCGTGAAGGCCGGCGGCGCGCAGATCGTGGAGATCGACAAGGTCGCCTTCAAGACCGCCATGAAACCGGTGTACGACAAGTTCCTCAAGGACCCCAAGCTGCAGGACATGGTCAAGCGCATCGACGCCGTGCAGTAAAAAAAGCAGAGCCCTGAGGGCAGGCGGTACCGGGACGCAAGCGCCCGCCGCCTGCCCCTTTCCAGTTGTTGTTATTGAATGTCCACTATGTACACGCGACTCTGCGCTTTCATCGCGCGCACCTGCCTGCAGCTCGGCGTGGGAGGTCTGGTCCTCCTGGTCTGCGCCGTGCTCTACCAGGTCATCGGCCGCTATGTGTTCAACGACACGCCCACCTGGGCCGAGAGCGGCGCCGTGCTGCTCGTGCTCTACGTGACCATGCTAGGCATGGCCGTGGGGGTGCGCGATGCGGGCCACATCGGCCTTGAATCCTTTCTGGTGCTGGCGCCCGACTGGCTGCGCACCAAGCTCGAATTGCTGATCCACGCGCTGGTGCTGCTGTTCGGCGTCGTCATGGCCTGGAACTGCGGCGTACTGGCCGAGTCGGTCGCGCCCTACAAGATCCCCACGCTCGGCATCTCCGAAGCCTTCAAGTACGTGCCTCCCGCCATGGCCGGCGTGCTGGTGGCCATGTTCTCGCTGGAGCACATCATCGCCATCCTGCGCGGCGTGGAAGTCGAGCCGGCCTGGCATTGATTCCCCGCCCCCGAGCCGTTCTTTCGCACCCTCACGTCCCTACAAAGATTCCACCACCATGGCGTTGACCATCCTCTGCGTGACCTTCACGCTTCTGCTGCTGCTGGGCGTGCCCGTGGCCTTCTCGATCGGCCTGTCCTCGCTGGCCACCATCCTCTACGAAGGCCTGCCGCTGGCCGTGGGCTTCCAGCAGATGATTTCGGGCATGAACCCGTTCTCGTTCCTGGCCATCCCGTTCTTCATCTTTGCCGGTGAGATCATGATGTACGGCGGCATCGCCGACCGCATCGTCAACTTCGCCAAGAGCGTGGCCGGCCACGTGCGCGGCGGCCTGGGCATGAGCAACGTGCTCGCCTGCACGCTGTTCGGCGGCGTCTCGGGCTCGCCCGTGGCCGACGTCTCGGCCATGGGGGCCGTGCTCATCCCGCAGATGAAGAAAGAGGGCTACCACACCGACTACGCGGTGAACGTGACCACGCACGCTTCGCTGGTGGGCGCGCTCATGCCCACCTCGCACAACCTCATCATCTTCACGCTGGCCGCCGGCGGCAAGGTGAGCATCGCTGCGCTGATCCTCGCCGGCATCGTGCCCGCGCTGCTGCTGACCATCTGCAACCTGGCAGCCGCCTACCTCGTGGCCGTCAAGCGCGGTTACCCCGCCGGCACCTTCCCCGGCTGGGAGATCGTGTGGATCTCGTTCCGCGCCTCCGTGCCCGGCCTGGCAGTGGTGGTCATCATCATCGCGGGCATCCTGTCGGGGGCGTTCACGGCCACCGAGTCGGCGTCGGTGGCGGTGCTGTGGGCGCTGGTGCTCTCGGTCTTCGTCTACAAGAAGCTCACGCGCGAGCAGTTCCTCAAGGCCGCGTCCAAGGCCGTCAAGACCACGGGCACCGTGCTGCTGCTGATCGGCATCTCGTCCATGTTCGGCTACCTCATCGGCCTGTACGGCGTGGCCGAGCTCACGGGCGATGCGCTCAAGTCCATGAGCACCTCGCCCTGGGTCATCTTCCTGTGCGTGAACATCATCCTGTTCATCCTGGGCACCTTCCTCGACATGGCGGCCACCATCCTGATCTGCACGCCGATCTTCCTGCCCATCTGCCAGCAGTTCGGCATGAGCACCGAGCAGTTCGGCATCGTGATCCTGATCAACTGCGCGCTGGGCCTGAACACGCCGCCCGTGGGCACCACGCAGTTCATCGGCTGCACCATCGGCGGCATCTCCGTGGGTGAGGTGATGAAGACCATCTGGCCGTTCTACAGCGCGCTCATCGTGGCGCTGATGCTCGTGACCTACGTGCCGCAGTTCTCCATGTGGCTGCCGGACCTGGTCCTCAAGGGTGGTGGGTGAAGCGCAGGGGGCCTGGCGGCGAGGCCGGGTCTCCTGCGTCTTTTTTTCGCACTGCTGACCGATTGATCGATAGCATCCATGAGGCGCCTTTGGGCGCCTCGTTTCCTTTTTGACTGAGAGATTTCCGCATGGGGGCTGTTTCCCGTTTTGCCGACCGCAAGGTCCTCGTCGCCGTGGCACTGCTGTGCTGCCTGCTCTGGGGCAGCTCCTACCCCGCCATCAAGACTGGCTACGCCTGGTTCGGCATCGCCAAGGGCGACGTGCCCACCCAGCTCGTCTTTGCCGGCTGGCGCTTCGTGGGCGCCGGCTTGATCCTGCTCGCGTGGGCCGTCGCCAGCGGCCGCAGCATCGTGGCCCTGGGCACTGGCGCACCGCGCCAGCTGGTGGTGCTGGGCCTGGCGCAGACCGCGCTGCAGTACGTGTTCTTCTATGTGGGCGTGGCGCATACCACGGGGGTCAAGGCCTCCATCATGAACGCCACCGGCACCTTCTTCAGCGTGCTGCTGGCGCACTGGGTGTACCACAACGACCGCCTGAGCCACGCCAAGCTCTGGGGCTGCGTGGTGGGCTTCGCCGGGGTCATGGTGGTCAACCTGGGCCGTGGCACGCTCGACCTCGATTTCACCCTGCTGGGCGAAGGCTTCGTGGTGCTGGCCGCCCTGGTGCTGGCCGCCGCCAGCATTTACGGCAAGCAGGTCTCGCAGCGCATGGATTCGGTCGTCATGACCGGCTGGCAACTGGCCATCGGCGGCGTGGCCCTGCTGGCCATGGGCTGGGGCGCGGGCGGCTCGCTCACCGGCTTCACCCCCGCATCCACCGCCTTGCTGGTGTACCTGGCCCTGCTGTCCTCGGCCGCCTTCTCGCTGTGGAGCCTGCTGCTCAAGCACAACCGCGTGAGCCAGGTCACGGTGTTCAACTTCACCGTGCCGGTGTTCGGCGCCGGCCTGTCGGCCATCTTCCTGGGCGAGGCCCTGCTGGAGTGGAAGAACCTGGTCGCGCTGGTGCTGGTGTGCGCAGGCATCTGGCTGGTGACGCGCGATGCGGGGCCGGGTGGGGCAGGGAAGTGAGGGCGGCCAAGGGCGTGGCCTTGGGTCCGCGAGCGCTCCCATGCGCAGTGCTGCGCCTCGCCGCCCCCGGTGGGCGCTATCGGGGCAGGTGGACTATCCCATAGGGGTTGAACTTGAAATCGTCCTCCTCATACGTGGAGGCGAGCGTGTGGGCAGCACGACGCTGCTGGAGCACCTGCGCCAGCCCGTGCTGTGCCATCTCATCCGCTACGGCATCCATCAGCGCCACCACCTGCAGCTCCGATCCAAGCGATTGCGGCGCATACACCTCCGGCAAGCCGACCAGGTGGAACCCCACGCTTTGCAGGTAGCCCTTGTCCGATATCGGGCGCCGGGCGAAGGCCAGGCGGCCCACCCGTTGCTGCGCCAGCAGGTCGCCCGACTGCTGGGCCTGGGCACCCTGGCGCACCAGTTCCCGCCAGCGGTCGAGCCCGTGCGCGACGCCTGCGCTTTCGCCCTTGGCGGCCACCGCCCCGGCATCGAGCACGCGACCCACCAGCTGCAGTGCGGCCATCGAGACCTTGACCGTGTCTTTGCGGTCCATGGGCGGTCCCAGCACGTAGAGGACGGAGCGGTGGCTGGCGACCGCCTTTTCGTCCGCCGCTGTCCACGCATTGGGTACCACCCGGTCGCGGTTCACCTCGAAAGACCGCTGCATGCGCCCGTCGGGCTCGGAGAGTGAGTAGTCCTCGTCCGCACTGAACTCGGTCGCGAAATCACGCACCGCGCCCGCCACTGCGGCCTTCAATGGCGCCAGGTTGCTGCTTTTTCCGAGGAAGCACAGCACGTGGCGGGGCTGTACTGACGATGGTGGTTCAGGCGTCGGGGCCGTGGCCTTGCCGCTGGGCGGGCGCTCTTCGGGCTTCTGGCCCCAAGCCCCTTTCCAGCCCACGGTGGCTGCAATGCCTGCTGCAATAAGGCGGCGCATGGTGTTCATTTGTCTGTACCTGCAGGTTGATGATGGCGGCGCTGTACGCGTTGCGCCCGGTTTCGCAGCGCATCTTACGGCGGCCACGCCGTGAACAACGTTGCGGCAAAAGGCGCACTAAGCGCCTCACCCGCCCCCCATCCGCTGCGCACAGAAATCCCGCACCACTTTCAGCGCTGGCGCCTGCGATATGCCCTCCAGCGTGACAAAGGCGAACTGCGAGGTCAGCCGCAGCGGGCGGGTCAGCCGCAGCTCGGCCAGTTCGCCCTGGTCGATGAGCGCGCGGGCGGCTTCGATGGTGCCCAGGAACACGGCGTCGGTGGTGCGCACCACGTCGAGCAGGCAGGCCACCTCGTCCGACTGGATCTGCAAAGCCTCGCTGAAGTGCGCGGTGCGCCCGAAGTGGGCGTTCAGGCTGTGCACGGCCTCGTCGCTCAGGCCCGTGCCGGCCAGCGGGTACTGGCGCAGCTGGGCAAACGACACCTGGGCCGCGCCGTGCAAGGGGTGGCCGCTGCGGCAGACAAAACCCAGGCGCATGTCGGGGAACAGCTCCACGCCCAGGTCGTCGGCCGGGGGCAGGGTGCGTCGGTGGATTACCAACGCATCCAGCGTGCGCGCGCGCAGGCTCTGCAGCTGCAGCTCGGCCGGCCCGCTGGAGAGCTGGATGTGGATGCGCGGGTGCTGCGCCAGCATGTGCTGCAGCAGCGGCACGGCCAGCATCGCCGTGGGCGCCGGGCCCAGGCCGAGCTTGGCGCTGCCGATCTCCAGCCCCGCCAGCAGGCTGGCGCTGCGCTTGAGCTCCGACACCTCCAGCCCGATGCGCCGGGCCCGCGCCGCCACCAGCACGCCCAGCGGCGTGAGCGCCTTGCGCTTGCCCGCGCGCTCGATGAGCGGGGCGCCCAGCTCGTCCTCCATCGCCAGGATGCTGCGGCTGAGCGCGGGTTGCGTCAGGTACAGCTGCTCGGCCGCGCGGCTGAAGGAGCCGGTCTCGGCCACGGCGAGCAAATGCTCGAACTGCTGCAGGTTCATGGCGGGGCTCCGATGGGCATTGGCATGAGTAGCGGTAATGCGTTTTCAAATAATTATGCATTGGACGTACTGCCGCCCGGTGCCTAGCATGGCCTGGCATCCACTCATTGCGAAGGCAGCACGCACCATGGCTTCATCCACACTTCGTCTTTTCTCCGGGCTGGCGCTCACTCTTGCGGGCCTCGCGGTCATTCCTGTGCAGGCGCAGCAGGCCTACCCCACGCGCGCCATCACCGTGGTGGTGCCGGTGGCCGCCGGCGGTGCTGCCGATGGCCTGGCGCGCGCCTGGGCTGACCACATGGGCCGCTCGCTCGGGCAGCCCGTGGTGGTGGACAACAAGCCCGGCGCCAACGGCGGCATTGCGGCCAGCTACGTGGCCAAGCAGCCGGCCAACGGCTACACGCTGCTGTTCGGCAGCACGTCGAACATGTCGCTCAACCGTTTTTCGTACAAGACGCTGGCCTACGACCCGGTGAAGGACTTCGACCCCGTGCTCATGCTCGCAGGCACCTCGCAGGTGCTGGTGGCCAGCCCGGCCTCGGGCATCAAGTCGCTGGACGACCTGGTCAAGCTGGCCCGCGCCAAACCCGACACGCTCAACTACGGCTCGGCCGGCAAGGGCAACTCCACGCACCTGAACGTCGAGTTCCTGCTGCAGCACTTCGGCCTGCAGATGACCCACGTGCCCTACAAGGGCGCTGCGCCCGCCATGGTGGGGCTGATCGGCGGCGAGACCCAGCTCACGGCCGACGCCATCACCAGCGTGGTGCCCCAGGCCAAGAGCGGCAAGGTGGTGCCGCTGCTGGTGTTCGGCAGCCAGCGCTCGCACGCGCTGCCCAATGTGCCCACCGTCTACGAAGCCGGGCTCAAGGACTTTCCCGCCGGCGGCTGGTATGGCGTGATGGTGCCCAAGGGCACGCCCAAGGAGGTGGTGGACCGGCTCAATACCGAGACGAAGAAGTTCTGGGCCGACCCCGTCGTCAAGGCCCGCATGGACACCCTGTTCATGGACCCGCCCACCGCTCTGGGCCCGCAGGCCGTGGCCAAAACCATGCAGGACGAGGCCGCCGTGTGGGGCCCCATCATCGCCCGCCTGGGCATCCAGAACGAATGAGTGAGTGGGCGAACGGCAGCAAGCACCACCATGAAGCGCGACACCATGACCTCCAATCCACCCCCTGACTCACTCCCCCTCGCACCCGCCCGCACCGCCGAGCCCCGCGTGCACCTGCCGCGCAGCGAAGACTTCCTGCTGTGGTCACCCCCCTTGCAGGCCTACGGCTACCGCATCGTCGACCAGCTCTTTGCCACGCGCACCATCCGCCGTGGCAGCGCGCCCCGGCCCGTGGTGCGCGGGCCCGAACTGCAGTTGCCGCACTACACCCATGGCGGCGAGCCGCGCACGGTCGAAGACTTCATGGACCGCAACGCCGTGGCCGGCCTGCTCGTGGTGCGCGATGGCCAGGTGGTGCTGGAGCGCTACGGCCTGGGCCTGCAACCCGGCGAGCGCTGGAGCACCATGTCCACCGTGAAGTCCATGACCGCACTGCTGGTGGGCGCGGCCGTGCGCGACGGCGCCATCGCCAGCGTGGACGACCCCGTGGTGCGCTACCTGCCGCAACTGCAGGGCAGCGGCTACGCCGGCGTCACCGTGCGGCAGCTCATGACCATGTGCTCCGGCGTCGCCTGGTCCGAGGTTTACACCGACAAGCAATCCGACGTGAACCGCTACAGCAAGTCGCTGGCCGACAAGGTGCCTGGCGGTGTGCTCGCCATGCTGCATGCGCTGCCCTCCGAGCACCGCCCCGGCAGCCACTGGCACTACAACACCGGCGACACCTATTTGCTCGGCTGCGTGCTGTGCGCCGCCACCGGCCAGACGTTGGCCGACTACATGGCCGCCAACCTATGGCAGCGCTGCGGCATGGAAGACGACGCCTACTACACCCTCGAATCCGACGGCGGCCAGGAGATCGCCGGCAGCCGCGCCGGCATGTCGCTTCGCGACATGGGCCGCCTGGCCGCCCTGGTGGCTGCGGATGGCGTGGTGGACGGCCAGCCCATCCTGCCCTCCGGCTGGGCGGACGCCATGGCGAAGCGCGCCTTCGACATCCCCGAGGATTTCCACCCCGCGCGCCGCTCGCTCGGCATCACCGGCTACGGCTACGGCTGGTGGCTCACCGACGACGGCGCCATGCTGGCCATGGGCCACTCCGGCCAGCGCATCTACATCCACCGCGCAGAGAAGCTGGTGGTGGTGAACCTGGCCGTATACCCCGAGCCGCGCTACGTGGGTCCGCATGAGCATGATCGGGATGCGGAGCTGAACAGCTTCATCCAGGCGTGCAGGGGCTGAAAGGTGCCACCGGGATCTGCCAGCGCCAAACCGGCGCCGCGCATAAACTCGGCGCATGCCCCACACCCTCCACCGCGAAGCATTCCAGCAGACCCTGCACGGCCAGCGCACCGACCTCTACACCCTGCGGGGCGAGGGCGGGCTGCAGGTGGCTATCAGCAACTACGGCGCGCGGCTGGTGCAGATTGCCGTGCCCGACGGGCAGGGCGGGCTGGTGGACGTGGCGCTGGGCTACGACAGCCTGCAGGGCTACCTCGATGGGCAGCTCTCCATGGGCGCGCTCATTGGCCGCTGGGCCGGGCGGGTGCGCAGTGGGCAGCTCACGGTGCCTGGCCGCGATGTGCCGCTGGAATTGCCCACCAACAGCGGCCCGCACCACCACCATGGCGGGCCGCGCGGCAGCCGGTTTCAGGTGTTTGCGGTGGACGAGGTACAGGGCGATGCCCTGGTGCTGAGCCATGTGTTCCGCACCGAGGACGATGGCGTGCCCGGCACGGTGCGGCTCACGGTGCGCATCGCCGTCACACCCGACAACGCGCTGCAGATGGTCTGGACGGCCGAGGCTGGGGGCGATGCGCCCACAATTGCCAACATCACGGGCCATGCCTTCTTCAATCTGGCGGGCCATGGCAGCACGCACCACCACCAGCTGCAGGTGCCGGCCAGCCGCTATGTGCCGTTGGCGCTGGACCTGTGCCCGCTGGGCCAGGTCGAGGCGGTGCAGGGCACGGTCTTCGATTTTCGCGAGCTGCGCACGGTGGGCGAGGCCATCGCCCAGCCTGCTAATCCCTCTAGCGACCAGCTGGCCCTGGCCGGTGGGCTGGACCATTACCTGGTGCTCGACAGCGGCGTCTCGGCCCGCGCGCCGTTTGCCCTTCCGGCCGGCACCCCGGGCCTGCGCCTGGCCGCGCGCCTGCGCGAGCCCGTGAGCGGCCGCAGTATGCAGGTGTGGAGCACGGCGCCTGGCGTGCAGGTCTACGCCGGCCACGGCCTCAAGGCCGACCCGGCGCGCGACCGGGGCCGGGGCGGCAACGCCGAGGGCATGGCCGGCTGGCTGTGGCAGCCCGGCGACGGCATCTGCCTGGAGCCCATGGAGTACCCCGACGCGCCCAATCACCCGGCCTTTCCCAAGCGCTGGCTGGCACCGGGCGAGGTGGAGCACGGGGCCATCGTGTACCGGTTCATGTAGTGATCCGGGCCTGGCGCTCGGCCACAGCGCCTGCGGTAGCATAGGCCCCTGCGCGGAGCCATCCGCCCCGCAGCCAGGCGCTGCCGTCTGCGACCGACGGAGCCTCCATCTGGCTGCTCCCATGACCACCACCTACCCACCCCTCTTTCCCGCCGCGCTGCAGCAGGCTGCCTTGACGCTGCTCGACGCACATCCCGCCGCAGGGTTTGCGTCGGCAATTCATCCCGGGTTCACCGTCTCCGTGCAGGGGGAGCTGCTGAGTGCTCCTGGCCGCATTTACTGCAAGCCGGGCGATCTGCACGCGGCGATCGCGCAATCCAGCGGTGACCCCCGGTTGCTGGCGCTCAGCCTGGGCACCCGGCACTGGAACGGGTATATCCGTGAGGAGTGCCTGCGGAAGATCGTTGCCGTGGAGCGGCCCTGGGTGGCCCCGTTTGTCGTCCAGCTCCTGGGCGAGTACGTGATCGAGATCGTGGAGGTGATTGCCGCAGCCATCCATGAGCGCGGCTCGGAGCGGCTTGCCGGATTTGCGCAGGAGAACCCACAGTTCATGGCCACCACCCGGCGGCGTGCCACGAGCTACTGGCACTGCTACCACCGCAGCCGCTTTCCGGCGCTTCAGGCCTATCCGGCCATCACGGCACTCGATGCAATCGAGCGCATGGCGCGTGGGGTGTAGCGGCGGTGCGCGCCGTGCCTGCACTGCGTATGTCCGCTCTCTTGGACAGCAAGGGAGTGGATGAAGATGTCCGAATTCGGCGTGTCAAACGGCCAGCTTTCGCGGACACTTCGCCTGTCCAATCAATGCGGAGGCAGTCGTGGCGTACTTCTCTCACACCATTTTGCTCAATGTCGGAGCTGACAAGGCCTGGGATGCACTTCGTGACGTAGGCAACCTGCACACTCGCCTGGTGCGAGGCTTTGTGGTCGAGTGCGAGTTCGACGGCAGTGCCCGCCTCCTGACGTTCGCCAATGGGGTCAGAACAACCGAGCGAATCGTCGCCATCAGCGAGTCGAACCGGCGCGTCTCCTGGTCGGCGATCAGTGAGCGCATTGCACACCATAATGCCTCTGCCCAAGTGGTGCCGGAAGGTCCGGGGTCTTGCCGGTTTATTTGGTCCGTGGACGTGCTGCCCGATTCAATAGCTCCAAGCCTCGAGGCAATGGTGCAGGCGGGCCTCCAGTCCATCAAGCTGACTCTTGAGCAAGAAGGTGCCGTCTGACCCCGTCGCTGTGGTGACTCCCATCCTGGCCGATTGCGAAAGTCTGGCTGGTCGTTCATGGCTCTGGATCACCCCCAAAAGCCGACCTACTGAGCTTGAGAAATGACCTGTCCGCAGCAGGCCTTGGCTTGGTTGCCTGCGCGCCTCGCGCACCCACCGTGCCAGCGTGCACAGGTCCAGCAGCTGGCCAGCACCGATGGGCCGGTTGGGGTCAACCGCCTAAGTTTCGCCTAAGTGTCCGCCGGGAAACTGCCTTCCATCACAGCAAATCCCTTGCTAGGAAAGGCAGACCACCATGAACACCTCCAGCTTTGTCGCATCCACCCCCCGCCGCCTGATCGCCGCGCTGGTGGCCGCAGGGGCCCTGGGCGCCGCGAGCGTCGGGCTCATCAGCGGGCACCAGGCGCGGGCCTCGGCTCCGGTGCCGGCACCCGTGGTGGCGCAACAGGCCGCCTTGCCTTCGGGCGTGGCGCTGCCCAGCTTTGCGCAGATCACCGCGCAGAACGGCCCGGCCGTGGTCAACATCAGCGTGACGGGGACCACCCGCACGTCCATGAACGGTGACGACGATGACGAGCAGCCCACCGCGCGCCAGCAGCAAAAGCGCCAGGCCCCTGGCCTGGACCCCGATGACCCCTTCTACGAGTTCTTCCGCCGCTTCGGCGTTCCCGGTGCCGGTGGTGGCGCGCAGCCCAATGTGCCCACGCACGGCCAGGGCTCGGGCTTCATCGTCAGCGCCGACGGGCTGGTGCTGACCAATGCCCACGTGGTCAAGGGCGCGAGCGAGGTGATGGTCAAGCTCACGGACCGGCGCGAGTTCCGCGCCAAGGTGCTGGGCGCCGACCCCAAGACCGATGTGGCCGTGCTCAAGATCGACGCCAAGAACCTGCCCACGGTGCGCCTGGGCAGCACGCGTGATCTGCAGGTGGGCGAATGGGTGCTGGCCATCGGCTCGCCGTTTGGGTTCGAGAACAGCGTGACCGCCGGCGTGGTCAGCGCCAAGGGCCGCTCGCTGCCCGACGACAGCCTGGTGCCCTTCATCCAGACCGACGTGGCGGTGAACCCCGGCAACTCCGGTGGCCCGCTGTTCAACGGGCGTGGCGAGGTGGTGGGCATCAACTCGCAGATCTACAGCCGCTCGGGTGGTTACCAGGGCGTGTCGTTCGCCATCCCGATCGAGCTGGCCGACAAGATCAAGTCGCAGATCGTGGCCACCGGCAAGGTGCGCCATGCGCAGCTCGGTGTGGCCGTGCAGGAGGTGAACCAGGCGTTTGCCGAGTCCTTCCAGCTCGACAAGCCCGAGGGCGCGCTGGTGGCCAGCGTCACCAAGGACAGCCCGGCCGACAAGGCTGGCCTGCAGGCGGGCGACGTGATCCGCCAGGTGGACGGCCAGCCCATCGTGGCCTCGGGCGACCTGCCGGCCTGGGTGGGCCAGGCCCAGCCCGGGCAGAAGGCGCGCCTGTCGGTGTGGCGCCATGGCAAGCCCGTGGAGCTGACCGCCACCCTGGGCGATGCCAGCGACAAGGGCAAGGCCGTGGCCAAGGCCGACGAGGCCGTGGGCAAGGGCCAGTTGGGCCTGTCGCTGCGCCCGCTGGACGCCGATGAGCGCCACGAGGTGGGCGTGGCCGCCGGCCTGGTGGTCGAGCAGGCACGCGGCCCGGCCGCCGCCGCCGGCGTGCAGCCCGGCGACGTGCTGCTGGCCATCAATGGCGCGCCGGCCAAGGACATCGAGCAGGTGCGTGTGGCCATGGCCAAGGCGGGCAAGTCGGTGGCCTTGCTCATCGAGCGCAACGGCGACAAGATCTTTGTCCCTGTGCGCCTGGGCTGATCGTTTCCGCATGAAAGGGGCTGCTTCTGCGGCCCCTTTTTCCATCCATCTTTCTTTCGCTATGCTTGCCGCACCATGCGCCTGCTCCTCGTAGAAGACGACCCCATGATCGGCGAAGCCGTGCAGGACCTGCTGCGCGCGGAGGACTACGCCGTGGACTGGGTGCGCGACGGCGATGCCGCCGACACGGCCCTGCGCGCCAACGCCTACGACCTGGTGATGCTGGACCTGGGCCTGCCCAAGCGCGACGGCATCGCCGTGCTGCGCGACCTGCGCACGCGCAAGGACCGCACCCCCGTGCTGGTGGCCACCGCGCGCGACGCCGTGGCCCAGCGCATCGAGGGGCTCGACGCCGGGGCAGACGACTACGTGCTCAAGCCCTACGACCTCGATGAGCTGCTGGCCCGCATCCGCGCGCTGCTGCGCCGCGCTGCCGGCCGGGCCGAGCCGGTGTACGAGCACAAGGGCGTGAGCATCAACCCCAGCACCCGCGAGGCCAGCGTCAACGGCGTGCCCGTGGTCCTCTCGGGCCGCGAATGGGCAGTTCTGGAGCCGCTGCTCGCGCGCCCGGGCCTGGTGCTGTCGCGCCAGCAGCTCGAAGACAAGCTCTACGGCTGGGGCGACGAGGTCAGCAGCAACGCGGTGGAGGTGTACATCCACGGCCTGCGCAAGAAGCTGGGGGCGGACATCCTGTTGAACGTGCGCGGGGTCGGCTACCTCGTCCCGAAAGCATGACGATGACCACAACGCAGCCCAGGTCCTGGCGCACGGCGCTGCTGCCACGCTCCCTGCGCGCGCAGCTGCTGGTCTTTCTGCTCGCCGCCATCCTGCTTGCAGGCGCGGTGCAGGGCGTGCTGGCCTACCGCAGCGCGCTGGACGAGGCCGACTCGCTGTTCGACTACCACATGCAGCAGACCGCACTGGCCCTGCGCGCCGGCCTGCCGCCCGATGCGCGTGAGCTGGGGCAGGGCCTCTCGGGCGAGGACGAGAACCACGAATTCATCGTGCAGGTGTGGACCAACGAGGGCCTGCGCATCTTTGAATCCGCCGTGGGCGCGGCGCTGCCGCAGATCGCGGTGCTGGGCTTTGCCAACGTGCAGGCGCGCGGCGGCACCTACCGCGTGTTCTCGCTGCAGACGCGCTCGCAGGTCATCCAGGTGGCGCAGAACATGGCCGTGCGCAGCGGCATGGCGCGCGCCCTGGCCCTGCGCACGCTGGCCCCGCTGGCGGTGATGGCGCCGCTCTTGGTGCTGGCCGTGTGGTGGGGCGTGAGCCGATCCCTCGCGCCGGTGGAGCGCGTGCGCCGCCAGCTCGCGCGCCGCCAGGCCGACGACCTCTCGCCCGTGAGCGACGAGGAACTGCCCGACGAGGTGCAGCCCCTGGTGACCGAGCTCAACCTGCTGTTCGAGCGCGTGCAGGGCGCCTTTGCCGCGCAGCAGCACTTTGTGGCCGACGCCGCGCACGAACTGCGCTCGCCCCTGGCCGCGCTGCGGCTGCAGTTGCAAGGCCTGCAGCGCGCGGGCAACGACGATGCGGCGCGCGCCGTGGCCGTGGAGCGCCTGTCCGCTGGCATCGATCGCGCCACGCGCCTGGTGGAGCAACTGCTCACTCTGGCCCGGCAAGAGGCCGCTGCCGCCAGCCCGACCGAAACAGTGGACCTGCGCGCCGTAGCCCAGCTCGCCCTGGCCGACGCCGCCCCCGCCGCCCAGGCGCGCGGCATGGACATGGGCCTGCTCGACTCCGATGCAGCCCACATCCCTGGGCGCCCCGAGGCCCTGCGCATGCTGGTGCGCAACCTGCTCGACAACGCCGTGAAGTACACGCCCGAAGGCGGACAGGTGGACCTGCAGATCCAGCGCACGGCCGATGGCGCGGTGGAACTGGTGGTGGAAGACAGCGGCCCTGGCATCGCCCCCGAGCACCGCGAACGGGTGATGCAGCGCTTCGTGCGCGAAACCGCCGACAGCGCCCCCGGCAGCGGCCTGGGCCTGGCCATCGTGCAGGCCATCGCCCAGGCGCATGGCGCCACCGTGGCGCTCGATGCATCGCCCCGGCTCGGCGGGTTGCGGGTGGTGGTGCGGTTTCCTGTCACCGCCACGACTCCGGTCGCATAGGCAGCACACGCGGCGGCTGCATGGCCGCACAATGCGCCTCAACATCAAGGGGGCTGCATCGTATGAACTTCATCGTGTTGGGCGCAGGCGCCATTGGCTGCTACGTCGGAGGGCGCCTCGCGGCGCAGGGCCAAAGCGTCTGCCTGGTGGGCCGCCCCCACGCCATGGAACCCCTGGCGCGTGCAGGCCTTACCGTCACCGACCTCGACGGCTACCGCGCCCATGTGCCTGCCGCGCAGCTGCGCCTGGCCGGCACCCTGGCCGAGGCCGCGCCGGGCCCCGACTCCGTGATTTTGCTCTGCGTGAAAAGCGGCGCCACCGAGAGCGCCGCGCGCGAGCTGGCTGCGGCGTGCGCGCCCGGCACACCCGTCATCTCGCTGCAGAACGGCGTGGACAACGTGGCCCGCATCGCAGCGCAGGCCCCCGCCTTGAAAGCCCTGGCCGGCATGGTGCCCTACAACGTGGTGCTGCGCGGCGCCCAGGTGCACCGCGCCACGGCCGGCGCCATCCAGCTGCAGCGCGATGGCGCCACCGAGCCCGTGGCCGCAGTCTTCAACGCCGCCGGCCTGGCCACTGTGTTGCCCGATGACATCCGCGCCGTGCAATGGGGCAAGCTGCTGCTCAACCTGAACAACCCGGTCAATGCCCTGTCCAACCTGCCCCTGCGCGAGGAACTGCTCGACCGCGACTGCCGATACGTCTTCGCCGCCCTGCAGACCGAGGCCCTGGGCGTGATGGCGCGCGCCGGCATCACCCCCGCGCAGGTGACGGCCGTCTCACCGCGCATGCTGCCCCGGGTGATGCGCCTGCCCAACTGGCTGTTCACCCGCCTTGCCAAGCGCATGCTGCAGATCGACGCGAGCGCCCGATCCTCCATGTGGGACGACCTGGAGGCCGGGCGCGTGACCGAGATCGATGCGATCTGCGGCGCCGTGGTGCGGCTGGCTGCGCAGCATGGGGCGCAGGCGCCGCTCAGTGCGCGGATGTGTGAACTGCTCAGCGGGCCGAGGCTGCGGCTGACGGGGGTGGAGATGAAGCGGGCGGTGGGGCTGGGGTGATGCGCCCCCAGTGAGGCGGCGCTATGGCGGCGTGCCACCATCTGCCGCTGCAATCTCTTCAGCCTGCTTGCGCAGCGTATCCAGCATGCTGAAACCCATCAGCCCGCAGAACAGGGTGAAGGCCCAGAAGCCGTATACCCCCGCCTGCCACAAGCGCTCGCGTGCGAGCTTGTAGGCGCTGGAGTTGCCTCGAATCCAACGAAGCCTCCTGTCGAGGTCTTCCAATTGCTGCGCATCGAACCTTCCTCGGTCGATGTACTCGCGTTCAATGCCCTCCAATGCCACTTCCGTGCTGAGCTTGTCGAAGGGCACCTGCACAAAGCAGTAGGCGCTGAGGCACAGCGCCACGACAGCGAGAAACAGGTATCCAAAGGCGAATCTGCGCATTGAGTAATGGTGTGAAAAGGTTTGGAAAATGCGCTCTTGCAGGCATGGCGCCCACGGCAGGCATCAGTACGCGGGCTGGAGCACCGCAAAAGTCACGGTGCCGAGCAGCAGGATCATCCATGCAAAGAAAAGCAGGAGCATGCCGCGCACGTGCTGGATCGCTTTCTCCAGGGTCGTGCCCGTGACTGCGTGACGCAGGCTGGCAAGTGCGGCCCCGGCTTGCCATGTGCGCACGGCGGCTAGCGCGAAAACAAGCATGAAGCACCCATACATCACGATGGCGTACGGAACCCGGTTGCGCTGCTGGTCCATGGCTTGATGCAGGTCGAAATAGGCCGCTGTGAGCAGCGCAAGACACACCAGCCCATACACAACGGCGAGACCTCGCGCGGGAAGCGCGAGTTGGGCAAGCCGCGTGGCGGTGGCTTGAGAAAGAGGGATGTCGTCCGATGCCATGTCTTGGTGTGGGTGGGGTTGGCCTCTGCTTTCGGCCGCAATTCGCAGTCCAACGAGCCGCCTGCCGTCGATGCCCGCCGTGGTGGCTGGCAGGCCTGATCGGCCGAGCATACGCTGTACAGGCGCCGAAGGGGCTGCCGGGCGACTACGCTGGCACGTGCTCACTCCCGTCCCGCGTTGTGCTGAAATCCATGGTGCCAGCCCACCCAGCTTTTGACCATGCGCCCACTCCTGCTCCTTGTTGCCGCCACGCTGCAGGCGCCATCGCTGCCCGCCCTCGCCGCGCCACCGCGCATGGAGACGCTGGCGGTCGTCAGCCAACCCGACAACGGCTTGGCGCGCGCTTGCACGCCCGACCAGCTGTGCGTCGACATCGTCCCCTCCCAGCCCGGCTGCGAAGGCCAGGCCTGCACCACCGACGTCAGCCTGCAGTTGCCTGGCGGCCCGCGTGATGCGGCCCAGGCGGCCTACCGGATGGCGGGCGTGCCAATTGCGGGCGACAGCGTGTCGATGGAGCCATGGCCCAAGCTTATCCGCTTCGAGGGCGGCATCCTGGCAGGTGTGCTGGTGCAAGAGCGCAGCATGTACTCCGGCGGTGGGGCCAGTGCCACCACGCTGCACCTCATCGCCTTTGTGCCGGGCCAGCCACCGGTGGAGGTGCTGAGCGTGCCCCAAAACGGCAGCGCGACGATCCGGGCGTGCTTCAGCGAGCGCCACATGAAGCAGCGCGCCGGCGCCTGCCACGACGAATACACCTTCGAGGCCACCGTGGCCCTGGCGGGCGCATCCGCCGCGGGCATGCCGGTGCTGCGCTACCGCAGCAAGGCCACCTCGTTTCCGGGGCGCGTGTCACGGTCCAGGGACTCGCTGGCGGCGCGGCCCCTTCGCCAACGCGACCTCGTGACCGTGACCGACCCCCAGTGCAGCTACCAGCGGCTGTACCGCTTCACCCCGCAGGCCGGCACCTATGTGCCCGATGCGCCGGTGCCCGACTGCTCGAACTACACCGTGCCCTGAGCGTCGGGAGGCTCATCGGGGGGTGTAGCACTTGCCCCCCGCAATCGCCGCGGTGACGGCCAGCCCCAGGCTGGTCACATCGGGGTAGGACGATGCGGCCGCAGTGTCCTCCAGCAGGCACAGGTGGTTGGCCTTGCGCACCAGCACCACCGGGCGCGGCATGCTGACGGCCCTGGAGCTGTAGGTTCCCCAGTAGCCCACCAGCTCGCGGCTGGCGCTGGCTGCGCTGCGCAGGTCGGTGATCGAGAAGGCGCCGGCCAGGGGGCCCGTCATGGGGGTGCCCGGGCCGCTGCACTGTGCATTGCGGTAGCTGACCCCGCCAGCGCCTATCGACAGCGATGTCGGGGTGGCGTGGGAGACGCGCCACATGTCCGTGAGGGCGGTCCCGTCCGGCGTCACGCCGCATTGGTCGCGCTCCCATCCCCCGTCGGCCAGGGCGCCCTCGGGCACGCAGCGCACGGCCACGGTGTCCACCACGGCTCCGGTGACCGTGCCCGCGCCATTGCGCACCACACAGCCCAGCCCATCGGGCCGGGTCTTCACCGTGATGGCATAGGCCGCGCCGGCTGCCAGCGGTGTGGCAAAGGTGAAGCTGCCATCGGCCTGGACGGCCAAGTCCTCGCTGCCGTTGCGCAGCACCACCGCCTGGCCTGCGGGCACACCGCTGATGGTGCCGCCCAGCGTGTTGCGCTCGCCCGGCAGCACCACACAATCGACCAGCACCGAGGCGTTGGCCGTGGCCAGCGTGCCCGTGTTGCGCGCCGCCGTGCAGCGCTGGCCCGTGGGCTGGGTCTTGACCGTGACCGCGTAGGTGCTGCCCAGCGGCCAGCTCGCCGCCGTCTGCACGAAACCGTTGGTGCTGACGATGAAGTCGTCCGACCCATTGTTTTGCAGCACCAGGCTCTGGCCCGTGGCCAGCCCGGTCACCGAGACGCCCAGGGTCCGATAGTTCTCGCCGGGCACTGGCGGCATGGTGGTGTCGGGTCCGTCACTGCCGCCGCAGCCAGCCAGGGCCAGGGCCGCCGCCAACCCCAGCGGCGCAAGGCGCCAGGTCGTGGGGGCGGCGGGGATGGGTAAACGGCGGGCAGCGCGGGGCATGCGGCAAGCAGCAACAACGGGCATGGAAGGCTCCTCTCGAAGTGGTGGACATGTCGAATAGCGCATGGCACCTGGTTGGTATGCTTTCAGTGTGTCGCTGAATGGCCGTGCAGGCTTGTGATGGGTGTCACCGGGTCTGCCCCGGGGCGCCACCTTCAAGGTATCGAGATGTGTGCGGCGCGGCAGCGGGGGGTGGCCGCCCGAACGCGTGCATGCACCACCTCACGGCTTGTGCACCCGCGCCACCCGCAGTCGCCTGGTCCTGGCCCAATGCGATGGCGGCGAGCAGCCACGGACATCCCGCCCGCTCAGAAAATATTTGCCGGCAGCATGTCGAAGTCCGGCCCTTTCGCTCGTCGTAGAAAGGGCAGGCAGCCGCAGGGGCGCCCCACCTGCCCCCAAAATGCCATCCACCAAGGAGTCCATCCATGCCAGAGTCCAGCGCCAGCAAGAACGCCGCCCCCGCCGTCAAGGGCCCCGCCTCGTACTTCCCGTCCATCGAGGCCAAGTACGGCCAGCCCATCAGCCACTGGATGGAGGTGCTGCGCGCGGCAGGCGCGCGCAAGCACATGGAGTACGTCGCCTTGCTCAAGACCGACCACGGCATGGGCCACGGGCATGCCAATGCGCTGGTGGCGGTGTTCCTGGCGCAGGGCAGGTAGCGGGTCGGTAGGGGGCGGGCTGCCGTCGTACTCCACGATGGCATGGGTGCCCCTGCCGCTCACGTTGCGCCTGCCGCCCAGTTAGGGCCTGATGCCGTCCATCTGTGCCAGGCTTCGCTCGGCAGGACAGGCACCCATTTGGGTGAGGCATGCGCATACCCGGTGGGCTGTGGCACAGTGGAAAGGCCCCTCACCACCTTTTTTGCCTGCCCATGTCGCTGGTATCCGCCCTCGCTGTGCGCACCGTTGCCTGCAGCGACAGCCGACGTCACCATCTTCCGCACCAGCCGCGCGTCGGTCGACTGTCCCGTTGCCGTGGAGTCGGGGTGGGTGCGGGCGCCAGCGTGCCCCGGCCTGCCGGCCATCACCTGGGATGAAGACCTGAATGCCACTGCCCCCTGTCCTCGACCGATTCCTCGCGGCCCAGGAGCCTGTGTACGAGCGACGCGTGCTCGCCGAACTCACGGCCGGCAAGAAGCGCTCGCACTGGATGTGGTTCGTGTTCCCCCAGTACAAGGGCCTGGGGCACAGCGAGATGGCCGCTCGCTACGCCATCCAGTCGCGCGCGGAGGCCACGTCCTACCTCGCGCACCCCGTGCTGGGCAGCCGGCTGCGCGAGTGCTGCCAACTGCTGCTGGGGCTCAGCACCAGCGCGGCCACCGAGGTTCTGGGCAGCCCCGACGACCTCAAGCTGCGCTCCAGCATGACCCTGTTCAGCGCGGTGGCGCAGGCCGGGGCGGACCCGGTGTTCGATGCCGTCCTGGCCAAGTACTTCGCCGGCGAGAAGGATGCGCGCACGCTCGAACTGCTGGACGCCTAGGCTTTTTCAGTCCCGTGCGCATGCGCGCCGTGGCGCGGCCGCCGCTGGTGGGCTGAACGGGGCCGTTGGTCAGGCGCGTGCGCGCAGCCCCCGGCCCTGCGCAGACAATGCCGACCCATCGCTACTGCATGGAGACTTTCGATGAGCTACGTGGTCCATATCTGGGAGCACCCCCAGCCCACCAGCCTCACGGCAGCGGAGCGCGTGCACCAGTACCTCAGCGACCGGGCTTCGCCGCCGTACGCGAAGTGGCAGCAACTGCGCGACCAGATCGAGGCGCGCATGGCGGCGCAGGGCACGCCCAGGGAATGGATCGAGTACCCCATCGACCCCGGGCACTGCGAGCGCAGCTACGGCCTGGATTTCCACGGGCCCGAAAACTACCAGGAGGTGGTGGTGCAAAGCGCCACCGAACTCGGCTTCAGCGTCTACGACGACCAGGCGGCGCGGCTGTACCTGCCCTTCGGCTATGTGCTCACCTTCGACGGCCTCACGCGCTTTGACCGGGGCGACCGGGGCCTTGCGCCGCCCCGCATCGGCGCCGCAGACCGCGACGCCGTGATGGCGCGGTGCGAGGCGGCGTGGCGGCCGCGCTTCGAGGCCCTGGGGTTCAGTTTTCACCGCGGCGAGCCCGTTCACTCTGAAATCCCGCTGCTGGCCGAGCGCGTGGAGCCGATTGGCAAGCAGACCATCGCCATCAGCTTCCTGGACTTCAAGGAAGGCCTGTCTTTCGAGGTGATCGCGGCCATCGTGCCCGACCTGCCCCCGGCCGTGTTCGAGACCTGCGGCGGCGCCCGGCGCATGCAGGTGCGCGGCCGCGAGTACCGCGGCATCGCCGCCTTCATGCTCGACCATGGGCGCGGTCCGGAGTGGACGAGCATGGGCGGCTCCCTGCGCAGTGCCGAGTACGTGGACCGGCTGATCCCGGGGCTGTTCGAATACCTGGACAACGAGATCCTGCCCACGCTGCAGGCCTGCACCACGGTCGAAAGCATCCTGCACGCCGCCACCCACCCCGACGAAGGGCCCGGCGAACTGCTGCCCAGCCGGCTGCCCCTGGCCCTGGCCTGGCAGCAGGGCGACAGCGCGCTTGAAAATTTCTACGCGCAGTACGAGCAGGTGCTTTCGCACTGGGACAAGGACTGGGCGCGCGAGGCCTGCGATGCCCTGCGCGCCTTGCCGCGCCGCGCGGGGTAGATGGCCGGCGAACTGCGCCCAATCGAACTTGTGCGGGCCAGGAATCCCATCGTTCGCCTTGGCGGACTTGGCGTCCACCCATGCCTCCAATTCCTTGTGCGCCCGCTCTGCGCTCCGGTAGTTGGACTTGCAGGCACGGAGCCATTGCGGCGTCACGTCAACGCCCGAGCCCCAGGCAGCGCTGATGAATCTGAAGAATCCCTGCAGCGAGGCTTCACTGGCCTTGCCGCGAAGAAGGGTGCTCGCCTCGATGTTCGCGGAGAAGGCCGACCTGCGAGAGGTCCGCCCGTGGAACCTCTTCAGGCTTCACCAGGTGCCGCCATTGCATGAAGCAGGGAGTGCGCAGCGAGGCAGCCAGGGTGAGGGCCGATAGCGCTCACCGAGCGGCTAGACTGTCGCGGCCGGCCAGCACGGGCCCCGGGATAGCACCATGGAAAAGTTCATCAAAAGGGTTCGCAAGGACATCGCCGCCTTTGGCTGCTCCGTTATCGCCGTTGGGGACGAAGACCCGCCTTTCGCCTATACCGTGGGGCTGTGGTCGCGCTTCAAGCACCCTGAACTCATTTTTTTCGGTTTGCCCACAGACCTCACTGCGGACATTCTGAACGCCATCGCCGCGAAAATTGAGGCGGGAGCCGAGTTCAAGGTGTTCAGCCAGCTTCACGACGTGGGCGGAAAGTTCGGGCTGCACGTCAAACCCCTGCATGGCGTGCACCTGGACCGCTACTTCGGCTTTGGGCTGAGGTTCCACGGGCAGGAGTTCCCCATTGCCCAGGTGGTCTGGCCCGATCGGGCGGGGCGGTTTCCCGAAGAGCCTGGCCATGACCGGTCCTACGCGGCCCTGCAGCCCGTGCTGTCGGGCGCGCCCCATGTCCCTGACCAGGACGGATGATTCAGCAGGGCATGGCTTGCGGCTGGAGCAGCGCGATGTCCGGTATCGGGTTCTGCGCGATGCGATGCCATGCGATGCCGCGCCATCGCCGTAACATTCCCCCATGTACACGCGGCACACCAGAAACGCACCCGGCGACTTCTACGTGGAGGATGGCTGTTGCACCAGTTGCGAGATACCATTCGCCGAGGCGCCTGGGCACTTCGAGTACGCTGCAGATGGGCACTGCTTTGTCTGCAAGCAGCCCTCCACACCCGAAGAAGCAGACCTCATGGTCAGCGCGGCCTGGGCGTCTGAGGTGAGCTGTATTCGCTATGCAGGCAATGACCCGGAAATTCTGAAGAAATTCATCGCCGTGAAGGAGCAAGGTCTGTGCGACGTACTGCAACAAAAGACGGAGCCCGAAGCGCCACAGGACATGCCGGAGCGCAAGGCGGGCCCCCGCAAGGTGTGGTGGGCGGTGTGGCGCCGCTGATGCGGCAGGCCGCATGCAGCGGTCCGCGCCGATGATGAACGCACTCCTTGCCACCCTCCAGGCGCTCGAGGTGGAACTGCACCACCCCGGCGTGCGCTGCGATGCCCAGCGCCTGGCGCAACTGCTGCACACCGATTTCCATGAAGTGGGTCGCTCGGGCCGGCAGTATGACCGGGCCACCGTCGTGCGCTTTCTGGGCGAGCAGGTGGCGCCTCCCCCGGTCCTCTCGGACCACTTCGCGGTGCAAGCACTGGGGCCGGGCATCGCCTTGCTGACCTACCGCTCGGCGCTTCGTCGGCCAGATACCACGCTCGAAAACCATACCCTGCGCTCTTCGGTCTGGGTGCAGCAGGATGGCCTGTGGCAGCTCCTCTACCACCAGGGCACGCCCGCTGCCGAGCTCTGGTAGGCCACCAGCCGGCCCGCAGTGGCGGCCCGCTGCTGCCCTGAGCGCCGAGCGCGCCGCCTACGCCGGCCCACCCCCACCCAACGGCACCTGCAAGCCCGCCTTCAAGCACCCCAGCGACACCGACGTGCGAAACCGCCGCACGTTGTCATCGCCCTCGAACAGGCGGCGCGTGAGGGCCTCGTAGTCGGCCATCGACGCCACCGTCACCACCAGCAGGTAATCGGCCTCGCCGGTCACGCAGTAGCACTGCTGCACGGCAGCCTCGGTGGCGATGCGCGCGCGCAGCGGGGCGGTGCGGTCGGGGCGCTCGTTCTCCAGGTGCACCTCGACCATGATGGTCAGGGGCAGGCCCACCTTCTCGGGGTCGATCACGGCCACGTTGGCGCGGATCACGCCGGTCTGCTCCAGCCGCTGGATGCGCCGCTGCACCGCCGGCGCCGACAGGTGCACAGCCTGAGCGATGGCGCGTTGGGGCGTGGTGTTGTCGCGCTGCAGGATGTCGAGGATGGCCAGGTCGAAGGCGTCGAGGGCAGGGGCTGCGGGCATGGCGGTCTGATCCTCGGTAAGGGCAGGCGGGGGTTTTTGGTATGCGGGCGAGCGAAAATTGCGTGGCGTGGACGAATTTCGAGCCAAAAGCACGCCACACCCGCACTATATTTTCAGCCATGTTCTCCTCCCTGTTGCACCGCTACCAGCGCTTCGTTCCCTTCCTGGCCGTGCTCGGCGCCGTCACGGCCCTTGGCATCGGCACCTCGTGGGCCAAGCACTACCTGTTTCCGCTGGTGGGCGCGCAGGGCACCACGGCCGTGCGCGTGGGCTTTTCGGCGCTGCTGCTCTTGCTGCTGTGGCGGCCCTGGCGCTGGGAGCTGTCGCGCAAGGACCTGCGCGCCACCATGCTCTACGGCGCCATGCTGGGCGCCACCAACCTCACGTTCTACATGTCGCTGCGCACGCTGCCCTTCGGGCTGGCCGTGGCCATCGAGTTCTCGGGCCCGCTGCTCATGGCCGTGCTGTCCTCGCGCCGCGCCATCGATTTTGTCTGGGTGGCCCTGGCCGTGGTGGGCCTGGGCATGCTGCTGCCCCTGGGCGGAATGAACGGCAGCACGCTGGACCCCACGGGGGTGGCCTACGCGCTGGCGGCCGCCACCTTCTGGGCGCTTTACATCGTGTTCGGCAAGCGCGTGGGGCACCTACACGCGGGGCACTCCGTCTCGCTGGGCCTGCTGGCCGCGGCCGTGGTGGTGGTGCCCGTGGGCGTGGTGCATGCCGGCACCGCGCTGCTGTCGCCGTACGTGCTGCTGGTCGGTCTGGGCGTGGCAGCCGTCTCCAGCGCCATCCCCATCTCGTTGGAGATGATGGCTCTCAAGCGCCTGCCCAAGGAGGCCTTCGGCATCATGATCAGCATGGAGCCCGCTGTTGCCGCCCTGCTGGCCCTGCTGCTGCTGGGCGAGGTGCTCACGTTCAACCAGTGGCTGGCCATCGCGCTGATCATGTCGGCGTCGATGGGGACGGCGATGACGGCGCGAAGACCGGAGCAGGCGACGCTGCAACCGGCATAGCCGCGCCGAGGGAGGCGGGCTTGCCGCCTGGCCATTCTGCGCTGGCACCCGCCTGCGCGCGTTGCTACATTGCGCTACGCCAGGGCCCGCTCGCAGGCGCAGCGGCAGCCGCGTCGGCCCTCCCCAACCTGAAGCCCCTCTGCATGACCATCCCCGCCAGCAACACCCGCTACCCTCCACGCCGCCTGGGCACGACACATGTGCCAGTGCGGCCATCGCGCCTGGCCAGCGCCGTGCAGCGCCTGGGCAACTGGGCAGCGGGCCTGCGCCTGTTGCCTGTGCTTGCCGTGTGCGGCAGTGCCCACGCCGCGCCCGAGCCCCCTGTCGTGCCGCCAGGGCTCCAGGCGTGCTCCATCGTGCAAGCGCGTGCGGTGCCCGGCGGGGCCGTGCTGCGGTTCCAAGAGAAGGAGTGGCGCTATCGCGACTCACTGGGCAACGCGGGACGGATCGATCGCCGCGGGGTCACCCGCTTCTCTCAACGGCCCAGCGATCCGGACTTTCCTCCCGAGCCGACCCTTGCCGTGCAAAGCGGTGCAATGCTCACTCTGTTCGAGCACCACTTCGGCTGCACCGTGTCGGTGGACACCGTGGACGGCCGCACCGTGCTCAGGATCCGCAGCTCCTTCAGCTACCCCGGCCACCCGGGCCGCAAGGACGAGTACGAGGTGCCGCTGTAGGGCAGGCGGGCAGGCAGCCGCTTGTACTCGCTTCCTCTTGGGCGCCTGCTAGCCGCCTCCGGCAGAATCCGCCCAGGCACTGGAGTGCATCCCGCTCGCCAATGCCGGCATCGCAAGGAGAAAGATCAGTGACACGAATGATGGGCATGGCCCTGCTCGTTCCTCGGGCCCTGCGCGCTGCGGGCCTGCGCATGCGCCTGATAGGCGGCCCGGTGCTGGCTCTGTCTCTGTCGGCGGGACTGACCCTGTCGGGATGTGCCCCCCCGGATGCCCCTGCCGCCGTGATGGCCGATGGCAAGATCTCGGAGGTCCGCAACTGCCCGCCTTCGGATGCCAAGTACGAAGTGGAATGCCTTCGCCTGGTGTGCGAGAAGGTCCTGTATGAACGGGGAACGATCCCGGCGGGTGCGCGCGTCATTGCGGCCCAGGGTAGGTACGGCATGTCCGACATGCCTGGAAAGACCTGGCACCAGGTGAAGTTTTCCCAGGCCGATGGCTACGGGTACGCGGAGTGCGAAATGCAGGGCAGGGACGTGGTCGCCGCGCACGGCCTGAGGGCACGCGACCAGAAATGGTAGGAGCCGAGCAGGCGCCGCCAGGCACGCGTGCATGCATGCCTGAGTTGTCAGTGCGCGCCAGCCGACACGCCACCCGCAAGCAGCGCGGTACGGCACCCTCTACAGCACCTTGCCAAAGGTGGCTGCCCCCAGCGAGCGATGGGCGCCCCCGCATCACTCCACCACCAGCAACACCTTGCCAATGGCCTGCCGGCCCTCCAGCGCCCGGTGGGCCTGTGCGCCGTCGCGCAGCGCAAAGCGGTGCGCGATGCGCAGCTGCAGCTCGCCCGCCTGGAGCGCGGCGAACAGCTGCGCCGCGCGCGAACGGCGTTCCTGCGCGCTGGTGAGAACGTTCCACAGGTCGCCGCCCACCAGCGCCAGTGAACGGTCCATCAGCAGGCGCGGGTCCACCGGCGCCGGGTCGCCTGCGGCCATGCCGTAGAAAACGATGGTGCCGCCGGTGCGCGCGGCGGCCAGGCTGTCGGGCAAGGTGGTGCCCACCGAGTCGTACACCAAGTCCGCCCCGCGCCCGCCGGTAATCGCCTGCACGGCCTGCAGCCAGCCCTCGGTGGGGATGACCGCCGCCACGCTGGCGTCCGCGCCCAGCACCTCGCGCACTGCCTGGCGCTTGGCCTCGGTCGATGCGATGGCGACAACCCGCGCGCCCAGGCCGCGCAGCATCTGCGCGAGCAGCAGCCCCACGCCGCCCGCCGCTGCATGCACCACGGCCCAGTCCCCTGGGCGAACCGCATAGCTGTCACGGCACAGGTACTGCGCCGTCAGGCCCTGCAGCAGGCTGCCCGCGGCCGTCTCGAACGAGATCGCGTCGGGCAGGGGGATCAACCGGTCGACATCCACCGCGCACAGCTCGGCATTGGCGAACGGGCTGTCGGCAAAACCCACCCGCTGCCCGGGCTGCAAGCCGCTGCCCGGCGGCGCGCTGATCACCTCGCCCGCGCCCTCGTAGCCCAGCACCCATGGCGGCGACCCGGCCAGGTGGTAATTGCCCTTGCGCCGGTACACATCGGCAAAGTTCAGCCCCACGGCCCGCATGCGCACCAGCGCCTGGCCGGGCGCCGGGGTCGGCTCGGGCACCACTTCATGGCGCAGGACGTCGGCATCGCCGAACTGGTGGAAGACGAGTGCGTACATGGCGGGGCCTTTCTGTGGCGGGCGGACGGGGGAATGGCAACGAAGCGAATTTTTCTCCTGCCATGGGCTGGGGGCAGCCCACCGGGCACCGCTGTGGCATGGCGGGCCGTGGCATGTGAAGGCAGTCAGGTTAGCACCGGCAGGCCGGTGCAGCGAGGAGCTTGGGCTGCATTCAGTCGGTAGAAAAACTGCTGGCTTGGCGGGGGTGGCGCCAGCAATGAGGTGGGTATATACTGAACTTAATGGTTCAGTATTCGGATGCCCACCTCGATGCCGCCTTTGCTGCGCTGGCCGACTCCACCCGGCGTGGCGTGCTGCAGCAGCTCGGGCGCGCCGATGCGTCCATCACCGAGCTGGCCGCCAAGTTCGGCATGACCCTCACGGGGATGAAAAAGCACATCGGCGTGCTGGAGCAGGCCGGGCTGGTCACCACGCAGAAGCTCGGGCGTGTGCGCCACTGCCAGTTGGGCCCGCACCCGCTGGAGGCGCAGGCGCTGTGGATCGAGCAGCACCGCCAGCTCTGGCATGCCCGCTTCGACGCGCTGGACCAGGTGGTCGAGGAATTGCAACACCAGGAGAAAACCGATGGACGCAGGAAACACAACTAGCCAGCCCGCCTCTCCGCAGCACCGCCTGTCGGTGGAGCGCAAGTCCGAGCGTGAACTGGTCGTCACGCGCACCATCCAGGCCCCGCCGCGCACAGTGTTCAAGGCCTGGACCGATGCCGCGCTGTTCCAGCGCTGGTGGGTGCCCCAATCCTTTGGCCTGGCGCTGCTGTCCTGCGAGCTTGACGTTCGTGTGGGCGGCAGCTACCGCCTGGTGTTCAGCCACCCCGACGCGCCGCAGGGCATGGCCTTCCACGGCCGCTACCTGGAAGTGGCACCGCCCTCGCGCCTGGCCTGGACCAATGACGAAGCCGGCGGCAGCGGCCAGGTCACCACCGTCACCTTCGAGGAACAGCCAGCGGGGCACACGCTGCTCGTCGTGCACGACCTCTACCCTTCCAAGGAGGCGCTCGACGCCGAGATCGCCGCCGGCAGCACGGGCTGGAACGACGAGACATTCGACCAGCTTGACGCGCTGGTCGGCCCTACAGGTTGTTGAGCCCGACAGGCCCTACTCCTTGATATTGACGGTTTGCACCACCTTCTGGTTGCGTGCGTATTCGGCCTGCACGAAGCGGGCCAGGTCCTGTGCCGAGCCGCTGCCCGGCAGCGCGCCCTGTTCCTGCAGCTTGGTGCGGACTTCGGGGGTGTTGAGCACCGCGTTGAGCTCCTGGTTCAGGCGCGCGACGATGGGCGCGGGCGTTTGCGCGGGGGCGAACAGGCCGGTCCAGGCCACCGGGGCGTAGCCTTTGAGGCCAGGCATTTCGTCGAAGGTGGGCACGTTGGGCAGCGATTCGAGGCGCTTGGTGCCGGTCACGCCCAGGGCCTTGAGCTTGCCGCTCTGCACGTAGCCGGGCACCGCGCCGGCGCTGATGAGCATGGCGGTGTCCACCTGCTCACCGATCACGTCGGTGGCGATCTGCGCTGCGCCACGGTAGGGGATGTGCGTGACGAAAATGCCGCTGCGCTGCTTGAGCAGTTCCATCGACAGGTGCAGCACCGTGCCCACGCCCGAGGTGGCATAGCTGGTCTTGCCGGGCGAGGCCTTGGCGAGCTTGACGAAGTCGGCATAGCTCGCCACGCCCAGGCCGGGCCGCGCCACCAGCACCATGGGGGCCGTGTTCACCATGCCCACGGCCACCAGGTCCTTGAGCGGATCGAACTTGTACGCGGCGGGGTTGACCAGCTTGCCGATCGCAATCGTGCTGTCGGGCGCGGCCACGATGGTGTAGCCGTCGGGCGACGCCGCGGCCGCCTTGGCCACTCCGATCGCGCCGCCGGCACCGCTCACGTTCTCGATCACCACCGACTGCTTGAGGCGCTCCGCCAGCCGCGTGGCCACCAGGCGCGCCACGAAGTCCACGCTGCCGCCGGCGGAGTACGGAACGATCAGCGTGATGGGTTTGGCAGCAGGCCAGGCGGGCGCCTGGGTCTGTGCCTGCGCCGTGCCCAGGGCCAGCAAGGGCAGGGTAGCGAGCAGAGGGGCAGCAATGTATCGCATGTTGGGGGTCTTTCGGGGTAAGGGGGCTGTGGGGGGCTGTGCGGGTCGTCAGGCCAGGCCGTGCGCGTCACGCAGCGCATCGAACTGTGCGCTCCATTCGCTGCGCCAGCGGCGGCGCTGTGTGTCGTCGATCCAGGCGCCGTCCAGGCCGTTGTGCATGAAGCCGCGCAAGTCGTCCAGGCCGAAGCCGAAGTCGCGCGCCATCTTCAGCCAGGCCCCGGTCGGCGTGACCTGGTGCAGGGTCGGGTCGTCGGTGTTGGGGTGGATGCGCAGGCCCAGCGCCGGCATGTGCCGGATCGGGTGGTCCAGCGCCCAGCGCTCGGGCGCCAGCGTGCGCAGGTAGTAGGAGTTGGTGGGCACCACGGTGAAGACCACGCCGCGCTCGGCGCACTCACGTGCGAACGCCGGGTTGTCGACGACCGTGTAGCCGTGGTCGATGCGGTCGACCTGGAGCACGTCGAGCGCGGTGCGCACATTGGTCCAGGGCATGCCGAACTCGCCGGCGTGGGCGGTAGTCTTGAGGCCCGCGCGCTGTGCGTCGCGGTAGGCCTGCAGAAACAGCTCGGGCGGCCGGTCGTTCTCGCGGTAGTCGATGCCGATGCCGATCACCTCGTCGCAGCGGTGCGCCGCCACCCACTGCACCATCTCCACCGCGGCCTCGGGCGAGGCCTCGCGGTCCACCGCCGCAATCAGCCTGCCGGCGATGCCGAACTGCTGCTCGGCATCGCGAATGGCGCGCACGATGGCGCCTTGCGCCAGCGGGTAGGCGATGCCCGAGGCGTGCACGGTGCCGGTCGGGTTCCAGAAGAACTCGGCATGGCGCACCGCGTGGGCCGCCGCGTCCTCCAGGTATTCGATGGTCAGCTGGTACAGGTCATCGGCCGTGCGCACCAGTTGCGCGTCAAGCGCGCGCAGCACGCGCAGCACGCCCACGGGCTTGTCGCCGCGCGTGTAGAAGCCTTGCACCTCTTCATCGGCCAGCGGCGAGCCGGCCCGGCGGTTCAGCGCGGCAAAGGTCGCATGGCGCACCGTGCCGAACAGGTGGCAGTGCAGCTCCACCTTCGGCATGGCGCGCAGGAAGGCCTCCAGGGGCGCATCGGCGGGGGCGGGGTTCGGGCTCATGCGGAAAGTTTAGGCAAGCCCCGCAGATAAGGAAAATTTCAAATATCTATATATTCATTCATCGGATCTATAACCGTCGAGGGAGAACCAGGCCATGGGCACCACCGCACTCCATGCGCTCACGCTGCGGCAACTGCGCTTTTTTTCCGTGCTGGTCGAAGAGGGGCAGTTCGGCCGGGCGGCGCGCCGGCTGTCCATCACCCAGCCGGCCCTGAGCAATGCCATCAAGCAGATGGAGCGGCTGGTGGGCGCCGAGCTGCTCACGCGCTCCACGCACCAGCTACAGCTCACGCAGCTGGGCGCCGAAGTTCTGGCGCGCACCGACTTCGTGGTGCACACGGTGGACAGCGCCCTGAAGGACATCGACAACACCGTGCAGCGCGGGCGGGCGCTGGTGCGCATCGGCGTCATCCCGTCGGCCAGCGCGCGCGTGGTGGCAGCGGTGGGTGAGTTCCTGCAAGAAGACCAACAACAAAGCGCTGGGGCGCCGGCGCAGCGCAGCCGCATGGACCTGGCCTGGCGCGACGCCCCCTCCACCACGCTGCTGGCCGAGGTGCGCAGCGGGCAGCTCGACCTGGCCATCGCCGCCATCACCGAGCCCCCGGGCAGCCTGGTGTGCACCGACCTGTTCCGCGACCCGCTGGTGCTGGTGCTGCGCCGCGACCATGCGCTGGCCCAGGTTGACAAGCCGGTCGCCTGGCAGGACATCGGGCACGAGCGGCTGGCGCTGTTTGAAAGCGGCAGCATGCCAGCGCTGGGCGAATCGGCCCGCGCGCAGTTCGCCCAGCATGCCGAGCCCTACCGCGTGAGCTATGCCGAGACGCTCTACGCGCTGGTCCGGGGCGGCATGGCCCTGGGCCTGATGCCGCGGCTGTACACCGCCGCGCTGCGCGACCCGGACCTGGTCGTTCTGCCGCTGGTCACGCCACACATCGAGCGGCGGGTGGTGCTGGTGTACCAGCCGGGCCCGATGCGCAGCCAGGTGGTGCAGGCGCTGCGGGCGTTCTTGCAGCAGCGCCTTGCCGCCGCCCCTGCGCCCAGCAAGCCGGCGCGCCGGGCGAAGCGCACGCAGTGACTGCGGTGGCCCCGCGCCGCTGGAGGAAGAAGAAAGAAAAAAAGTGTTTCTTTCCGGGCGCTTCCTGTCGATCTGGCGGATCCTCGTTCGTCGAGTGCTTAGAACGTGTTTACGATCTTTTCAGGGCCGCGCAAGTACCTTGCCGGGATGGGATGCTAGGCGCGGGGCGCAGTTGATAGCTCGGCACAACCAAGCGCCGCAACGCCGCAGACCGCCCGGCAAGGCACTTGCCCGAAGGGTTGGGGCGAAATCGGGCGATTGGACGCCTCGGCTGCTTGCATGGGCATGAGCCCATGCGGCACATCCGGAGCATCCACTCATCCCGATTGCGCCCCAACGCGGCCCCGAAAAGATCGCAAACACGTTCTTACGGGGTGCCCATGGCGGGTACGCCGCATGGTCGTCAACCCAACAGGAGTCAAGACATGTCCTACATCGATGGTTTCGTGATCGCCGTCCCCACCGCCAACAAGCAGAAGTTCATCGAGCACGCGCGCCAGCTCGACCCGATCTTCATCGAACTGGGCGCCATCCGCGTGATCGAGGGCTGGGGCGATGACGTCCCCGACGGCAAGGTCACCGACTTCCGCCGCGCAGTGCAGGCCACGGCCGAGGAGACGGTGGCCTTCTCATGGGTCGAATGGCCGGACAAGGCCACGCGCGACGCGGGCATGAAGAAGATGATGGAAGACCCACGCATGGACCCGTCCACCCCCGGCAACCCGCCCATGCCCTTCGACGGCAAACGCATGATCTTCGGCGGTTTTGAGCAGGTGGTGGAAGTGAAGGCTTGACCAGGGTGTGGGATAGTCTGTCGCCGGGACCGTTGCGCACCCCGCCGCCCCGAGATCCGAAGCCCATGACCGCCGACTCCCACGCCAGCAGCAATAGCCCCACCGCCCCGCCCCTACAGGGCCTGCCCTCCCTGAAGGCGCTGCACGCCTTCGAGGCCGCTGCGCGGCACCTGAACTTTCGGCTGGCGGCCGAGGAGCTCGATGTGACGCAAGGCGCCGTGGCGCAGCAGGTGCGCGCGCTGGAGGCCGAGCTCGGTATTCGCCTGTTCGAGCGGCGCGCGCGCGGCCTGGCACCCACCGAGGCGGGTGCCACCTACGCGCTGCGCGTACGCCGCGCGCTCGAAGAGATCGCCGACGCCACGCGCCAGCTGCGCCCGGGCGAGCGGCAGGTCACCATCAGCGTGGCGCCCACGCTGGCTGCCAAGTGGCTGCTGCCACGCCTGCCGCGCTTTGCCGAGCGCCACCCCGGCACCGAGCTGTGCGTGCTGGCCACCGAGCGCGTGTCGCGCTTCCACGCGGAGGGCGTCGACCTGTCGATCCGCTATGGCCAGCCCCCGTTTGGGCCGGGGCTGCACGTGCAGCGCCTGCTCGAGAACACGCTCATCGCCGTGGGCAGCCCGGCGCTGGTGGGAGCACCGGGCGCGCTGACGCCAAAGCGCCTGGCCAAGCTGCCGCTGATCCACGACGCCCATGGCTCCTGGCCCGCGTTCTTCGCGCAGGCCGGCATGCCGGCCCCGCCACCGGGCGGCACGCGCTTCAACCAGATCAGCCTGGCCATCGACGCGGCCATCGCCGGCCAGGGCCTGGCGCTGGCCAGCCCCTTCTTCGTCGCCTCCGACATAGCTGCCGGCCGCCTGGTGCGGGTGCTGCCGCAGGTGGCGCTACGCACTGGCATTGACTACCACCTGGTGTGGCCGCAGCGGGCGCGCAGCGGCGATGGGGGCTTGCTGGACGAGGTCACTGCATGGCTGATGGAGGAGGCTGCGCGCGAGGGAGCGCTATCCACGCTGCCTTGAGACCGACTTCGATACTGCCTTGCAGGCCAGTACGGCAAAGGTGTATGTAGGACAGCCGGGCCTGCGAGGCGCGGCTTGCAGGCCCTGGGCGAGGCCCTTGCTCCTACACCCCTTGCGTGAACCGCGCGCCATAGTGGCAGTGCCGCTTTCATGGTGCGGTGCCACGTGGGCAGACGTGGCCGGATAGGCGCCGAGGCGTTTGCGGGTACTCCAGCCGGCCTGTCTTTTGCTCGCCCTTCGGGGCGGGCATTTTTTTTCCGTGTCGGCTGGTGGCTGTGGTGTCACGGCCTGCGGTGCGGGCTGACAGGGTGGAATCGAAGGCGCCCGAGGGGCTCTGAACGTCGCTTTGTCCCGTTCTTGTCCCGTTTTCGGGGTGGGCTGCGCCAAGTGGTTGATTCCAAAGGCGGGAAGTGGTCCCCTCGACAGGAATCGAACCTGTATCTAGCGCTTAGGAGGCACTCGTTCTATCCATTGAACTACGAGGAGGACGCAGCGGGCGATTGTAGGGGCAGTGCGGGGTGGTCCCGGCAATGCCCGCTTTTTGCTCCGCGCCGTGCCCCGCATGCGGCCTTGCCTTCAGCCGCATGGCTAGGCGGGAAGCCGCAGACAGTGCTTTAGAACCTGTTTACGATCTCGCAGGGGATCGCGTTGGGGCGCAATCGGTATGAGTGGATGCTCCGGGTGCGCCGCATGGGCTCGTGCCCATGCAAGCAGCCGGGGCGTCCAATCGCCCGATTTCGCCCCAACCCTTCGGGCAAGTGCCTTGCCGGGCGGTCTGCGGCGTTGCGGCGCTTGTTGATAGCGGGGCTATCAACTGCACACCGCGCCTAGCATCCCATCCCGGCAAGGCCGCTGCGCGACCCCTGCGAGATCGTAAACAGGTTCTGAGCACGGCAAGGCGAACCAACGACGCCAGGCGGTTGAAGGCACAGCCGCATCAGTCGTACTTCAACGTGTAGATGATGTCCACCGCACTCTGCGCCCCCGTCTGCCCGCGCAGAGTCAGGCGGCGCGACAGGTCGTAGAAGATGTACAGCGTGCCCAGCGTTCCCGACAGGCTGCGCTCGTACGTCACGTACAGGTCGGTGGACAAACGCTTGCCGAAGGTCAGCGCGGCGCCGGTGGCGTCTTCACCGGCACCGGGGCCCTTGAAGCCGATTTCGTCCAGGCCCAGGCGGCTGGCCATGTTGGCGGTGGCGCCGGTGCCGCCCTTGCGGCCGAGCAGGGCCAGGGCGGCTTGCTGCAGCACGGCGGCTTCGGCGCCGCCGGCGGCGGCGTCGCGGCCCAGCACCACCCACGACAGTTTTTCGGCATCGGGCAGGTCGGGGTCCGAGTACAGGCGCACGCGCGGGGCCAGGGCCGAGCCGCTGACCTGCACGCCGGCACGAACGCTGATGTTGGGGCGCAGCGCCAATATGTCGAGCGAGGGGTTGTTGTACGGGCCGCTGAAGCGGATGAGCCCCGTCTCCACGTCCAGCACCTGGCCCCAGGCGCGGTAGCGGCCCTGCTCGGTGCGCACCTCGCCGATCACGCGCGGGGGCGCGCCGGGCACCGCACTGCTGCGGATGTCGAGCTCGCCCGTCAGGCGCGTGGTGATGCCCTGGCCCTGCAGCGCAAAGTCGCGCCCCAGGTTCAGGGTGATGGCGATGTCGGGCGGCTTGGCCGTGGTGGGCGTGGTGCCGGTGGCAGGCTGCGCGGCGGCCTGGTTCGCCTTGGCCACTGCCTGGGCCTTGGCCTGGGCTTCGCGGTCCTTGGCGGCCGAGCGCACCACCACGTCGCTGCCCAGGCTGGGCGCGGTCTCGTCGGGCAGGATGATGGTGGCGCGGTCGGTGGTGAGTTGCCCGCGCACGCTGAACTGGCCCTGCTGCAACTGCGCCTGCACCTTGCCCGACACGCTGACCTGCCGGTCGGCCCGGCCCAGCACCTGCAGGGCCTTGGCCTCGGCCTGAAAGCTCATGGCCAGGCCCGACATGCCACCGTTGTTGCTGGTTGCCGCATCGCCCCAGGTCACGCGGCCGGTGCCGGTGAGGCTGCCGCCGTCTTGCGGGGCGCTGGTGCGGTTGCCGCTGTAGCCGGGGATGCGCGCCTTGCTGCCGCTGCCCCCGCGCAGGCTGAACTCGGTGATATCGAGCTGGTTGCCATTGAGCGCCGCGCGCAGGCGCCCGCCCTGCAGGTCCACCCCATCGAGGATGGAGCGCACGGCCAGCTCGTCGGCCCCCAGCGTGCCGGCCCAGCGCGGCGCAGCGCGCGTGCCCGACAGGGTGGCGTTGGCATCCAGCGTGCCGCGCACGCGCCAGCCCGGCGGGGCCAGGGCCGACCACACGCCCACGTCGGGCAGGCGGGCGCGCAGGGTGCCGGCCAGCGGCGCGTCGGGCGCCAGCGTGGTCGCACCCAGCGTGCTGCCCAGGGTGAGGCGGGTGCTGGCGGTGGCGTCCACCTCGCCGGCGCGGTCGCTGGCCCACACCAGTTTGGCGCGCAGGGCATCGCCCTCGGCCTCCAGGGTCAGCTCGGCCTGGCGCACGCCGGCATTGCTGCCGCTGCCGGGCTCTTCGGTCACGGTAGCCTTGGGGCTGCCCGCGCCGGTGCCCTGGCCGCTGCTCTGCACGGTGGTGATGGGGGCCGAGTCCACCGCGAGAATGCGCAGGTCACCCGAGGCGCGGCGCACGCTGGCGCTGGCGCGCAGCGGGCCGCTGGTGGTGTCCACGTTCCACTGCCCGTCGAAGACGATGTTGCCGGCCAGGCCCAGGCGGGCCAGCAGGGGCTGGGCGGGCTTGCCAGCGGGGTCGCTGCCGCCCCCAAAAGCATCCACCCAGGCCATGGGCAGGCCTTGCAGGCTGCCCTGCGTCTGCAGGCGCAGCGGGCTGCCGCTGCCGCCCGCGTAGCTGATGGGCTGCCAGCGCAGCGTGGCCGTGCCCGCCACCGGCCCGGTGATGCGCGCCTGCCCGGCCGATGCCTGCACCGACAGGGCTGCCGCACCGGTGGCAGAAGGGGCTGTGCCCGATGCTGCCGTGGCCGGTGCCAGCGCGGCCCCGCCCATGCGCAGCTTCACGGTCACGGTCACGGGCTCGGCCAGTTGCACGGCCCAGGGGCCGGGCAACTGCGTGTCTTGCGCTTGCAGGCGCAGCTCGGTCACCTGGGCTTGCCACTCGTTGGCACCGCTGGTGCCGCCCGCCAGGCGCGTGCGCACCGTGGCGCGCTGCGTACCGGTGCGGGCCTCGCCATCCAGCGCCAGCGTGGCCTGGGCCAGCGAGCCTGAGAGCTCGGCATTCACCCCGCGCAGCTGGATCGCGGACATGGGGCTTGCGCCGCCCTTGCCTGGTGGCAGGACCACATCGAGCTGCGGCGCGTTGACGCGGGCCTGCAGGGTGAAACCGCCGTCCTTGCTGGCCAATGCGGGCAAGGCCTTGCCGGCCGCCAGGGCTTCGATCTGGTTTGCTGCCGTCTGCCAGCCACCCGTCCAGCGCGCATTAAGCTGTGCCTGGCCTTTGGCCGTGGCGCCCTTCATCGCATCACCCAGGCCCGGCAGGCTGGCCAGCCAGGCTTGCGTGCGCTCGGCATCGCTTAGCTGCAGCTGCAACTCGCCCGCGCCCTTGGTGGGCGCCATCTGGCCGTTGGCATTGGCGGTGGCGCCCGGCACCGTGGCGCGCAACTGGCCCTGGGCCGATTGCTCGCCAAGGGCCACGCGCAGTTGCGTGGCCTCGACTTTGGCCTGCAGCGCGTCGAGCAGCAGGCGGTCGAGCTGCACCGTGCCGCCACCCGTCTGCGCCAGGTACTGGCCCTGGGCGGTGAAGGTGTTGATGCGCAGCAGGGGCGCGCCCTTCTTGCCAGGGGCCGCTGCGGCCGGCTGCACCGGCGCAGCGCCCGTGGCGCGGATGTCGGCGGTGAAGCGCACGGCCTGGTCGGCCTGGCCCTGGGCGGTGATGCGCCCGCCCAGCGGCGCCGCCGCCAGCGCGGTGTGCAGCGCATCGGGGCGCAGGTTGCGCAGCTCGGCCAGGCCCTCGGCCGCGCCGGTGGCGGGTGTGAACTGGCCCTTGAGGGCAATGGTGCCCGCGGCCTTGCCCGTGCCGATGGTGGCCGTGGCCGCAGGCACATCCCAGCGCGTGCCATCAAAGCCCGCGCGGGCCTGCAGTACGGCCAGGGGCAGGTGCCTGGTGTCCCAGGGGCCTGGCAGGTCGTTGCGCAGGTCGGCCTCGATGTTCCAGCCGGCGATGGCGGGTGCGGGGGATGAACCGGTGGGTGCCGTGGCAGCGGTCGCATTCACCGGGTCCACCTTCACCGTGCCATGCAGCAGCGTGCGCGGCGCCTGGGGCCACAGTGCGGCCAGGTCCAGCGCCTTGAGGGCGGCAGCGGCTTGCTTGAGGGGCTGGGGCACCCAGGGGAGGATGGTGGCCTGCACGTCAGCCTGCATGGGCTCGGCAGGGGCTGCCGGCGCCTTGGCGCTGGCCGGTGCGCCCTTGCGTGCGGGTGTGGCTGCGGCCGATGCCGCCGGAGCCGCAGGCTCAGCCGCCGCCACCACCACGGGCTTCAACTGCGCCGCCGCTTGCAGCTGCGCGGCGGCCGTGGCCAGCGTGCCCTGCACGGTGGCATGCGCGGCCACCTGCAGCGGGTTGCCGCCGCCCGGGGGCGTGGTGTGCACGGTGCCGTCCAGCGTGGCGTCGATGGCCATAGGGGCTTGGGCCTGCAGCTTCACGCGGGCCTGGTACTGGCCCTGGGCCAGCTCCACGTTGTCGATCTTCAGGTGGTGTTCGGTGCCGTCGTAGCGGTAGTCGCCGGCCAGGTTCTGGGCCCGCACGGCGGGCTTGCCGGCCAGGCTGATCTGCTGCTCGGGCGAGCCCGCCCACTCCAGGCTGTCCACCTTGAAGGGCACGGCCACCTGCACCGGCAGCACCAGCTGCTCCAGCGGTTTCAGGGGCTCGGTGCTGGCGGGCGCCGTGGCCTGGGGGGTGATGCGCACGCGCGCGGCGTGCACCTCGCCCAGCTCCACCTTGCGGCTGAGCAGCGGCGCCAGTTGCCAGCCGATGCGCGCGCCGTCCACCTCCACCACCAGGGCCGGGCTGCTCCAGCGCAGCCAGCCAATGCTGCCGCCCGTGCGCAGTGATCCGCTCACGTCGCGGCTCTCCAGCTTCTGCCCGGCCGGCAAATACTGCGCGGCGCGCGCCAGCGCCAGGGCCAGCGATGTGCTGCTACCCGCCCACCACCACGCCGCGCCGGCCACGGCCAGCACCAGCGCCAGCAAGCCCAACACCAACCACACCAGCAGCCGCAGCCAGGTGCGGCGCCGGCGCGGCGGTGGCGGCGGTGCCGACGACCCGGCGCTGAAATCGGGCGAGCGGTTGGCGGCAGAGGCGGGCGGGTTGCGAGAGGGCATCAATCAACAGGTCAGGAAATCAGGGGCGGTAAAAAGGCAGGCCGTGCGGCCGTCTCAGAACGTGAAGCCCAGGCGCAGGTGCAGCCGCAGCTCCTTGGCCTGCACGCCATAGGCCAGGTCGGCCTGCAGCGGGCCCACGGGGCTGCGCCAGCGCACGCCGGCACCTACGCCTACGCGCGGGTCCAGGTCGCCCACCTTGTCGGCCACGGCGCCGGCATCCACGAACAGGGTGCTCTCCCAGTCCGTCATGCTGCCCTTGTAGACGATGGGGCGCTGCCACTCCAGGCTGCCCACGGCCAGGTAGCGCCCGCCGTACAACTGGTCGTTGTCGGTGCGCGCACCGATCTTGCGGTAGCCGTAGCCGCGCACCGTGGTGTCGCCACCGGTCAAAAACAGCTGCGTCACCGGCAGCTGTGCGCCCTGGCGCGCAAACACCGCGCCGCCCTCGGCGCGCACCGCCAGCCGCGCTGCGCGCGAGGCGCCGTCGTCGGCCTCCACGCGGCCCGCGGCGATAAAGGTCTGCCAGCGCAGCAGCGTGCGCACGAAGGGGTCGCGCTCGGGCGTGAGCGTGGTGCCCACGCCCAGCTCGACCGCAATGCCATGGCCGCGCGTGGGGGCCGTGTTGTTGTTGAAGTAGCGCCCCGTCCAGCCGTAGTTGATGCTCAGCGCTGTGCCCGAGGGCGGGGCGTTCAGCCCCTGGCTCTTGGCATAGTCGTACTGCAAAAAGTAGTTGCGGTCGATGTTCTTGGTGCTCTTGCTGCGGCCACCGCGCAGCCGGGCGCTGTTGGTCTCGTAGTCGCCCGTGTCCTCGCGCTGCACCTGCCCGCCGGCAAACCAGCGCCAGCCGTTCTCGCCGGGCAGGTCGGTCCACTCGGTGCTGAGCAATTTGTTCTTGCGGTCGAGCGAGAGCTTGCTCACCGCGCGCCAGCCCAGCAAGGGCATCTGGTTGTGGATGTGGTCAATCGTCAGCCGCGGCCCGCTGTCGGTCGACAGGCCGGCGCCGAACACCACCTTCTGCAGCTGCGCCTCGCGCACCTGGGCCACCACCGGCACGGCCAGCGGGTCGGTGCCCTCGGTGTCCAGCGTCAAGAACACCGCGTCGTAGTACCCGCTGCTGGCGAGGCGCAATTGCGCGTCCAGCAGCTCGGTCTCGTCGTAGATGGCGCCCGTGGGCAGGCGCGCCAGGCGGCGCGCACCATCGGGGTCGTAGCGCTGGTTGCCCTCCACCCGCAGCGGGCCAAAGCGGTACAGCGGGCCCGTGTCGTAGGCCACGCTCAGGTTCGCCTCGTGCTTGTCGGCATCCACCTCGGCGCGGCTGTTGGTGATGCTGGCCGTGGGGTAGCGGCGCACCTGCAGCTGGCGCAGACCATCGTTCTTGGCCCCGTCCCACGCCGACTGCGTGAAGGCCCGGCCCGGCGGCAGCCCCCAGCCGCTTTGCACGCGCCGCAGCTGGCGCGCGCGGCCCTCGCCATCTTGCGCATTGCTCACCGCCTCGGCAAAGGTGATGTCGGCCTTGGCAATGTGCGTCTGCGGCCCCGGGTCCACCGTCACCACCACCGTGCGCGGCGCCAGTTTGGCATCGGGCGTTTCGGTCAGCTCCACCGTGATGGTGGGCGCAAAGTAGCCCAGCGTGCCCAGCAGCTCGCGCGCGTTGGCATCGGCCGCGCCCAACAGGCGCTGCAGCTCGCTGGCCTGCAGGTCGGGCAGCTGGCGAAAGCGCTGCAGCTCCAGGTGCTTCTCCAGCGTCTCTCGCACCGTGTCGGGCGCGCGCACCTGCACGTCGAACGAGGGGCTGCCATCGCTGTCCGCCGCAATGGGGCTCGATGCCGCATCGCGTGGCGCCTCTTCGCCCCCCCGCCCGGGCAGCAGGCTGCAACCCTGCAGCAGCAGCAACGACGAGGCGGCGGCGCTGAAAAGCAGCAACGCCGACCATCGGGCCGGCGTTGAAGGCTGGGAGAACGGGGCAGTGTGCGAACGGGGGCTACGGGACACGGCAGGCGGCTTCGGTTGGGATGGACGACGGGGGCATGGTACGGCACGGCGCACACACGGCAGGCACAGCGGCACCAGGGTGCAACGGCGTGCGAAGGGCGCAGGGGGCCTGCCAGCGATGCCACACTATCGCCGCAAAACGCCCGTTTTCTTGTAAGACAGATTCCCGCAGCGTATCGGGGTGTGTCCGTTGAGAGGGCGCCTCCTGGCCGCAATCGCCTGGGGCATATGCCCCATCAAAGTACCACCCACAGCGCCACCCCCGCCACCGCCCCCACCAGCAAGGCCGGTGCGGCCACCGACCAGTCCTGCGTGGACGGCACGCTCGCCCCGAAGGCCGAGGCGGCCAGCCAGGCATGCAGCCCGTACGCCACGCCCGACCCGGCCCCCGGCATGAAGGTGGTGGCCCACCAAAAGCTCAGCGGCGCCAGCGCAACCGGTGCCAGCGCAATCGGCAGCGAGCGAAAGTACCCCGCCTGGAACCGCACCGACCCGAGCCGCCAGCCCCCATGCGTGCGCACCGGCACCAGGGTGGGCATGGTGGGCCGGGCGCCCAGCAGCGCTGCCACGGTCCAGTGCATGGCCTCGTGCAAGGCCGTGCCTGGCAGCACCGCCAGGCAGTACGTCCACATGCCGATGTGCACGCACAGGCGCTGGAAGACGAGGATGCCCGCGAGGACGAGCCAGTCCCTGGAGCCCAGGGCCTGGGCGCGCGCGGTGGCCCAGGCCAGGGGGTGGGCGAGGGCTTCGGTGATCCATGCGGTGCTGTCCATGGGGGGTAATCAGCCAGTCATTGAAGAAGTGGGTGGGGAAGCGCGTGCGCCAGACGCTTGGCACACAGGGGCCATTGTCACGACGAAGCCCGACATGTGCGTCAGACGGCATGCCTTGTTGGCCGGTATCGACCGGCTTGTCCCGCAGGTTCTGCGCCGTACATTACGTCCTGGGCGGCACGGGATGGATGGGGACTCCGCGACGGTGCCCGCCCCCGTAGCCAGGCGGCGAGTGGCTCGTCGCGCATCTTGAACGGAAGAGACACCATGGGACTCTTGACTTTCAGCATCAACCTCACCCTGGATGGCTGCATCGACCACCAGGAAGGCATCGCCGACGACGAGACGCACGCCTTCTTCACCCGCCTCATGGACGAAAGCGCAGCGATGCTGTGGGGCCGCGTGACCTACGAGATGATGGAGGGCTACTGGCCCGCGGTCGCCCGCGGCGAGGTGCCGGCACCGCCGGCGGTGCGCGAGTGGGCGGTCAAGCTCCAGGCCAAGCCCAAGTACGTGGTGTCCTCCACGCGAACGGACTTTCCGTGGGCCCACAGCCACGCCCTTGCTGGCGACCTGCGCACGGGCGTGCAGCAGCTCAAGGACGCGACCCCGGGCGGCGTGCTCCTGGGCAGCGGCAAGCTCGCCACCGCACTCGACCGGCTGGACCTGATCGATGAGTACCAGCTGCTCGTCCACCCGCGCATCGCCGGCCACGGCCCGACCCTGTACGCGGGCGGGCTACCCGCCACGCGGCGGCTTGATTTGCTCTCGGCCACGCCGCTGCGCTGCGGCGCGGTGGCCCTGCATTACCGGCGTGCGGGGTGAGGGGGAGAGGGGCAGTGTCCGAAGCCACGGATCGTGCGCAGGAGAGCAACTGCTACTGCGGTTCTAGCGCGACCTCGGGCGGTGGGGCTCCATGGCCACGGCCCTCATGCGCCAGCAGGCCCCGGTCACACCGCGCGAACCGGTCTGCACCGCGCTCGATGAGCATCGCCACATTGCCCGGCTTGCCACCCATGTAGGCGTAGTGGAGCGGGGTCATCTCGAATTCACCAGGCTGGTTGATCTGGGCGCCATGGTCCAGCAGCCAGGCGATGTCCTGCGGTTCTCCCTTCCACGCTGCAATGTGGATGGGGCGCTCGCCGAGTGCGTTTTCTTGGTCCACCGCGGTGAGGGGAATATCCCGTCCTTCTTCATCTGCCAAAGACCACCAATGCGGTTGGAGTCTTTCATAAACCGAGGGCAATTTTCTCTCCTTGTGGGCGATTCGCTGCTGCTCAACCGCTCCTGGCTTTAAGGCTGTTCCGAACTGGAAGGCCTGCGAACATGAGGCAGGTAGCGGCGGTCTGAAGCACCATGCGTAGCGTAGTTTTGGCGTGCTTCAGTCAGGCTGAGTAAACCGTTCGGGCCACCTCGAACCTCATCTGCATCGGCATTGCCTTGGCCATCATCTGTCCAGAAGCACACGGGGCAGATCTCAAATCCACCAGGATCCGTAAGCGTCAATGCCCTGCAGCATGGACAGGCTGCGCCCTGAGGTTTTACGGAGTGATTCGAGTCCATGTGTTGCTCAGTTCCGCTGTTGGCCATTGGCCCGCAGTTTGCCAGCGACTGGCGTCAGCCCTGCGTGAAGCCTCAGGCCGAACCGAAGGCCCTGGTATGGGTGGCTTGCAGCCACGCCTGGTCCGGTGAACCGTTGAAGCCCACCACGGCATCCACGCCACACTGGGGGCAGATGGCAGTTTGGTCCTGGTGGTCGCCGTCGCACCATTCCCTGATGGCGCTGGGCGCAAAGCTGCACAGGCAGTGGTAGCAGGCAGCCAACTCGCTGCCCAGAAGTGCATCGCGATGTAGCGACGATCCGCAATTTCTGCCCATGGTGCCATCCTATCCTGACTGTCATGGCGCCGGCCCCATGGCCAGTCGCAATCGCGGCGGCCCAGGGGGGCTTGTCGTACGCCGCCATCCCGCTGCTTGCGCAACCACATCCACGCGAATGCCAGGCCAACGCCAGCAAAAACGAGGTGCAGCGCCCACGCCCTGGAGACGTACCACTCCCACCGGATGGGGTACCTGTGCCTGGACGAAGGCAAGAGACCCAGCCAGACGCCGAGCGGGCCGGACAAGACCCCCAATACCAGTCGCAACAGGAGTGGCGCCGAAGCGGAACGGCACAGCTGGATCGGCAAGGCAACGATGGCCAGGAAGAGTGCCGTGAGCACTGTGCCAAGGGCTGCCGCGGCCAAAAAATCCATCGACAGGATGACAGGCCAATACCTGCCACGCGCTCCGAGCAAATCCCACACGTAAAACGCACACGGGCCGAGCAGCAGTGCCCGGACGGCGAGAAAGCGCGCGGTACTCACCATGATGGTCAGTGTCCTGTCCCGCAAATAAATGCCAATAAAACCGCGTCTTTCACAACAGGGCCGCATTCCTGCGTGTGCATCCATCCGATCATGCCACCGGGCCTGCGCACAATGCCCGATTCAGCCGCAGCCGCGGCGCTTCTGATGCCGCTGCCTGAGCATCTGCGCCCCCACCCAGGCCACCGCCACCCGTCGATGCCGGCGCCATCAGCAGCGACACTGGTTGGCTGCGCAGGTACTCGGCGCCCTGGTCCAGCAGCCAGGCGATGTCCTGCGCCGCGCCCCGGCTGCATTGACCACCTGGAGGGCATTGCCGACGACGAGACGCACGCCTTCTTCACCCGCCTCATGGACGCGCGCGGCGCCATGCTGTGGGACCGCGCCACCTGCGAAATGATGGAGGGCTACCGGCCCGCCGTGGCTCTTAGCCGGTCATCGCCTTCAGCGCGGCCACCAGCTTGTCCATATCGCCCTCGGTCGTATAGAGCGCCGGCGAAATTCGGATGCACTGGCCCTTGGCCACGCCGGCACGGCGCACCGAGAAGATGCCGTGCTTGTCGCGCAGCTCCGCGACGATGGCGTTGTTGTCCGCCGCGCTGGTCTTGCCCGCGAGGCGGAACGAGGTGATGCCGGCGGCCATGCCCGGCTCGTCGGGCGTCAGGATTTCCAGGCCCTTGAAACCACGCGCGCGGCTGACCCAATGGTCGCGCAGATGGCGCAGCCGCGCCTGCTTGGCGCGGGCACCGATGTCCTGGTGCAGCTTGAGCGCAGTGGGCAGCGTGAGGAAGGCCGCAAAGTTGGTGGTGCCGGTGTGCACGCGCGAGCGGATGTCTGCAGGCGGAAAGTCCTCGTCGCCCAATGCGCGGTCGATGTCGGGCAAACGATTCTTCTTGATGTACATGAAACCCGCGCCCAGCGGAGCGCCGATCCACTTGTGCAGGTTGAAGCCCACGAAATCGGATTGGAGGTCGCCCACATTGAAGTCGATCTGGCCCCAGGAGTGGGCCGCATCCACCACCACGTCCACGCCGCGCGCGCGGGCCATGGCTGCGATTTCCGCCACCGGAATCACAAGGCCGGTGCGGTGGCTCAGATGCGTGAGCAGCAACAGGCGCGCCTTGGGGTTGCTCTCCAGTTGCTTCTGATAGGTCTGCAGTACGGCTTCGCGCGTTGCGGGCTCCGGGATGGCAAAGCGCACCACGTCGACACCGCGGCGGTCCTTCAGCCAGTTCATCGCGTACTGCATGGAGTCGTAGTCCAGGTCGGCGTACAGCACGGTGTCGCCGGCCTTGAGCTTGTTGTAGCCGGCGATCAAGAGCTGCAGCGCCTCGGTGGCGCCACGCGTGAAGGCGATTTCTTCCACGGAGCAGCCCACGGCGGCGGCCAGTGCGGCGCGGATCGGCTCGATCTCGCGGCCGTAGGCGTTGCGCGCATAGAACGAGTTGTCGCGGTTCACCATGTCGGTCTTGGCAAGGTACTCGCGGCGCACCGGCTCGGCCATGACGCCCCAGTAGCCGTTTTCCAGATTGACGATGTCAGGTGTGACCGCGTAGAGGGAGCGCACTGCCGCCCAGTAGGGGGCGTCGGTCGCCAGGGCCTGGCCCGGCGCGGCGGGCAGGGCCACCAACGAATTGGCCGTTTGTGCGACGGCGCGGCCGACAGAGGCCACGGTGGTGGCAGTGGCCGCCAGACCCAGCATGAAGCCACGGCGTTCGGAGGAAGTGATCATGGGTTTTTCCTTCGTCAAAATGGTGTGTGCCTGCGGTTGTAGCAGGCTGGCATGACAGTGGTTTTGCCAACAAGAGTGGCCAACGACCACCTGTCGCCCTCCAATTGATCGACCACCAGGGCAGCGACAGGTCCGACCCCAGCTCCAGCACCTCGCGAAAGCGCCCTGCGCGCAGCATCCCGTGTGGCGTGCGAAGGGATTCCCCGGCGCTGCTGTTTCTCCCCCCTCTATTTGTCCCCGGCGACCGAGAATCCGTAGATCGTCTCGGTGACACGCTTGTGGATGCCCTGCCACCTAGCGCGCCAGCAGCCGCCCTTCCACCTGAGTGAGCTGGTTCTTGGGAAGGATCTCCACTCAACTGGGCTGCACACCGTAGGCGACCAGAAGCATCACCAGCACGAAGGGAACGCACTGGATACCGCCTCTCGGGGGGCGACCAACCAACCAGCCCAGCAGGCACAGCAGGCCCTGGGTGCTTTTCACAAACATGTCTGCATGCCCTTGACGCGCTCCAGCGCTCACTCCAGGCGGGTCGCACAGGTCAGCTACGGGCCACCCGCCTTGCACCACGCAGGGCCGTTGTCATGCAGCGTGGGCGCGCAGCCAGGCAACGATGTCCGCAGTCACCTCGTCGCGATTCGTCTCGTTGAGGATTTCGTGGCGGGCTGCGGGGTACAGCTTGACCGTCACGTCGGCAATGCCTGCATCGCGGTAGCGCTGGCCCAGCAGCTGGATCAGTGCACCGCCACCGGCCAGCGGATCGGCGTCGCCCGAGGCAATGAGGATGGGCAGGTCACTGCGGATGCCCGCCAGCAACGCGGGGTCTGCCAGGCGGGAGGCGGGGGCGAAGAGCGAGGGGATCACATCGTCCGGCACATCCCATCCGCACCAGGGGTCGGCCACGTAGGCATCGACCTCCGCGTCGTCCCGCGACAGCCATTCGTACCCTGTGCGGTGCTCGAAGCCGGCATTGAATGCCGCGAGCCCTGCCGGCGCTTCTGCCGGGGCATTGGCCATGGCAGCGGCCAGCGCATCGAGTGCGGTGGAGCCCGAGAGAATGACCCCTGCCCATGTCGACGCGTGGTCCAGGAGAGCGGCTTGCGCTGCAAACGAACCCATCGAATGTGCCAACAGAAACACCGGCAGGCTGCCATGCTGCGCACGCAGTGCCGATCCGTACTGGGCCACATCGGCAATCAGCCCGCTGAAACCGGCCGCACCGAAGTTGCCCAGTCGACCCCCGGCGGTACGCCCGTGCCCACGGTGGTCGACCGCATGGACCACAAACCCCGCGGCATTGAGCTGCCTGGCAAAGCGGTCATAGCGCTCACCATGCTCGGCAAGCCCGTGGGCAATCTGCACCGCGCCAACGGGTTTGCCAGCCACGTCTGCCCAGGTGTATGTCGCGACCTTGGTGCCGTCTGCGTTGGAGAGGAAGGAAGAGGTGGATGAAGTGCTGCTCATGCTTTCATTCTGGCACGCAGGAGGTTGGGGTCGAAGGGATGATTGGCTGGTGGGGCGAGGGGGGGCAGGCGCCCACTCTGGCCGTTGGAATCGCTGGCATCGCTTCGTGGCGCCACCCCCTCAATACACCGGCCACGGCAGCCCCAGGTCCGGCCCCAGCTCCAGCACCTCGCGAAAGCGCCCCGCGCGCAGCATCTCGTCCACATCGCTGCCATAGCCGATGAACAGGCGCAGGCCCTCCAGGCCTGGGCCGTCCAGGCGCGGCAGCAGGGTCAGCGGTGCGGACTGCGCCTCGCTGCCCAGCTGCACGTTGCTGGCCAGGGCCGGCACGGGCCAGCGCAGCGGGCCCCAGTGGCCCTGTGCGTCGAGCTGCACCCACGTGCTGCTCGGGCCAGGCACGCCCAGGGTCGCCAGAGCGTACAGGTTGGCCCCGGCCGGCGTGCCCGCGCTTCCGAACACCTCGCCCTTGAAGGCCAGGCTGCGCGGGTTGCCCACCAGTTCCATGTTCACGCGAAACGGCGGGCGCTGGGGAGTGCCGGCCGTGGTGGGCAGGTTGGGCGTGGCGGGGTCCAGGTCCAGCTCGCCCCGGCCGGCCTCGCCCGCTACGGGCGTGGGCTCGACCGCGCTGGCGTAGGCGCCCGTGCCCAACTGCCCGTAGCGGCCCTGGCCCAGGGCCCACACCGTGCCATCGGCCAGGCGCAGGTGCACCGAGCCGCCACGCTGGCCGTAGGCGACGATGCCGGACTTGTCCTCGTCCATGCCCATCGACACCGCGGTGATGGGCGCGTGCATGCGCAGGCGCCGGCCCAGGTGGTCGTTGAACAGCTTGCCGTAGCACTGGGCCGTGCCATCGGCCAGCACCGCGCAGGCGTTGAACTCGCCACCGTGGATGGACACCGCCTTGCCCGGCAGGGGCAGCACGATAGGTTCCTGCACCAGCCGGTCTGCAACGGGCAGCAGCCTGCCGTCCTGCCCGGAAATGCCGTTGTTCAGCCGATAGCCCCAGAACCACACCGTGCCCGAGGCATCCAGCGCGTACGAAGCGCCACGGGTGTCATCCACCGTGGCCACCTGCACGATGGTGGCGGGCAGGCCCAGCACCTTGCGCGGCGTGTACAGCCAGCCAACTGCGGTCGGACTGAGTATGTCGGTGCCCGGCGGCAGGTAGCCCGTGCCGCCATTGCTGCCGATGCGCCACACCGAGCCATCCACCCCCAGGATGAGCCCGTGCCCATTGCCGCCCACCGCCACATCGCGCGCCAGTGGCATGCCCGACGATTCGCCCACGATGACCGGGCGGTTGTGGGTTGCAGGGTACACGCCCCAGCCGCCCGAACTCCACACCTTGCCATCGGTGTCCACCGCCAGCCACTGGCCCAGCGCCGTGGCCAGCTTCTTCACGGGCGCAGCCAGCGCCACCTGTGTGGGCAGCTGCGGCGGAAGGCCCGCGATAAAGTTTGCGCTCGGGTCGTAGTGCGTGGCCCCCTGGCCCCAGGCAAAAATACGCCCGTCCTGCAGCAGCGCATGGCTGCCCGTGCCGCTGGCGTGCACGCTCACTGCGGGCCCGGGCAGCGCCACCTTGCGCGGGCTGGCGGATGACTCCAGCTCGCCCGATGCCGGCGCGGCCAGGTGCCCGCCCGTGTTGGAGCCCAGCGCATGCAGCTTGCCATCGCGCGTGATGTACATGAAGACCGATGCCACGCCCATTGGCTCGGTGCGGGAGCTGCTGGCGTCCACCACATTGGTGGCCAGCTTCTCCAGCGCAATCTGCCAGCCCGGTGTTTCGTAGGGGTTCACATAGCGCCAGCGCCACAGGTCGCCCTCGGCCGTCAAGCCCAGGTAGCCATCGCCCCCCACCATGATGGTCTTGATCTGCACGCCGGCGCGCAGCAGGTCCGGGTGCACCGCGTAGCGGTGGCGGTCGAACGGGTCCACCACGTTGTCGAGCAGCCGCACCGGCGGGCAATCCGTTTTTTGCGGCGGCGGTAGCGCGGTCTGGCTGCGGTACACCGGGTCGGTGCCCCAGGTCCACAGCGTGCCATTGGCCGCCTTGGCCGTGATGCGCGCGGCGGGCAGCTCCCTGGGACCATAGCCCTGCCATTCAGCCAGCGGGGCCGACGCGTATACATCCAAATCCACCATCGGCGGCAAATCGCGCATGGCCACCGGCTGCGAGTAGGTGGCCGATGCCGCGCACGGCGCCCCCTCGCCCCACGACCACACCACGCCCTGGTCGTCCAGCGCCACCGTGGTGCGCGCCTGGTGCAGCACCCGCACCAGCCGCGCCGGCACCTGCGCCGTGGTGGCGCGCTGCGGCACGGTGGCATCCACCCCGTTGTTCACCCCGCTCGGCAACGGCCCCCACCACCAGGGCTGGCCGTCCTTGTCGATCACGAACGAAGGCGCCCACTCCCCCCCGTTGACGATGTAGGTTGCCCCGCGAAAGATGATTTGCGGCGCAGCCCGGTCCGCCCGCGTGCCATCGCCCAGCTCGCCCCGCAGGTTGGTGCCCCAGCTCCACACATTGCCATCGGCATCCAGCACCAGCGCCGAGGTGCGGCTGGTGCGCACCATGGCCGCCTTGGCCGGCAACACAATCTCCCGCGCCGTGCTCGCATAAATCGTGCGCCCCTGGCCCAGCTGCGCCTGCCGGTTGTCACCCCAGGCCAGCACGCTGCCATCGGCCTGCAGCGCCAGGCCGTGGCGGGCGCCGGTGGAGATGGTTTGGGCTTGGGTGGGGGATGGTGATGCGAGCAGGGCGGCTGCGCAGAGGAGGAGCAGGGTGGGGGTGAGCAGGTGCTGCCGCTGCCTCCATGCGCGGGCCCAGGCCCGGGTGGGGGCGTTGGGGTGTTGTTGTTGTTGTTGTTGTTGTTGTTGAAGTACCGGCTGCGGCAATTGCCTTGCCGGGGTGCTTGCTGTTGCTGTCTTCATGGCCTCGCCTCTCTGTCGAACTATCTCGGTGTTGTGGCGGCCATTGTGAGGGTGGGGTGGAGAGGAGACGGTGATGGGGGTCACGTGGGGCGGTCCCTAGGTGATTGGTCAGGCTGAGCTCTTGTCTATGTCTATGTAGAAGGGGATCAGTTTATGTTGTTCCGTGTTGTTCCAATTTGCTTGACGATCATCTTCGTGGTGCGTAGAATTCATTCGGAACAACGTGGAACAACAAGGAGTGTAAAGAATGGCCTACACCGCTTCTATATCGACAACGCCCGGCCGACCGGGCTTCAGCATTGGCTTTCGGCATCCGTTGAAGCTCGATTCAAAGGGCAAGCCGGGCCTGAAAATGCGTCGTGGTCTTGGCACCAACGACCGGGCCCAAGCCGAACTCCTGGTCGCCCAGATGAACTGCTTGCTCCAGGATGAGGCTTGGTGGACAGCAGCAAAGCGCCAGGATGCAGTCCAAGCATTCGACCAGCGCATCGTCGATGCCTTCTACGATGGCATCCAGGCCGGAGTGGCAGACTCTTTCGAAACTCGTGACAGCATCATTCCAATGCCCGGCAAGGCAGAGGGCTATGCTCGAACGCTGTTCGTCGGTACGACTGGTGCGGGCAAGACCTCGCTGCTGCGACATTTGATCGGTTCAGACCCCGAGGTAGACCGGTTCCCCTCCACTTCGACTGCCAAGACTACAGTCTCGGACATTGAGGTGATTCCGGCCACTGGCTCGTTCTTGGCTGCGGTGACCTTTTTCTCCGAGACTGTCATTCAGGCCAATGTCGAAGACTGCGTGCTCAATGCCTGCGCTGCTGTCTGGGACAAGCTGCCCGAAGACAAGGTCGCGGATCGGTTTCTGCACCACCCGGATCAGCGCTTTCGGCTTAGTTACCTGCTCGGTTCATGGCGGAAGAATATGCCTGTCCAGCCCGCCGCAGAGGACTGGGACTTTGGCGAGCCCGATCAGGCGGCCACGGTGGCGGCGAGCAGCGACGAAGCCGTTTCCGGCGCAGATGCCGACGCTCTGCAGGCGCGGCTGACGGACTACGTCAGCCGTATCACAACGCTTGCAGCTGCGAAGGCTGAGGCGATTAGCAAGGCGCTGCTCCCTGATCCACATTCTGCAAGCGCCGAGGACCGCGAAGCGGCGCTGGAAATCTTCCAGGGTGAAGTGTTTACCGACGAGCAGTTCCACGAGATCGTCCATGACGTGATCGACGAGGCACTGCAGCGCTTCGACGCGCTGAACGGTGGCAAACTGACCTATCGCAGCGCCAGTTCGAAGTGGCCGCTCATGTGGACTTACAGCACTGAGGATCGGACTGAGTTCCTCAAGCAGGTGCGCTGGTTCTCCAGCAACTTCGCGCCATCTTTCGGCAGGTTGCTGACACCGCTGGTCGATGGCATCCGCGTCATGGGGCCTCTTTTTCCGACCTTTACCGGTCATCAGGCGAAGGTCGTGCTGCTCGACGGCCAGGGGCTCGGCCATACACCGGATTCGTCGACGAGCGTCACTACCCACATCACACGGCGTTTTGCTGAGGTCGACGCGATCCTGCTGGTGGACAACGCTGAGCAGCCTGTGCAGGCTGCAGCACAGTCGGTCCTACGTGCTGTCGCGTCGAGTGGCAACTACAACAAGCTATTGCTGGCTTTCACGCACTTCGACCAGGTCAAGGGTCTCAACCTTCCGACCTTTGCAGACAAGCGCGCGCACGTGCTTGCTTCTGTTCACAACTACCTTTCAAAACTGAAGGAAGTGCTGAACGCCCCGATCGTTGCCGCGATGGAGCGAACCATTGACGACCAGAGCTTCATGCTTGGCGCTTTGGACGGACCAAGCTCGAAGTTGCCGCCGGGGGTGAAATCGCAACTTGGCAGCTTGATTGCATTCGTCGAGAAACTCGTCGAGCCGCCTCCGGTGCCGGACGCAAGACCACAGTACGACGCCTCCGGGCTTGGATTTGCCGTGCAACGTGCAGCGGACAGCTTCCAGAAGGCGTGGGCGGCGCGCCTGGGCCTAGCGGTCGGCGCTACCCTACCTGCAGAGCACTGGACCCGCATCAAGGCGCTCAACCGCAAAATTTCTAGCGAGACCGGAGTCGAGTACGACTCGCTGCGGCCTGTTGCGGATTTGGTCGGGCGCATCACGGAAGAGGTCGCAAATTTCCTCGACAACCCGATCAATTGGTCTCGACCGCCTGTTGATGCCGATGAAGTGCAACAGGCAATCGTGCCGATCCGGCAGGCCGTTTTCAGTCGGTTGCACCAACTTGCGCTACATCGCCTTATCGATGAACACCTAACAGAATGGCGCCGTGGTCTGGAGCACAAAGGCAAGGGCTCGGCGGCGCGTCGGGCCGTCGATATCCGTGGTATCTATGAGCTGGCAGCGCCTATCCCAGGCACGGTCAACACGGCTCAGGCAATCGAGTTCATGCGGGGCGTCCGCGAGCTGGTCCGCGCCTCTGTTGTTGAGAGCGGCGGGGTCATGCAACCATGAGCCGCCGTCTAACAGCTCTCGTCATTGGCAATGCAGACTACGCGGATGCAGGCAAACTGAAAAATCCTGGGAACGACGCTACAGACATCTCTGCGAAACTCGTCGAGTGCGGCTTCACTGTTGCCAAGCACTTGAACTGCTCGCATCGAGAGCTGGATCAGGCGCTTAGAGACTTTAAAAAGGCACTGAAGGATAGTGATGTTGGACTGTTTTTCTTCGCTGGCCACGGCATGCAGATTGATGGCAGTAACTACCTTGCTGCCGTCGATACTGACGTGAGTGATGAAGTCGAAGCCAAGCATTCCTCGTTGGAACTAAACCAAGTGATCGAAGTGATGGAGAAGTCCGACAACGCATCCAGCATCATCATTCTTGATGCGTGTCGTAACAACCCATTTGAGCGCGCTTGGGCTCGTTCGATGAGTGCCCGTGGACTTGCACCTGTCTATGCACCAAGGGGGACTATGATCGCCTATGCCACCTCGCCAGGGCAGGTCGCCAGCGACGGTCGGGGGCGGAACGGCGCGTACACAGCGGCGCTCCTTGAACACCTCGCGACCCCTGACTGCTCAGTCGAGAGTATGTTCAAGCGCGTGCGCAACACACTTAGCACTGCGACCGGTAGCAAGCAAATTTCATGGGAGCACACATCCCTCGCTGGTGACTTCTTCTTCAATCTGAGCCTTGGCGCGCGTATCGATGAGTACGCCGATACATCGCTGCGGGACGGCCTATTTGTTCTCGACGAAAAGAAAACATCCCACGGCATCATCAGAGCGTTGAAGTCGCAGGACTGGTACCGGCAAAATCCCGCAGTTGAAAAATTCACTGCTGAGGTAGCCGGAGGGGCATCGACGAACTCACTCTTCGTCGTTGGCCGTAATATCTACCAAGCGGCATGCGGAGGATCAAACGCTGCGACCGCATATATCTCCGACTTCATGTCCCGCACGACGGGGCTGAGACAGGAGAAGCGCAAGGCATTGCTGGACGGGATGCTGTTCGAAGTTTTTTTTAATCCTGATGCCCGTTTCCGCAAGCAGTTCAAGATGCGACGGTTTCAAGAGCTGTTCCATCTGCGGCAGCACGCGCGCCTCAAACCCAGCTTCGATTTCATCGCCGAGTGCCTGCTGCCAGACATCGGGCGCTTTTACGCTGTGCCCGGGAAGGGGCACGCGGTTGTCGTCGATGTAGTCACCAAGAGTGAGAAGGGTGGAAAACATGTCCTGAAGTCGATCCATTGTGGGGGGGACAGCATCTTGTGGATGGAGGATGCAGACTATGCGCCGGAGCCTGGGGATCCCCCCTTGCTCGAAAGGCTGAGTCTTGCCAAGTTTGAGGAGCGCATTGCCGAACAGATGGTTGTTCCTGTATCGCAGCTCACCATCAAATACTCGTCCTTTTCCAAGGCCGGCGACGAGAAAATTTACTTCCCTTACGGTTGGACGACGCGAAGGCGGTAGGGATTTTTGCGAAGCGGCTCAGGCTAGGCCTGTAGCATCGCGAGCATTGCGGGTAGCGCACAAAAGCGCAGCGATTGCACCCAAGTGTGTCGCGGCCCTCATCCCCTCACTTCGACAATAAGCGCATCGTCTTTTCCCGCACCTTGAGCGATAGATAGCAAGCACATGCGGTTCCCAACGGGCTGCTGATGATACCGATGCTCTGCCGGGACTGCCTTACCCCATGTGGTTGATCCACACGGACCTGCGGAAGGCGAGGGGGAGGCGCTGATCCATGCGGGTTCCGCCGGGCTGTTCGTTGTTGTGTTGTATTCCATGCTGCCGCTAAGCTGCAGAATCTGGTGAGGCCATATCCATCGAAAGAAGCGAGCAGGCTGCTTCCCCCCTGGGTTCTCGTGCTTCATGCTCGCAGGCTCCATCCCTTCCGATTCAACTCCCATGCCCATCCGCACCGCCACCCCTGACGACGCAGCCTCCATCGGCGCCATCCGCGTGGCGGCCTGGCAGGCGGGCTACCGTGGCGCCATGCCGGATGCGTACCTCGATGCGCTGGACCCTGGTGCGAACCTGGAGGGGCTGCGTGCGGCGCTGGGTGCAGAGCCTGCGCCCTTCACGCTGCGCGTGGTAGACGATGATGTGGAGGGCCTGCCGGTGGCGTTTTCCATCGTGGGCAAGCCGCGGTATGCGGTGGCGAGCCCTGCGTCCACCATGGAGCTGTGGGCGTTGAATGTTCACCCCTTGCACTGGCGCAAAGGCCTGGGCCAGCAGCTGGTCCGGCAGGCGCTGGTGGATGCCCGGGCGCAGGGGTTTGCAGCGGTCGAGCTGTGGTGCATTCACAGCAACGCGGCCGCGCGGCGGCTGTACGAGGCATGTGGGTTTCGGGCCAGCGGCGCGGTGCGCACGACCAGCCACCTCGCCGGTTATCCGCTGCAGGAGGTAGCGTACCGGGTTGCGTTGTGAAGCAGCGCTTGGCGCTGCCCCCACCCCTCACTTGGACAACAAGCGCATCGTCTCTTCCAGCCCCTTGAGCGACAGCGGGTACATGCGGTTGCCGATGAGCTGCTGGATGATGCTGATGCTCTGGCGGTACTGCCATACGCCCTGGGGTTCGGGATTGATCCAGGCAAACTTGGGGAAGGCGTGCGTCAGGCGCTGGATCCACTCGGCGCCGGGCTCTTCGTTGTTGTATTCCACGCTGCCGCCGGGCTGCAAGATCTCGTAGGGGCTCATGGTGGCGTCGCCCACGAAGATCAACTTGTAGTCCTTGTTGTACTTGCGGATGATGTCCCAGGTGGGGAACTTCTCGGCAAAGCGGCGGCGGTTGTTCTTCCACATGAAGTCGTAGACGCAGTTGTGGAAGTAATAAAACTCCAGGTGCTTGAACTCGCCCTTCACGGCGCTGAAGAGTTCTTCCACGCGCTGGATGTGTTCGTCCATGGTGCCGCCCACGTCCATGAGCAGCAGCACCTTCACGTTGTTGTGGCGCTCGGGCACCATCTTGATATCGAGGTAGCCGGCGTTGGCCGCGGTGCTGCGGATGGTGTCGGGCAGGTCCAGCTCCAGCTCGTTGCCCTCGCGTGCAAACTTGCGCAGGCGGCGCAGGGCCACCTTGATGTTGCGCGTGCCCAGCTCCTGCTGGTCGTCGTAGTCCTTGTAGGCGCGCTGCTCCCACACCTTCACGGCGCTCTTGTTCTTGCCGGCGCCGCCAATGCGCACGCCCTGCGGGTTGTAGCCGCCGTGGCCAAAGGGGCTGGTGCCGCCGGTGCCTATCCACTTGTTGCCGCCTTCGTGGCGTTCCTTCTGCTCTTCGAGGCGCTTTTTCAGCGTCTCCATCAGCTCGTCCCAGCCCATCTTTTCGATGGCGGCCTTTTGCTCGGGGGTCAGCTCGTTCTCAAGGATCTTGCGCAGCCAGTCGGCGGGCACTTCCTTGGTGAAGTCGGCCAGCATCTCCACGCCCTTGAAGTAGGCGCCGAAGGCCCGGTCGAACTTGTCGTAGTGCTTCTCGTCCTTGACCAGGGTCAGGCGCGAGAGGTTGTAGAAGTCGTCCAGGCTCCAGGCGTCGTCGGAGCGGGGGCCCACCACGCCGGCATCCAGCGCTTCGAGCAGGGTCAGGTACTCCTTGACCGACACGGGCAGCTTGGCCGCGCGCAGGGTGTAGAAGAAGTCGATAAGCATGGTGGGGAGCCTCCTCGGGCTGCTGGGTTCTTCAGGCCGTCGTCGTTTCGCGGCGCGCGCGCAGGTACTGCAGCTGGGCGCGCGCCTCGGGCCATTCGCCGGCGCGCATGCTGTACATCACGGTGTCGCGGATGGTGCCGTCGCGGCGCACGACATGGCCGCGCAGCACGCCGTCCTTGTGCGCGCCCAGGCGCTCGATGGCGCGCTGCGATGCGAAGTTGTAGTTGTCGGTGCGCCAGCCCACCACGTTGCAGCCCAGGGTGTCGAAGGCGTGGCCCAGCAGCAGGAGCTTGCAGGTGGTGTTCACATGGCTGCGCTGCACGCTTTGGCGGTACCAGGTGTAGCCGATCTCCACGCGCTTCACCGCGGGCAGTATGTCGTGGTAGCTGCTGGTGCCCAGCACGGTGCCCGTGGCCTCGTCGATCACGGCAAACGCAAAGCGGTCGCGCGTGGCAAGCGCCGTCTCGATGTAGGCGCGGGTGTCCTGCGGTTCGGGCACCGAGGTCACGCGCAGCGTCCACAGCTCACCGTCGGCCGCGGCGGCCTGCAGGCCGGCTTCATGCTCCAGGGCCAGGGGCTCCAGGCGCAGGCCACGGTCGCGCAGGGTGACGGGTTGCACGAAGGAGGGCATGGGGCTCATTTGTTCTTCTTCTTGGGGGAAGGTTGTGGCTGCGGCGGCTGTTGTTGCTCGGCCTGCAGCTTGTGGCGGCGTTGCTGCTGCCAGCGCCGCGCTGCGTGCAGGCCCAGGCCGCCGCCCAGGCCCACCAGGGCGATGCCGAGCAAGGCCTTGGTGCCGTAGCCCGGTGCAAAGATGTCGAAGCCCGCGAGCTGGCCCAGCCAGAAGCCGGCCAGCGCACCGCCGACAAAGCCGATGGCGTCGGCCACACCGTCGAGCAGCGAGGGGGTCGTCGGGGTTGGCTGCGTCATGGCGGTCCGATCAGCGGTTACGCTGGTTCATGAAGACGAGTTTTTCGAACAGGCTCACGTCCTGCTCGTTCTTGAGCAGCGCGCCCACCAGCGGCGGCACGGCCACCTTGTTGTCGGCGCTTTGCAGGGCCGAGAGCGGGATGTCTTCGGCCACCAGCAGCTTGAGCCAGTCGAGCAGTTCGCTGGTGGAGGGCTTCTTTTTCAGGCCCGGCAGGTTGCGCACGTCGTAGAAGGTCTTCATCGCCACGCTGAGCAGGTCGGCCTTGAGCGTGGGGAAGTGCACGCCGATGATCTGGCGCATGGTGTCGGCTTCAGGGAACTTGATGAAGTGGAAGAAGCAGCGGCGCAAGAAGGCGTCGGGCAGTTCCTTCTCGTTGTTGGAGGTGATGAACACCAGCGGGCGGTGCTTGGCGCGGATCAGCTCGCGGGTTTCGTAGCAGTAGAACTCCATGCGGTCGATTTCGCGCAGCAGGTCGTTCGGGAACTCGATGTCGGCCTTGTCGATCTCGTCGATCAGCAGCGCCACAGGGCGGTCTGCGGTGAAGGCCTGCCACAGCACGCCCTGGATGATGTAGTTGCGGATGTCCTTCACGCGCTCGCTGCTGTCGCCATCGTTGAGCTGGCTGTCGCGCAGGCGGCTCACCGCGTCGTATTCGTACAGGCCCTGCTGCGCCTTGGTGGTGGACTTGATGTGCCATTGCAGCAACGGCATGTCCAGCGCCTGGGCCACTTCCTCGGCCAGCATGGTCTTGCCGGTGCCCGGCTCGCCCTTGATGAGCAGCGGGCGTTGCAGGGTGATGGCGGCGTTCACGGCCAGCATCAGGTCTTGGGTCGCAACGTAATTCTGGGAACCTTGGAATTTCATGGCAGGGAAAACACCGGATCGTTGATGAATGGGCTTGACAGGCGCTGGCTATAATTGGCCGGTTAAGCAGAGCCCTCGGGCTGAACTTCCACGAGATTGTGCGCGCAAAATGAACAAGACGTTGACCACGATATTTGCCCTGGCTGTCGCTTCCGTGACGGCCTTCTCTCACGCTCAGGAAGTCAAGGGCGATGTCAAGGCGGGGGAAAAGAAGATCGCCATGTGCATCGGCTGCCATGGCATTGTGGGCTACCAAGCCAGCTTTCCGGAGATCCACAAGGTGCCCATGATCTCGGGCCAGAGCGGTGCGTACATCTCCTCCGCCCTGGACGCCTACCGCAAGGGCGACCGCAAGCACCCCACCATGCGCGGCATTGCCGACTCGCTGACCGACCAGGACATCGCCGACGTCTCCGCCTACTATTCGCAGCACGGCAAGGCCGGCGCCGCCGAGTTGCCGGCCAAGCCCAAGCGCGAGCCCAGCGTGCAGGTGGCAGAGCTGCTCAAGAAGGGCGCCTGCGTGTCTTGCCACGGCGACAACTTCGCCAAGCCCATCGACCCCTCGTACCCCCACATCGCGGGCCAGCACGCGGACTACCTGTTCGTGGCGCTCAAGTCGTACAAGGCCGAGAAGAACCCCAACCTGGGCCGCAGCAACGCCATCATGGCCGGCGTGGCCAAGCAGTTCACCAATGCCGAGCTGAAGGCCCTGGCCAACTACCTGGGCAGCCTGGAAGGTGACATGCACGTGGTGCCCCAGTCGCGCTTCCGCTGAGCCAAGCCGCTCCCAAAAGACAAAAGCCCGCGATCGCGGGCTTTTTCTTTGGGGCGGTGAAACCGATCAGTCGCGCGTGGCGCGCCTTTGCACGGCGGCAATATAGGCATCGCCATCGGGCGGGCGGCCCGAGCGCTGGCTCTCCCACAGCATCTGGCCCAGGCACTCCATGGTGGCGTGGTGCGCGTCGTGCAGCGAATCCAGGCGCTTGGCCAGCAGCTCCACCGCCTGGCGGATGCCGCGCGGCTGGTCGATGCTGCACTGCTCGCTGATCGACAGGTGCATCGACAGGTGCAAAAACGGGTTGGTGCGGTCCGGCGTCTCGTCGTAGTTGCGGGCCACGGCGGCCTCGGCATCGGAGAAATCGGCGTGGTACTCGGGGTGCTCGGCGATCCACAGGCTGGCCAGCGTCTCGATGGCCTCCATGGGGGCGCCGGTCTGGGACTTGGCGTGCACGCCGCAGAGGAAGCGGCGCACGTCGGCTTGGGACGGGTTGAACATGATGGGGCTGCAGCGTAGCACGCACGGCGTGCCGGGGTGGGGTGCGGGGGTATGTGGGCGGGTGGCGAGCCTGCCCCCGGTCACCGCTGCCGAAAGCGGCCCGGTTCGCACCAGAAGCGGGTCTTGACGCCCGGCTGGGCCTCGAACAGGTCAGCTGCCTGGCCGCAGTTGGCCATGTTGTAGGCCTTGCCATCGGCCGCATCGAAGGTGGCGACATGCATCCGCAGGGCGCCGTTGACGGCGCTGTTGCGGTACAGGGTGAACACCACGGTGTTGTCATCCGTGGCGGCAGTGGAGGTGGTTGCCGAGATGGCCGCGCAGCACGCGAAGAGTACCGCGAGGCCCGGCGAGCGGGTGCCTGTCAGGAACGTCATCGGGCCAATCTAGCAGCCTGGCGTGACAAGCGGTAGTGCCAAATTACCAGCGCAGGCGGCGAGGTTTTGGCGGCTGGGGCGGTGCCGGCTGGCGAATTTGCTGCACAGGGCGGGGCGAATCTGTCCTACGAATGTGCCACGGACCCGAACCTACATTGGAGCCGCGGGGGATGCACACAGTTGGTCACCGCGCGATACATCCCAAGACAAACACCACCATCCAAGGACACTGCCATGAACAACAACGCAACGCGCATCATCGGGGCCCTGCTGCTCATCGTCGGCCTGGCCGGCTTCTTCACGGGCGGCTTCAGCTTCACCAAGGAAACCACCCAGGCCAAGCTCGGCCCGCTGGAGCTCAAGGTGCAGGAGAAAGAGTCCGTCAACGTGCCCCAGTGGCTGAGCGTGGGCGCCATGGCGCTGGGCGCGGTGGTGCTGGTGCTGGGGTTCAAGCGCAATTGACGTTACCGCCAGGCCGCTTCGCTCCACCAGCGCGTCGCGTGCCAAAATTCTGGTTGCATCCTGATACGTTCGCGCTAGCATCACGTCCAAAAACTACGGGAGGACTCGAGCTATGTTCATGGCGTTGAGGGTGTTGCGGGCCCTGGTGGGCGTATTCTTTATCTGGCAGCTGATTGGGCTCTTGCCGGTGATTTCCTGGCTGCTGAACCCGGCGGCCATCACCGTCAACATGGTGGCTGCGGTCGTCGTCAAGCTGGTGCTTGCAGCCATCGGTTTCGGTGTTTTCTTCAGCCTGAAAAAGCTCATCAACTACCTGCATGTGAAGAAGCACGGCGAGCCGCACCCAGCCTTCCAGGGCAAGGCCTATGACCCTGAGGCCCACCGCGCGCCTGCAGGGAAACTGTGACCCCTTGCCAGGACACCCGCACTCTGCGATGGTGGGTGGGGAGCGCAGGGCTGAACGCATGGAGCGCGCTCAGCCCCTGGTGGCGCCAGCGGCGCCATGCCCGCCCTTCACGGCCTGGCACCGATCAAAAAACGCCCCACCGTCACCACATCCCCCCGGCCCGTCAGCCGCAGCACCACGTCCTGGTCCTTCTGCGCGGGCGTGCCGAAGCCGGTGGACAGGCGCAGCATCAGCGTGGTGGCTGGGGCTACGACCTGCTGGTTGTGGCCGTAGAAGCGGGCGCGCACGGTGTAGGTGCCGGGCTTGGCGTTTTTCAGTGAAAACTCCTCGGGGCCATAGCCGCCCGTGAAGTCGGCCGACATGCGCCCGCCCCGGGTGGTGAGGCGGTGGGCGAAGTAGGCCTCTTCGCCATTGGGGTCCAGCACGTAGAGGTCGATGTCGGTGTTGTCCGCATCCCACGAGAGCACGGCGCGCAGGTCCAGGGGCAGGTTGCGCAGCAGGCGCGGGTCCACGGCGCTGGTGTTCACGGGCTGGCCGGCGGCCTGGGCCTTCGCCGCTATCGCATTGAGCTCGGCCAGCGCGATCAGCTCCACGCCGGGGAAGCGCCCGTTCCAGGGCTTGGCCACCACCTGCCACAGCTGGTCCACTGCCGCCTGGTGCTGGCCGGCCTGGCCCAGCGCCAGGCCCAGGTCGCGCCAGGACTGGGGCTCGTCGGGCGCCAGCGCGAGCACGCTGCGCAGCACGGGCAGGGCCACGGCGGTGTCGCCCGCCTGCTGCAGGCGGTAGGCCAGGATGCGCAGCACATGGCGGTTCTCCAGCTCCATCTCGGCCAGGTTAGACAGTACGCGCCGCGCCAGGGCGGCGTGGCCGCGCTCGTACAGCAGGTCGGCTACATCGAGGAAGAAGGCTGTGCTGTGGGTGTGCGAGGGGCGCTCGTCGAGGTAGATGGCCTCCAGGTCCTCCACGCTGCTCGCCGCGCGCAGGCGGCGTAGGTAGGGCGCATCGGGCTGCCAGGCGCGCAGCTGGATGGAGGCGGCGGGGGGCGCTGCAGACGCAGCCATCGGCGCAGCCTCGGCGGGAAATTCTCGCACCAGGCCCCTGGAGCCCGTCGTTGGGGTTGGTCTTGCGGGGCCCGAGATGCTCAGTATCTTGCCGGATGCGTCCCGAATCGCCGTGCGCGTGGGCGCTGGCGGTGGCGGCGCGGCAGACTTGTCCACCATGCCGCCACGCGCCTGCTCCTGCAGGGTCTGTATAGGCGGTGCGTCGCCTTTCGGAAAATCCTGGTGCCACCAGGCGGTCTTCTCGTCGAACTGGCGCGCGATGCGGTCCAGGTGCTGGGCGCGGGTGGCGGCGTCGCGGCCGGCAGCGTCGGTGCGCAGATGGGCCCAGCGGGCGCGCAGCGCGGGCGGGGGCTCGATGCCGTGGCGCGCATAGTCCTGCACGGTGTCGAGCACGATGAGCGAGGTCTCGCGGCTGGCGATGCGGAACGCCTGGCCCAGGCGGCGCACGGCGGCGCGCTGGCGCTCGCCTTCGGATTCGAGCCGCGCCATGCGCAGCGCGGCCCAGCGGTGGGCAGCCACGCCGGTGGCCAGGTCGGAGCCGTTGTCTGCGGCCGGTGCCGCGATGCGCAGACTGCGCGTTTCGCTGCTGCCCCCGGGCAGGGGCCACTGCAGCGTGACCGCCGCCTCGGGCCCGGTAAAGCGCCCGGCCAGCGCGATGCGGCCCTGCTCGGGCAGGGCCGACGCCAGCTCCACGTTGTCGGCGCCTTCGCTGCCGGTCACCTCCACGCGCGGTGCCTGCTGGGCCAGCGCGTCCAGCGCCTGGACGTTGGTCAGGGCCAGCAGGTCCAGGTAGGTGCCGCCGCTGGCCTCGGCCATGCGGCGCAGCGCGGCGGCGTTGCTGCCGGCAATGGCGGCCACGGCGTAGGTGGGCACGGGCTGGGCGGGCAGGGCCGTCGCATCGTTACCCGAGCCCCAGTTGCCCAGGCCGTCGCTGAAGACCAGGGCCACCTGCACGCCCTCGGGCGCGCGCAGCGCGGCGGCCTGGGTGGCGCCGTCATAGGCCATGCCCTTGAGCCGGTCGCGCAGCGCAGACCAGTTGCCGCCCTGCACGCTGAAACGCTCGATGGGCCCGGCCACGTCGCGCACGGGCTGCAGCACCACCTCCACCGTGCCCAGGCGGCGCAGCCAGCCATTGAGCAGCGCGAATTCGCGCCCATGGTCGCGCCCGGCGCCGGAGCCCGAGGCATCCCACACCAGGCCTACGCGCTCGGGCCGCGCACGCTCGGCACTGCGCGCGGCCACGGGCACCTCGGCATAGAAGTAGCTCGTGCCGTCGAAGCGCTGCGTGGCCACCAGGGGCTGGGCTGCCTGCGGGGTGGAGGGCAGCTCCACGCGCAGCTCTTCGCCCCGGCTGTGCTGCGCGCCCACCAGCGCGATGCGCGTGTCTGCCCCCTCGGCACGGGCCGGCATGCCCAGTGTGCCCAATTGCGCCTTGACGCCCCTCGGCGCCACGCCGGCGACGCGCACCGATACATCGAGCTGTGTGGCCGGTGCCTGCAGGCCCAGCGGCAGGCGCCACACGGGCGCGGCGGCGTTGGGCAGTACCTCGGCGAGCTCCAGCACCACGCGCCGGCTGCCGTAGGCGGGCAGCGGGTACACGCGCAGGCGGTGGTGGTTGCCGCCCACCGATTCGAACAGGGCCGGGTCCACGCGGGCGCGCGTGATGTCCTCGAACACCTGGCGGCCCTTGGCCTTCTCGACCGGCACGGCGGGGCGCAGCTCGCCGTCGATGTCCAGCGCAAAGCCGGTCACGCTTTGCCCTTCGGCCAGGGGGAACTGCAGCTGTGCTTCGAGCGCGCGCGCATTGGGGTTGAACAGCTCCAGCTCGATGCGCGTAGCCGCCGTGCGCCCGACGATGGTGGCCTGCACGTCGAGTCGGCGCAGTTCGATGGGCGTGGCCGCCCCGTGCACCTGCCAGGTGAGGATGCGCGGTGGCTGCACAGGGCCCTGGGGCGTGGGCATCACGCGGAAGCGATGTTGCTGCATCTCTTGTTCGGGCTGGGCCTGGGTGGGCGCAGCCAGCGGCAGCAGGGCCAGGGCGCAGAGCAGGCCGCGCAGCGGGCGCTGCCAGGGGCGCCGGTGCGCGGAGGCCGGAGCAAGGTTCTGGGTCATGTTCATCGCGTGCTCTGAGTGGGCAGAGCCGCACGATAGACGCAGGTCGGCGCGCCGCATGCACCCCGCCGACCACGCGGGGGCCGCTACTGTGATAAATCCGACAGATCAGCCACGCGGCGCCCCCATCATGCGCGAGATCAGCTGGGCTGCCTTCAGCAGCGCGGGCAGCATCGTCTCCTGCATCACCTCGGCACTGGTGCGGTTGGCCTGGCCGCTGATGTTGAGCGCCGCCACGGTCTGGCCGGTGCGGTTGGTGAGCGGCGCGGCAATCGAGATCAGGCCCTCCTCCAGCTCCTGGTTCACCAGGCACCAGCCCTGCTGCCGCGCCTGGCGGATGCGGGTGAGCAATGAGGGCACATCGGTGGCGGTGTGCTCGGTCCAGCGCTGCAGGGAGTGGGCTTCGAGCCGGGCCTGCAGCTCCTCGTCGGGCAGGGCGGCCAGCAGCACGCGGCCCATCGACGTCCAGCACGCGGGCAGGCGCGAGCCCACGCCCAGGTTGGTGCGCATGATCTTGTGTGTGGGCACGCGCAGCACGTAGACGATATCGAGGCGGTCGAGCACCGCGGCAGATGACGACTCGCGCACCTCCTCCACCAGGTCTTCCATCACCGGCTCGGCCAGGTTCCAGATGGGCAGCGACGACAGGTAGGCAAAGCCCAGGTCCAGGATGCGCGGCGTGAGGCGGAACTGCCGGCCATCGGTCTCCACATAGCCCAGCGTCTGCAGCGTGAGCAATATGCGGCGCGCCCCGGCGCGCGTGAGGCGGGTCTGCGCGGCCACCTCGCTCAGCGTCTGCTGCGGCGCGCTGGCGCTGAACGAGCGGATCACCTCCAGCCCGCGCGCAAAGGATTGCACGTAGCTGTCGCTGGGCTTGGGGTCTTTGGCGGGCGCGATTTGGGTATTCATGGGCAGCGTGACTATAATTCTTTCAGCGAACATTTGTTCTATATGCGAACAAATGCCGGCAAATATTCCAGGCGAAGTTGCGGGCGCGAGACAACGAACGCGCGGCTTGCCTCCATTCTCAGGAAAGCAGATCGATGATCAACAAGATTGCAGACTCGGTGGCCCAGGCGCTGGCCGGGGTGAAGGATGGCGCCACGGTGCTGATCGGTGGTTTCGGCACGGCCGGCATCCCTGGCGAGCTGATCGACGGGCTCATCGCCCAGGGGGCGCGCGACCTCACCGTGGTCAACAACAACGCGGGCAATGCCGACCACGGCCTGGCCGCGCTGCTCAAGGCCGGCCAGGTGCGCAAGATCATCTGCAGCTTTCCGCGCCAGGTCGACAGCTATGTCTTCGACGAGCTGTACCGCAGCGGCAAGCTGGAGCTGGAGCTGGTGCCCCAGGGCAACCTGGCCGAGCGCCTGCGCGCCGCGGGGGCCGGCATCGGCGCCTTCTTCTGCCCCACGGCCCATGGCACCGAGCTGGCTGCGGGCAAGGAGACGCGCGAGATCAACGGCAAGCACTACGTGCTCGAATACCCCATCCACGGCGACGTGGCGCTGATCAAGGCTGAAAAGGGCGACCGCTGGGGCAACCTCACCTACCGCATGTCGGCACGCAACTTCGGCCCCGTGATGGCCACGGCCGCCAAGACCACCATCGCCACAGTGCATGAGGTGGTGGAACTGGGCGCGCTGGACCCCGAGGCCATCGTCACGCCCGGCATCCACGTCACCCATGTCGTTCGCATCGACCGGGTCGCCACGCAAGCCGGCGGCATCAAGAAGACAGCCTGAACATCGCGGACCGAGTGCACACCACCATGACCACTTCCACCAGCTACCAAAAACGAAGCAAGGACGACCTGGCCCGCCGTGTGGCGCAGGACATCCACGACGGCGCCTACGTGAACCTGGGCATCGGCCAGCCGACTCTGGTCGCCAACCACATCCCGGCCGGGCGCGAGGTCATCCTGCAAAGCGAGAACGGCATCCTGGGCATGGGCCCGGCGCCCGCTGCGGGCAATGAGGACTACGACCTCATCAACGCCGGCAAGCAGCCTGTGACGCTGCTGCCCGGCGGCGCGTATTTTCACCATGCCGACAGCTTTGCCATGATGCGCGGCGGCCACCTCGACATCTGCGTGCTGGGCGCCTTCCAGGTGTCGGCCACGGGCGACCTGGCCAACTGGAGCACGGGCGAGCCCGGCGCCATCCCCGCCGTGGGCGGCGCCATGGACCTGGCCATCGGCGCCAAGCAGACCTGGGTGATGATGGACCTCTTGACCAAGCAGGGCGCCAGCAAGGTGGTGGCGCAGTGCAGCTACCCGCTCACCGGTGTCGCCTGCGTCAAGCGCATCTACACCGATCTGTGCACACTGGCATGCACGCCAGCGGGCCTGCAGGTCATCGACACGGTGGACGGGCTCACGCATGCCGAGCTGGAACGCCTGGTCGGCCTGCCCCTGCTCGCTGCCGCCTGACCCCTTTCGTCCATCACCGCTTTCATCACAACCATCCTCAGGAGACAAGAACCATGAGCCAGCAAGCCTTCATCTGCGACGCCATCCGCACCCCCTTCGGGCGCTACGGCGGCGCGCTGTCCAGCGTGCGCACCGATGACCTGGGCGCCATCCCGCTCAAGGCGCTGATGGCGCGCAACCCCGGTGTGGACTGGGCCGCAGTGACCGACGTGCTGTACGGCTGCGCCAACCAGGCCGGCGAAGACAACCGCAACGTGGCGCACATGTCCAGCCTGCTGGCGGGCCTGCCCATCGAGGTGCCCGGCGCCACCATCAACCGCCTGTGCGGTTCGGGGCTGGACGCCGTGGGCTCGGCCGCGCGCGCCATCAAGGCCGGCGAGGCGGGCCTGATGATTGCCGGCGGCGTGGAGAGCATGAGCCGTGCGCCCTTCGTGATGCCCAAGGCCGAGACGGCCTTCAGCCGCAACAACGCGGTGTACGACACCACCATCGGCTGGCGCTTCATCAACAAGCTGATGAAGGAAAAGTACGGCGTGGATTCCATGCCCGAGACGGCCGAGAACGTGGCCGTGGAGTTCGGCATCGAGCGCGAGGCGCAGGACCGCATGGCCCTGGCCAGCCAGCTCAACGCCGTGGCCGCACAGAAGGCCGGCCACCTGGCGCGCGAGATCACGCCCGTGACCATCCCCCAGAAAAAGGGCGATCCCATCGTGGTCGATAAGGACGAGCACCCGCGCGAAACCAGCCTGGAAGCGCTGGCCAAGCTCAAGGGCGTGGTGCGGCCTGACGGCAGCGTGACGGCCGGCAACGCCAGCGGCGTGAACGACGGCGCCTGCGCCCTGCTGCTGGCCGACGAGGCCAGCGCCGGCAAGTATGGCCTCAAGCCCCGCGCCCGCGTGGTCGGCATGGCCACGGCCGGCGTGGCGCCGCGCATCATGGGCTTCGGCCCCACGCCCGCTACGCTCAAGGTGCTGGCGCAGACCGGCCTGACCATCGACCACATGGACGTGATCGAGCTCAACGAAGCCTTTGCCGCACAGGGCCTGGCCGTGCTGCGCGCCCTGGGTTTGAAGGACGACGACGCGCGTGTGAACGCCTGGGGCGGCGCCATCGCCCTGGGCCACCCGCTGGGTGCCAGCGGTGCGCGCCTGGTCACCACCGCCGTCAACCGCCTGCACGAGCATGCGGGCCAGTACGCGCTGTGCACCATGTGCATCGGCGTGGGCCAGGGCATCGCCATCATCCTCGAGCGCGTCTGACCCGCAGCTTGTCTACAGGAGCCCAGGCCGTGCCCACCACCTTGTTGCAGACCCCCGCCGGGGCCTTTCGCGTCGCCATCGACGGCCCCGAGGGCGCACCCGTGCTGGTGCTCTCCAACTCCCTGGGCACCACCCTGGAGATGTGGGACGCCCAGGCCGCGCGCCTGGCCCGCGACCACCGCGTGCTGCGCTACGACACGCGCGGCCATGGCGGCAGCGTCGTCTCGCCCGGTCCCTACCGCTTCGAGCAGCTGGGCGGCGATGTGCTGGCCCTGCTCGACGCCCTGGAGGTCGAGCGCGCCAGCTTCTGCGGCATCTCCATGGGCGGCTTCACCGGCCTGTGGCTGGGCGTGCATGCCGGCCACCGGCTGAACCACCTGGTGGTGGCCAACAGCGCCGCCAGGATCGGCACCGAAGAGGGTTGGCGCACGCGCGCCGCCCTGGTGCGCGACAAGGGTGCCGCCGCCATGGCCGAGTTGGCCGCGTCGTCTCCCGGCCGCTGGTTCAGCGAGGCCTTCGTGGCCGCGCAGCCCGACCTGGTGCGCCGCGCCCAGGGCTGGATCGCCGGCATCGCCCCCGAGGGCTATGCCGCCTGCTGCGAGGCGCTGGCCACCAGCGACCTGCGCGGGGACATCGCCCGCATCGCCGTACCCACCTTGCTCATTGCCGGCGTGGCCGACCCCGTGACCACGGTGGCCGACGCACGCGCCATGCAGGCCGCGATACCCGGTGCGCAGCTGGTGCAGCTGCCGGCATCGCACCTGTCCAACCTGGAAGCTCCAGCCGAATTCGACGCCGCACTGGCCGCCTTTGTGGCCTGAGCACTGAAACACGCCACTCCTGCCACCGCGCCGAATGGCGCGTGTGGCGCCCGCTGGCTGGGCGCAACCCTGGCCACCCCCTGAACATTGGAAGGAAGAACCCCCATGACCCAAGCAACGAGCCTGCGCGAGCGCGTCCTCATCACCGGTGGTGGTGCCGGCATTGGCGCGGCCACGGCCGAGCGCTGCCGGGCCGACGGCTACGAGCCCGTGGTCATTGACCGTGTGGTCGACCACGTGCCCGGCGGCATCCAGGCCGACCTGTCGAACACCGCCGACACGGCGCGCGCGTTGCAGCAGGCCCTGGCCGGCGGCCCCATCACGCGGCTGGTGAACAACGTGGGCATCGTGGTGCCGGCCGAGGCCGAGCAGCAGACGCTAGAGCAGTTCGACCTGGCCGTGGCGCTGAACCTGCGCTGCAGCCTGCAGTGCATGCAGGCCCTGCTGCCCGGCATGAAGGAGGCGGGGTTCGGGCGCATCGTCAACATGTCCTCGCGCGCCGCGCTGGGCAAGGAGCTGCGCACCGCGTATTCGGCCACCAAGGCCGGCCTGATCGGCATGACGCGCGTGTGGGCGCTGGAGCTGGGCCGCCACGGCGTCACGGCCAACGCCATCGGCCCCGGCCCTATCCGCACCGAGCTGTTCGACCGTGCCAACCCGCCCGACGCGCCGCGCACCCGCGCCATCATCGAATCCGTGCCCGTCAAGCGCGTGGGCACGCCGGACGACGTGGCGCATGCCGTGTCGTATCTGCTCGATGCGCGCAGCGGCTTTGTCACCGGGCAAGTCCTGTATGTCTGCGGCGGCATGACGGTCGGCGTGGCCGGCGTCTGACGCCCCTGCATTTTTCCCCCGAGGTCCTGCAGTGCCAGCGGCCTTGCCTTCTCCCATTTCTAACCGTGTTCAGGAGATGACATGAACCCCATCCGTATTCCCTCCACCCGCCGCACCCTGCTGGCGGCCCTGGCCACCGCCGCCGTCGGCGCTGCCATCCCGGCAGGCGCCCTGGCGCAAGCCGCCTACCCGAGCAAGACCGTGACCATCGTCGTGCCGTTCGCGGCGGGCGGCACCACCGACATCCTGGCGCGCATCATCGGCCAGGCGCTGACCACGGAACTCGGTCAGCCGGTCATCGTGGACAACCGCGCAGGCGCGGGTGGCAACATTGGCGGCGCGCTGGCCGCCAAGGCGCCGGCCGACGGCTACACCCTGTTCATGGGCACGGTGGGCACGCACGCCATCAACGCCAGCCTGTACAAGAAGATGCCCTTCGACCCGATCAAGGACTTTGCGCCGCTCACGCGCGTGGCCAACGTGCCCAACCTGCTGGTGGCCAACCCGGCCCAGCCCTACAAGAGCGTGAAGGAACTCATTGCCTACGCCAAGGCCAACCCCGGCAAGGTGAACTTCGGCTCGTCGGGCAACGGCAGCTCCATCCACCTGTCGGGCGAGCTGTTCAAGTCGCTGGCCAAGGTGGACATGGTGCACGTGCCCTACAAGGGCAGCGCCCCGGCCGTCACCGACCTGCTGGGCAACCAGATCGGCATCATGTTCGACAACATGCCCTCGGCCATCCAGCACGTGCGCTCGGGCAAGCTCGTGCCCATCGCCGTGACCACCGCCAAGCGCTCGCCCGAGCTGCCCAACGTGCCCACCATCGCCGAAGCCGGCGTGCCCCGCTACGAGGCGACTTCGTGGTTCGGCATGTTCGCGCCCACGGGCACGCCCGCACCGGTGTTGGCCAAGCTCAACACCGCCCTGGTCAAGGTGCTGAACCAGGCCGAGGTGAAGAAGAAGATCAACGAGCAGGGTGCCGAGACATACAGCGAAACGCCCGCGCAGTTTGCCGCCTTCATCCAGGCGGAAAGCGTGAAGTGGGGCAAGGTGGTGCAGGAGTCCGGAGCCAGCCTGGACTGATCGAAGCCTTGGGGGCTCAGGCTGCCACGGCCCGGGGGCGCAACGCCCACCAGGTCAGCAGCCCCAGCGCCAGCCCCCAGCACGCCGAGCCCAGGCCCAGCAGGCTGGCGTTGGACGCGGTGACCACGAAGGTGACGAGCGCAGCCTCGCGCTCGCTGGGCTCGGCCAGGGCGCCGGCCAGCCCGTTCTGGATGGCGCCCAGCAGCGCCAGGCCGGCCACGGTGCTCACCAGTGCGGCGGGCAGCTGCGCAAACGCAAACGTGATGGCCCCGGCAAAGCTGCCCAGCAGCAGGTAGAACACGCCGCAGGCCACGCCCGCCACCCAGCGCCGCTCGGGCCGGGGGTGGGCCTCTTCCCCGGTGCAGATGGCGGCGGTGATGGCCGCGAGGTTGATGCCGTGCGCCCCGAACGGTGCCAGCAGCAGGCTGGCCAGCCCGGTGCCGCCGATCAGCGCATTGTTGTTGTGGCTGGTGTAGCCCGCTGCGCGCAGCACGGCCACGCCCGGCACCTGTTGCCCGGTGAGGCACAGCAACGCCAGCGGCAGGGCCGTGCCCAGCGCGGCGTTCCACGAAAATTCGGGCGATGTCCACACCGGCCACGCAAAGCCCCAGCCGGCAAGCCCGGCGGTGGTGGCGGCGGCGGGCGTGGCCGCCTGGCCCCAGCCCAGGCCCTGCCACAGCGCCACGCCCAGCAGCAGGGTGAGGGCAATCGCATAGCGCGCAGAGCGCTGCTTGAACAGCAGGTAGCCCGCAAACATGGCGCCCACCAGCCAGGGCGCGCCCGGCACGGTGCTGCGCGCCGCGCCAAAGGCGTCCATGCCAAAGCGCAGCAGAATGCCCGCCAGCATGGCCGCGCACAGGCTGCGCGGTATGCGCGCCATCCACCGGTCGAACACCCCCGTCCAGCCGATCAGCAGCACGGCGGCGGCGGCCAGCAGGTAGGCGCCCACCACCTGGCTGTAGGGCAGGGCCACCAGGGCCGTGGCCAGCAGCGCCGCGCCTGGCGTGTTCCAGGCGCAGATGACCGGCACGCGCTGGCGCCAGCTCATCCACACCCCGCAGACGCCGGCGCCGATGGAAATGGCCCACACCCACGAGGTGAGCTGCGCCGCGGAAAGCTGTCCCGCCTGTGCGGCCTGCAGCACCAGCAGCAGCGGGCCGGCGTAGGAGATGAGCACGGCCACCAGGCCGGCCACGATGGCAGGGAACAGGTCCTGCACGGTGGCCAGCGGTGTGGAGGCGGGCAGGGCGGTGGAGAGGGGGCGGTGCGGCGTCGTCGTCATGCCGCCCATGGTGCCCGCGCAGGGCCGGCCGGTGCGCACAGCCAGCGCGGCGTTTATGCTGTACAGATGGCGAAGAATTCATCTGTACTGCAGCACAGTTACCTGCAGCTCGCGCAGCAGCTGCGCCGCGACATCACCCGGCGCCGCTATGCGCCGGGCGAGCGCCTGCCCTCGGTGCGCGCGCTGGCCACGGCACAGGGCGTGAGCGTGGACACGGTGGTGCGCTGCTACCGCCACCTCGAAGCCCTGGGCGTGGTGCAGGCGCGCCACAAGTCGGGCATGTACGTGGCCGAGCCGCCGCCCGTGGGGCGCACGCCTGCCGTGGCCGTGGCGGCAAGGGCCGGCACGCCCCCGCCGCCGCCGCCGGTGGAGCTGGACCGCCTGGTCTCGCTGGAGCACCGCATGACCCAGCTGTACGCGCTGACCACGCAGCAGCCCCTGCAGTGGGGCCTGCACCTGGCCAACGCCGCGCCCGCCTGGTACCCCACCACGGCGCTGGCGCGCATCGCCCAGCGCCTGCTGCGCACGCAGCCCGAGATGCTGGGCGCCTACCCCACCGGCAGCGGCCTGCCCGCGTTGCGCAGCGAGCTGGCCGCGTGGATGGCGGGCTACGGCCTGGACCTGCCGCCCGAGGCGCTGATGGTGACGCACGGCAGCACCGAGGCGCTCAACGTCGCCCTGCGCGCCGTGGCCCGGCCCGGCGACGCGGTGGTGGTCGAGTCACCTGTGTACTTCGGCCTGCTGCAGATGCTGGGCAACCTGGGCCTGCGCGCCATCGAGCTGCCCTGCACGCCCAGCGAGGGCATGGGGCTCGAAGCGCTGGAGTACGTGCTCGAGCACGAGAGCGGCGTGCGCGCCGTGGTCGTCATGCCCAACTTTCAGAACCCGCTGGGCCACACCATGCCCGAGCGCAACAAGCGCCGCCTGCTGCGCCTGGTGGAGCAGCACGACCTGGCGCTGATCGAAGACGACGTGTTCGGCGACCTCTCGCACACACCGCACCGGCCCCAGCCCGTGAAGGCCTGGGACCGCCATGGCCGCGTGATCTACTGCGGCAGCGCCAGCAAGAGCCTGGCGCCCGCCTTTCGCCTGGGCTGGGCAGCGGGCGGGCGCTGGCATGCGCGCATGGAATCGCTCAAGCTCAGCACTTCGCTGGCCGCCCCCTGGCTTGAGCAGGCCGTGCTGGCCGAGTTCTTGCGCACCGGCGGCCTGCAGCCCCACCTGCGCAAGCTGCGCGAGCGCCTGGCCCAGACCACGCCGCGCGCGGCCGAGGCCGTGCAGCGCCACTTCCCGGTCGGCACGCGCGTGCACAGCCCCGCCGGCGGCTGGTGGCTGTGGCTGGAGCTGCCCGAGGCCGTGGACGCCCTCGCCCTGCTGCGCCTGGCCGTGGGCCAGGGCATCGCCTTCACCCCCGGCGTGCTGTTTTCCACCACCGCCAAATACGCCCACTACCTGCGCCTGAACATCGCCCGCCCCTGGAGCCGCGAGCTGGAGCAGGCCGTGCGCGTGCTGGGGCAGCTGGCGGGGGAGTTGCAGCATGCGGGTGGGGTTGGCGGGCGGGTGTGAGGGCGGCAACCCGCCCCTGCAAAGCAAAGTTTGGCGCCCCGGACGCCTTGAACTAAGATAATCACCGTCTGTTGCAAATTTTTGCAATTGGGGTGGCGCGCCTCCAGGGAAGGCCCGCTTTTTCTGTGCCTGCCGCCGCCTGCGCGTTCCTGCCAGGGCCCGCCTTTCTTCTCCCGGAAGGCTGCCTGGGCGGTATGTCCCACCGAATTCATCTCTTGTTTCATCCACGCCATGCCAACACCGACCATTGCCGAACTTCTGGGTGCTTCCATGACAGGCCCAGGCGGGCAGCAGCTGATTGCGCGCGCCATCCTCACGCTGTACGGCAATGTCGGCAGCAACCTGGATACGCGCGACTGGACGGCCATCATGCAAAGCAGCAATCCGCTGGAGGCTGCCGAGCGGGCCCTGGTGCGCCAGTACCAGGACAAGAACTACCTGCTGAGCAACCTGCAGCTGTACAGCGCGCGCGGGGCCCGGCCAGAGCAGGCCGAGTACACCTACCGGCAGCTGGCCGAGCGCATGGGCTTTGCCTATGACGCCAACTGGTCCGTCGGTACGCCCTACGAGTACCTGCGGCTGAAGTCCACGCCCGAGCTGGCGGGGATTCTCGAACCCATCACCGACCGCACCATCACGACCACCGCGGGCGGCACGTTCACCGGTCTCGTCGGGGCCACGGACGTGTTCAAGTCCACCATTGCCGCCCTCAACGGGACGACCATCGCCGGCGATGCCTCGGACAACGATGTCCTGACCCTGACCACCGCCGGCACGGTCACCATCAACAACGGCAGCACGGGCGGCACCATCAGCGACATCAAGGTGCTGAACCTGGCCGATGGCACCAACACCCTCACCTACAACGTCCCGGCGGGCTTCACCCAGATCAACGGCGGCTCGGGCGACGACACCTTCATCCCCAACACGGCCCTCTTGCCCATCAAGGTCAATGGCGGCGCCGGCACCGACACCATCGTCCTGACGGCCGCCTATGCGGCCACGGCGTCGGGTAGCGGCACCTTTGCCGCCAACGTGACCGGCTTCGAGAAGCTGCGCCTGACCGGGGTGACCAACCAGACCATCGACCTGCAGACCTTGGGCAACTACGGCGATGTGACTTTCTCCGGCGCGAACGGCCTCACCTTGAGCAACATGCCCAACAACGGCAAGATCACGCTGACAGGTGCCGGCACGGCGTTCACCATTTCCAACGCAGCATTCACCGGCGGGGTCAACGACACCATCAACCTCACGCTCACCGACGGCAGCACCTCTGCCGTGGCGTTTGCCACCACCGGCGTCACGGCCAGCGGCGTCGAGAACGTGAACATCACCGTGCAGGACACCCAGGCCACGCCCACGGGCCTTTTCAACAACACCCTGACGTGGATGGGCAACTCGGTCAAGTCCATCACAATCAGCGGCAATGCCGGCCTGACCATGCCTGCGGCCAGCACGTCGCTGATCAATGTGGATGCCAGCGGCATCACCCTGGGCGGTTTCACCTGGACGGCGAACGCGCTGACCGGCACGGCCACCGTCAAGGGCAGCGCCACCGGCACCAACACGGTCAACATGAACTCCGCCACGGCGGGCGTCAACTACACCGGCGGCGCTGGCAACGACAACGTCACCATCAACGCCACCGTCTCCAGCACGGCAGCCCTGGGCAATGGCAACAACAGCCTGGCGCTGAATGGCGTCACCCTCCTGGGCACCTACACCGCGGGCAGCACCGGCACCGACAGCCTGGCCTTCTTCTCGGCCATACCGGACCTCAGCAACGCCACCATCACCGGCTTCGAGAACCTGACGGTGGTCAACAATGCCAACATCACCATGACGGCCGCGCAAATGGCGCAGTTCACCGGCACCGTCAATGCGTCGGGCACCGAAACCATCAACCTGACCACGGCCGGCACCATCAACGCGTTCAGCAGCGTCGAAAAGTACAACCTGGCCAACGGCACCAACAACTTCACCTCGGCCAACGTCGCGGTGAGCGTGATCGGCGGTAGCGGGTCGGACACCTTCAACTTCACGGCGAACCAGTTCGTCAACTTCCTGACGACGGTGGATGGCGGCAACGGCACCGACTCGCTGAACGTCGGTGCCACCACCACCCAGAACCTCGACTTCAGCAGCAAGATCGCCGGCATCGAGATCATCAACGTCGCCGGCAGCACCGGCACGGCCAGTGTCACCAACCAGGACGGCGCGGGCGTCACCCTCAACTACACCAAGAGCATCGGTGACAACGTGATCACCCTAGGCACCGGCGGCCAGACGCTGAACCTGCTGGGCTCCAGCGCCGCCTCCACGACGATCACGGGTGGGGCAGCGGTCGACACGATCAACCTGCAGTTCTCGGGCTCGGGCTCGGAGACACTGATCGCCACCGGCGCCAACATGTCGAACCGCACGCAGATCGACATCGTGGGCAACTTCAACTCCACCGGCACGGACTACTTCAAGACCGGCGTGAATGCCTCGTCCGTGGGCTCCTACATCATCGGCAATGCCGACACCGGCAACTACCTGGCCACCATCGGCGGCGGCCTGTCCATCGTGCTCAACAACACCGGCCAGGCCTACCTCATCACCATCCAGACCGGTACGGCCTCAGGCACCTACCTGTTCCAGAACACGGGCTCCAACACCGCCCAGTTCGACGACACCGACTTCTTCGTGCAATTGACGGGGACCATCGGCACCATTTCGACGGGCAATCTGATCGCCTGAGGGCGGCGGTGCAGGGCCGGGGCCACCTGGCATCCGTGTTGCGGGCAGGCGGTTGCCGCGTGGGCGCACGACCCTGCAGGCCCGCGCGCCCGCCACCGCCACCGGCTTTGTCAGCCCCCCACGCGATAGACCCGCCCGGTCTGCCCGCCTTCCACGCTGCGCTGGTAGGCCAGGGCGGCGCGGGCGGCCGGCACGGTCTCGAAGCCTGGGAAAAACGGGCCGTAGCTGCCCACCGACTCGGTCAGGATGGTGGGGCTCACGGCGTTGATGCGCAGGCCGCGCGGCAGCAGCTCGATGGCGGCAGCCGCCACGAAGCCGTCGATGGCGGCATTTACCGCCGTGGCGTTGGCGCCGTTGCGGATGGGCTCGATGCCCACGATGCCGCTGGTCAGCGTGATCGAGCCACCCTCGTTGAGGTAGTGCTGGCCCAGCAGCGCCAGTTGCACCTGGCCCAGGAGCTTGTCTTGCAGGCCCAGGTTGAACTGCTCGGGCGTCATCTCGGCCAGAGGGCCGAAGTGCAGGTTGCCGGCGGTGCTCACGATGGCATCGACCTTGCCCACGGCCTTGAGCAAGGCGGCCACGCCGCCCGGTTGCGCGAAGTCGGCGCGGTGCGTGCCGCTGTTGCGGCCCGCGGTGATGACCTCGTGGCGCGCCGAGAGGTTGGCCCATACGGCCTGGCCGATGGTGCCGCTGGCGCCGATGAGAAGAACCTTGCTGGTGGAGGACATGGCTTGTTCCTTTTGCGGGTGTTGCCCGAAAGCGTTGAAGAAGCCTGGATTGTTTTGTGAATCAATCAGCACATAAAGTACAGTGAAGTTCTTCTTGAACTAACCCAGGGTTTGCAATCGCCATGGACAAGCTGCGCAACATGGAGGTCATGGTGGCCGTGGTCGAAGCCGGCAGCTTTGCGGCCGCCGCGCGCCAGCTGGACATCTCGGCCGTGATGGTGGGCAAGCACATCCGCCAACTGGAGGAGCACCTGGGCGCACGCCTGTTCCAGCGCAGCACGCGCCAGAACAGCCTGACCGAGGTGGGCGCGGCCTTGTACGAGGACTGCCGGCGCGTGCTTGAACAGGTGCGCTGGGCCGAGTCGGCGGTGGAGCGCAACCGTGCCGTGCCCCAGGGCCTGCTGCGCGTGAGCGCGCCCTTCACGCTGGGCAACCAGGTGATCGCGCCGCTGGTGGCCGACTTCCTGCTCGCCCACCCGCAGGTGCGCCTGGAGCTGCAGTTGACCGACAGCGTGGTGGATATGCCGGGCGAGGGCTTCGACGCGGCCGTGCGCATCGGCGCCATTGCTGACGAGGGCCTGGTGGCCCGGCCGCTCAAACCCTACCGCATGGTGATCGCCGCTACGCCCGGCTACCTGGCGCGCCATGGCTGCCCCGAGCGCGTGGCCGACCTGGCGCAGCACCAGTGCCTGAGCCATTCGGTCTGGCAGCGGCGCGTGGAGTGGACGCTGTACGACGATGGCGGCAAGGCCTTCCAGTGGCCCGAGTTGGCGCGCTTCACCTGCAACCAGGGCGACGGCCTGCGCCAGGCGGCGCTGCGCGGCCTGGGCCTCATCATGCAGCCCGAGGTGCTGCTGGCCGAGGAGATCCGCGAGGGCCGGCTGGTGCCGGTGCTCACCCATTGCGTCCCCGCACCGCGCCCGGTGCACCTCGTCTACGCGCCGGACCGGCGCCAGCTGCCCAAGCTGGCACGCTTTGTCGAGTTCATGGTGCGGGCGATGGGGGAGCGCGCAACGTGAGTCTGCGCGGTCGAGGGCCGTTATTTTGAGGTGTAACGATATAATTCAGCGCCACTCGGGATGCTGGGTTGCCAATAACCAACAGCGCATGGCGCAAATATAAACAGTCGAGGCGTTCGGCCTGCGAGGGGTGTTTGTGAGTTTTCCAATGATTCCCGGGATGGGAATGGCGCGGATCGGTGCGCGCATGTGTTCGGGCGCGGCGCGGGTCGTGGGCCGTCTTGTCTTGCTGGTGAGTTGTTGCCTCGCTGCGCCCCTGGCGCTGGCGGCCCCTACGGTGCTGTCGATCGTGTCCGAGCTCAACCCGGTGCAGGCGGGCCAGTCGTTTTACCTGATGGTGACCTACGACAGCCCCATGGACACGGCAGTCAATCCCGTGCTCTCCTTTCCGACCCCTGGAGAAGACCCGGGCTCGTTTCTCATGCCGAAAAGTTCGGACTGGGTCAATGCAACGACATTCCGGCAGATCTATGAGGCGGACTATGTCACGGTGAACACCAGCACCGTTGATGTGGCCGTGGATGGCGCGCAGGACACGCTGGGCGCGGCACAGGTGCCAGGGTTCAAGGCCGATGTATTCGACATCACGCCTTACGTCGTCGTCATTCCGCCGCCGAGCGTGCAAGACATGCGGGGCGTCATCGACAACGTTTTCGTGAACCCCGCGGGCAGTGGCCGTGTCATCACCGACGCCGATATCGGGAAAACCGTCGAGTTCGTCATCCGGTACAACATTGCGACAGACTATGCAGGGTGTCCCAACGGAGTGACGCTCAACTATCTGTGCCCGAACCTGGTGTTCACCAATACCGGCGGCATACCGCTCAGCTTGACGAACCTCTCCGCGACATGGGCGAGTCGCAATGCGGTCAGAATCTATTGGACGATTGCGGATGGCGATGAGCAGTTCGACAGCATCAACATCACGGTGGCGGGCGGCGTAGGCCGCAAGGACGATACCAACATCAAGAACAGCGACACCGCTCTCACGGGCGTGTTCAGCATCGACACCAAGAACCCCACCGTCGGCAGCGTGACGCCCAGCGCTGCAACCCTCCGCAGCGGGGTGCCCGCCAGCGGCGTGCAGACGCTGACCGTGGCGTTCAGTGAAGCCATGGACACGGCCAGCACGCCTACGCTGAGCTTCCCCAACCAGAGCCTGGGTACGATTCTGACGGCGACCACGGGCAACTGGGCCGACAGCACGCACTATGTGCAGAACTACACGGTGGGCGCCGGTGTGGCGACCTTTGCTGCAGTGGACGTACGGGTTGCCGGTGCACGGGATGCCAATGGAAACCTGCAGCGGGTGGCCACGATGCCGGGCGTCTTTTCGGTCAGCCTGCCCGCCCCCCAGGTGCCGGACGAGCCCGTCTCCGCCCCGACCCTGCCGCTGAACACCTCCGGCACCGCAACCGTCACCGATCCGTCCGTGCCGGTGGTGGTGGGCCCGGGCGCTGCTGGCGGCACCATCGTGCTGCCCGGCACGGGCACCACGCCGGTGACCTTGCAGGTCATCGTCAACGGCCAGCCGGTATCGGTGCAGGCACTGCCCGGCACACAGCTGCGCATCGCCGAGGTCAACGGCAAAAGCGTACTGGTGCTGGTGGTGCTGCAGGGCTGGGCCACCATGACCGCGAGCGCCGTGGGCCAGCCCATGGTGCTGGCGGGTCAGGTGCTGCTCAGCTCCGGCAGCGCCAACACCGTCATCGAAGCCCAGCCGCTGGCTGTGGCAGTGCAGGTGGGCTCGCTCACCGCCCCGGCAGGCAGCTTGCCCGCCGTGGGCAGCATGGGCTTGCAGGCCGGCGAGCGGCTGCAGGTCAACGACCAGGGCGCCGTGGTTGCGATCACCCTGGGCTCGCTCAAGGGCGACACCCAGCAGCCAGGCGATGCGATGGCCTTTGCCAGTCTGCCTGCGTCCATCACGGTGGACAACAAGGCATTCGCCCGACTGACTGGCGCACTGGCGCGCCTGTCGGGCAGCAACCTGGCCCTGGGGCTGGAGGTGACGCCTTCCGGCGTGCTGCTGGTGCGCGATGGCGGCCAGGTCTTCCAACTGCTGCCCACGCTGCCCATCACCATCGATGCGCGCCTGCCCGATGGCCTCACGTTCACCCCCCTGGGCCTGCTGCGCTGGGTGCGCGGCGGCGTGGTGGTGCAGTTCGCCCCCGCAGTGGCCGACCTGGCCGGCCTGGCCAACGCGGTGACAGCCGTGCTGCCCGATGCGACGATCAAGCTCGGCGCCGAAGGCGTGCTGCAGCTGCGCACGGGCGGGCAGACCTATGTGCTGCGGCCGGACTGGGCCGGCGCCGGCGCCATCGCCGGCACGCCCCGCATCGGCTTGGACGAGCAGGGCCGCATCTACCTGCAGACAGGGCCGGGCGCAAGGCAGTTGTTGCTGCCATCGCTGCTCAACTACACCCAGGCGGGCGCCATCGTGAGCGCCGCGATGCCGGGTGCCGGGCTTGCAGTGCAGCCCTCAGCGGCCAACGGCAGCATGGTGCTGACCCTGGGGGGCCAGGCATGGCGCCTGGTGCCGCAGTGGGCGTTGCCCACGGGCAGTGCTGCGCAGCTGCCGCCGCTGGTGGGACCCTGGTGGATGGGAGCCGACGGGCTGTTGTACTTGCGGCTGGGTAACCAGGTGCAGGCTGTGCGCATCACCGATTGAGGCATCACCGGATGCAGGGCGCCTGTTGGATCAAAGGCCTCGGGCCTGATCGAGAAAGCGCAGGGAGGTGCATCGCTCACCGGTCGGACGGAGACTGGACAGTGCGGGCAGGAGCCGGCACTACAGATTGCGCACCTTGCAAGCCGCCGAAATCATGCGCCGCGACCATTCGCTGGACATGTCCTTGAACAGCACCGGGGCCTCGCCCTCCTTGTACTCCTCGCGGCCGACGCTGGGGCCGCCCCACTCGGGCTGTGCGTAGTACGCAAGCCACAGGTACCAGGCCTTGCGCGAGGGGCAGTCGACCACGACCTTGGCGTAGTAGGAGCGGTACTTCTGCCCGCGGAACGAGGTGCGCTGCTGGTCGCGCGAGACGCGCAGGTCGAGCACCACACGCTGGTCCACGCCGATGGGCTCGGGCAGGATCTCGATCAGGTTCTTGCCCGCATCGGCGCGGTCGCCGCTCAGCGTGAACCAGCCATCCGAGGAAACGGGCCGCTGCTGCGGTTGCGGCTGCTGCCCGCCTGCCAGGGCTGCGATACACAGGACAACAGCACACAGCATGGGGGTCTTCGGTCGGTCCAGGGACGGAGGGTGGATGGAGGAGGCAATCGGAAATTCATTATCACTGAGGCGGGTGCCCGGCATTTCCCCGTTACAAAAAGGGCGTGCACCGGGCCGTGGCGTGCCCACCCGTTCAGGTGTTGCGCCAGGCCGATGTTTCTGCCAATACCCAGTTGCGAAACGCCGCCAGGCGCGGCTGCCCGGCCGCCGCCGGGGGGTAGGCCAGCCAGTAGCTGTAGTCGTTGGGCAGGTCGAGCGCAAAGGGCTTGACCAGCCGCCCCGCCGTGATGTCGGCCGAGGCCAGGAACATGCGCCCCAGCGCCACGCCCTGGCCCTCGGCGGCGGCCTGCAGCACCAGGGCCGAATCGCTGAACCCCGGGCCCGCACGCGCGATGGCCTCGGCCTCGCTGCGGCTGGCGCCGGCCAGGGCCAGCCAGCGCGGCCACAGGTCGCCCGGCTGGTCGTGCAGCAGGGTGTGGGCCTGCAGGTCGGCCACGGTGGCCAGCGGTGCCTGCGCCGACAGCAGGGCAGGGCTGCACACGGGCGACAGGCGCTCGCGCGAGACCAGGTCGGCCTGCAGGCCGGGCCAGCGCCCCAGCCCCAGGCGGATGGCCAGGTCGAAGCCGTCGTGCGCAAAGTCGTGCAGCGCCAGCTCGCTGGTGATGTGCAGGTCGATGCCCGGGTACAGCGCCCTAAAGTGCGCCAGCCGTGGCACCAGCCAGCGTGCTACGAACGAGGGCAGGGCGGTGATGCGCAGGGGGCCGACCAGGCTGCGGTCGTTGCCGGCCACGCGCTCGGTGGCGCTGGCCAGGGCGTCGAGCAGGCGGCTGAGCTCGGGGGCATAGGCCTTGCCGGCCGCGGTGCGGGTGAGCGTGTGGCCCTGGCGCTCGAACAACTTGAGCCCCAGCCACTCTTCGAGCTGCCGCACCTGGTGGCTGATGGCCGCCTGCGTCACGTGCAACTCGTCCGCCGCCCGCGTGAAGCTGTGGTGGCGCGCCGCGGCCTCGAAGGCGCGCAGGGCATTCAGCGGGGGCAGGCGTCGGGCCATTGCGAGAGGTCCTCTCCATCAATATTACTTATCGATGGCATGAGATTACATCGTTTGGCAACAGCGCGTGTGGCCGCTGTAATCGGCGCTTTCTCCCTCCGTTGTTGTATTGGAAGCGCCGCCCATGATCGCCCTGTCCACCTGGCTCCTGATCCTTGCCTTTGCCGTGCCCATGATCGTCAGCCCCGGCCCGGGCAATACGGTGCTGGCCGCATCGGGCGGGCAGTTCGGGCTGCGGCGCACGGTGCCGTTCTGGATGGGTTTCGAGGCTGGCAACCTGGTGTGGTGCCTGGTGTATGGCTTCGGGCTGAGCGAGGTGTTCGCGCGCAACCCAGCCGCCTACACCGCGCTCAAGTGGGGCGGCACGGCCTACATCGTGTACCTGGCCTGGTGTTTCTTTCGCAGCGCGGGCGCAACCGAGCGGCAGGACCTGCGGCCGCTGGGTTTCGTCGACGGGTTTGTCTCGCTGAGCCTCAACCCCAAGGTGCACTCGATGATTCTGGTGATGTTCTCGCAGTTCCTCTCGCCTGCGCTGCCGCTCTCGGCCCAGGTGCTGCAGATGGCCGTGGTCTTCGTCGTGGTGGGCCTGGCTTGCCACTTCGTGTGGATCTATGGCGGGCAGGTGCTCTTCAGCCGCGCGCAAAGCCCGCGTGCCATTCGGCTGCAGGGGCTGGCGTTCGGGGCGTGCATGCTGGTGGTGGCGGGGGTGATGGCGGTGTCGTGAGGGGGCGGCCGGCCAGGGCCTGCCATTCGATGCACCGATTGGGGGGACAGCACACTAGCCGCAGTCAACCTGCAGCCCCATCAAGCCCTGCCCCCGATGGCTCCAGATGCCTGCCTTTCATGATGGACAAATTCCTGCTTGGACTGCAGCCTGTCGGCGTGTAGTCTAGATTTTGACAATCGGCCCCCAGCGGGCTTTCGACGCTTTGTGGCGATGTTTCTCCGCTTTTCCTGGAAGCCCACATGCCGACGATCAGACACCATCGCGAAGTCCAAGCCATTGCCAGACGGGTGCTCGCAGACCTGGGCGAGACCATCACCCCCGACGATAGCGAGAGGACAATCGCCGCGCGTGCGACCTCGATGATGAAACGCCTTGGCATAACAGCCACTTGGTACTACGACTGCCCGGCGTTTGTTCTTTTAGGTTCCCGGAGTTGCTTGTCCGTGTCAGGTGCGAACTATGTGCCTGAAAGCGAGCCCGTCGGCGCCACCAATCTCGTCACCGTCGACTTAAGTCCGTCGCTGAATGGAGCCTGGGGAGACTGCGCCCGCAGCTTTGTTGTCGAAAACGGTCGGCACACGAATATGCCCACATTGCCTGAGTTCAAGCGGGGTTTGGACGCAGAGCGACAACTACATCGGCGAGTGATCTCTTTCGCAACCAGGGAAACAAGCTTCGAGCACCTGTTCGATTTTGCGAACGCGGAGATCGCCGCCCTTGGCTTCGAAAATCTGGACTTCTTAGGCAACGTTGGACACAGTATCGAATCCTCTCGAATAGATCGTCGATTCATCGAGGCGGGTAACAGCGCACGGCTCGGCGATGCAAAGCTGTTTACGTTTGAACCTCACATCCGTGAACTGGGAGGCCAATGGGGCTTCAAGCATGAGGACATTTATTTCTTCGGGGCCGACGGGAAAATTGCCGCCCTCTGACGCCGCGTTGGGCATGTGGCCACCGCACATGGATTTCAGTACCATCTTGGCCACGGGTTAGCCCACTCCAACCGCAAAGTCTCTATCTATGCAGAAGATACTGCTCCTGGGAGGGTCGGTGTTTGTCGGCCGCGCGTTGCTGCAGCGATTGATCGCACAGGGCTTCGACGTCACGGCGGTGACGCGTGGGTTGGTTCAGGCCGACTGGGGCGCTGCACACCACATCGCCTGTGACCGGCGGGATGCGCACCAACTGGCATCGCGCTTGCGCGGACACACTTTTGATGCAGTGGTCGACGCTTCTTGCTACGGCCCGGAGGATTGCCGTGCGTTCCTTGCCGGGCTGCAGGCGATGCCCACCACCTATGTGTTGCTCAGCTCTGCCGCGGTCTATGAGCGGTCCACCGCGCCACTCCCGTTTTCTGAGGCATCGCCTGCACACGGGGATGGCATCTGGGGAACGTATGGCCGCGACAAGGCCGCGGCCGAGACAGTGCTCTGCGCATCCTCGATCCCTCGCCAATTCGTGGTTCGGCCGCCGTACATCCATGGCCCCGGGAACAACCTGGACCGGGAGCGCTTCGTGTGGGCCAGACAGCTGGCGCAGGACCCGATTTTTGTCCCTGCAGACGGGGAGACGCTCATTCAGTTCGTGGGCATTGACGATTTGACGCGCGCCATCGTCGGATTCCTGGACCCGCAGTGTGCCGTGGCTCCCGGAATCTACAACCTGGCATCACCAACGTACGTTTCCTTCAATCAGTACATCGCACTTCTTGGGCAGATCGCCGGTCGCCAGAGCCATGTCGTTCATGTCTCGGACTCCACCATCCCGGCACGGGAGTATTTCCCCTTCCGCAAGGCACACCTGATCTTGTCGACGCAGAAACTGGCCACCTGGAGCGAGCGACCTCAGACGCCGCTTGTGGAGGGTCTGCAGGCAGCATTCGATTGGATTTCTTCTGCCTCCCACTTCACCGTGGAGCCGTCGCAAAGAGAAGTGGACTTGCGGCGCCTTTGCGCACCCGGCGCGTAGTCATTGGAGAGGGGGTGCGATCGTATTGGCGCGCTACTCGTCAGTCCACAGCGAGCTCAGCCCAGTAAGGAGTCGGGCTGGTCGAGCCCGCCAGCACGCTCGGTGGATTGTCCAGATGGACGAACAGCGTGACGGGGTTGACCGAAAACGCATGCGTCGCGATGTCCGCTCCTGGCCACATTCCGTGCCCCTCAGCGGGTCTGGATCTTTGCCTGTACCAGGCGCTGAACCTCGCTGACCAGGGCGGCGAGCTCTGGTCGGTCTCCGTACATGTCGAACTCGCGCACAGCAACAAGGCCCATGGACAACGGACCCGGCGGGTCCTCGCGCGGAATGCCCAGAACGAAATTGCGGCACCACACCAGTTGGCGCTCGATGCTTACCGCTGGCGCGAAAGCCTGCGCAGCCATCGGGCGAATTTCTGCGAGGGCAGCCTCAATTTTCTGAAGAAGTTCTTCGTCCATGTTGCCTCTGAAGCCCAAGGCCCAATGGGCGCCTCTGGCTGGCCGCTCGCGAAAGTCTAGACCATCGAACCCAAGTCTGCGCCCGTGCAGCGATGATTGCTTGCTACAGCGCCATCGCGAAGATTTGCAACGCATCCACGCGTGTGAAAGGCGCGGTTTTGGCACCACTGATTTGTGGGGCAGCACGCTAGTGTCGTGAGTTAGAAGTTCGCAGGCAAAATCTCTCGACACTCGCGAGGATGTCATCTGCGGTCTTTGACCAGA